>JANOHQ010000388.1:0-12552 GCA_031406595.1 Chitinophagaceae bacterium
AAAGCGCTGGGCTATGGCGATATGCGGGAAGAAGATTTTATCCAGAAAACCTATTATATATTACGCCACATGGCGCATTACCGGGCCAGTGGATTCTCGAGCGAGCTTTTTGCTTCCTGCCTGACCCAATGCCTGGAGCTGCGCAAGATCCCTTACGACCTTGTAGTTACTTCACCAGCTACGCTGACCAAACCCGAGAATATTATTTTCAGGACAGAGCCCGAATGGATGGTTAGAGTAAGAGGAAAATATATTTTCAATTCCACGATCTTTTCCAATCCTTATGATTTTAAAGAAGAATTTTTAAACACCCCCGCCTATATCATTTCATTGGGAAAAAATCCAACGGCAACGCCGGTTACACTCCCTTCTACTGCCCCGGATGAAAATGTCACCACTACAACCATAACTGCTTCCATGGATACGGCAACAAGAAATATGGTATTGACTCACCAGAAAGCGGTGACCGGGCTGAGCAAACAGTTCTATAATGTACAGGGGCTGATCTATACGTCTGCATTGGATGATGATCACCGGAGTTATGGTGGTGATGATGATACCAGGGCCGGTATGAAAGGCGCTTACCTCGAAAGCTATGAAGACAAACTTCGTGAACGCAAAAAAGAGGACAAGATCAACAAGCTGGAATACATGAAAAAAGCGTTGTCGGATGACTATGATAATATTACCACTTACAACGAGTTCCTGCTCAACTCTGATGGGCGTACCTGGCGCAAGCAAGAATTGAATTATATCAATAAACTGGAACTATCCGATATGGTCATGATCGCCGGGAATAATTTACTTGCCTCAGTGCCTGCCCTGATCGGCGACCAGTTATTTGTTTCCCAGGATGAGCGCAAACGGGAAGTAGATGCTTTCCTGAGTTTTCCCCGCAGCATCCGCAACGTGATCAATTTTACAATCCCTGATGGATACAAAGCGCTCGGTGTGCAGCAACTGAACGTCAATATCGACAACGAGATCGGAACCTTTGCTGTTCTCGCTTCCGTGGAAGGCAATAAACTGAACCTGCTGGTGAAAAAAGTGTACAAACAAACAACGATCAAAAAAGAGCAGTGGCCGAAACTTTTAGAGATGCTGGACGCGGCGTTTAATTTTTCGCAGAAGAAGGTGTTGTTGAAGAAGATGTAACAATGAGCTTCCCAGTATTTGTATTTTAAATATTAAACAAGGATTAGTCTGTACATTAGGAGAACCCCTTCTCAAATAAATACATAGCGAAACTACTTAGACGCTGGTTGTCACCTGCTGGAAGGGGATGATAGTTACGTATATTTATTTTATAGATTGAGTTTTATGCGCCAGATCATACTAATCGGTTTCTCTACCACAGGCAAATCAACTTTAATCAATAAAATTGTTAACCAATTCCCCCAAAGGGAGAAGCACGATACCGACATAGAAATCGCAAAAGACTTTGGAGGAAGTATCGCCAACATCTACTATTCAAACCCTGTTCTTGAGCACACTTACAAACAAATTCAAAGTCTCGAGGAGAAGATTTTACAAGCGCTAAAACTACGAAATGACAATTTAATTATTGCAGCTGGCCCCGCCATTCCTTTTAAAGAATCATTTTCGGACTATGTGATAAATAAAAACCCTCATGTTGTATTACTTGAAAAGCCAGCCTCCGAAATATACAAAAGCCTATTGGATCGTCGGAACGATATGAAAAAAAATCCGAAACATCAACGTCCCGATTTTGGCATTTGGGACATCAATGTAATGGTTAACGAAGACCTAGTCGAGTATTCCAAGGAGCAAGCTATTCAAAAAATACAATTACTTCTTGAGGAAAGACGAGACGGTTACAACAAATATGCAACCCTCAAACTTAACTCTATAGACATTTTTAATGAAAATTTACCGAGTAATTTATTGCAGATAATCTAAACACCCCCCGTTCTGCGAAGCCTGTAGCTTCCCAGGTTTACAATTATTACGTTGTCCTTAGTTTACAACTAAGAACTTTTTCACCACGCTGTTTATTCAGAGTCTCCGATTCACAACTCACGACTGACGCCCCACCCTGTCCAAATCAACCCGCTACAAAGTCCATTCTACGCCCCCTGTTATTACTATTTGGGCACTACTTTTACGGTAGAAAATTCGCTACGATCACAAAAAAATAAAATGAAAAAACAAGACTTTACAACTACATTAATAGTGGACCAAACTCCAAAACAAGTATTTAACGCAATCAATAATCCTCAAAATTGGTGGCCGGGAGAAATTAAAGGCAGTAGCGGCAAACTCAACGATGAGTTCGAGTATCGTTACAAAGAATTACATTTTTCAAAACAACGAATAGTAGAAATAATTCCTGGCAAAAAAGTAATATGGCTTGTTACTGAAAGCATCATTAATTATGCAGAAGACAAAGCCGAATGGACTGGCACAAAAATTATTTTTGAGATCTCTGAAAAGGATAACAAAACTCAACTCCGTTTTACCCATTTGGGCTTAGACCCCCAAATTGAATGTTTCGATAGCTGTTCAAATTCATGGAGCCAAATTATTCAGCAAAGCTTATTTAGTTTAATTGCCAGGGGTAAGGGCGAGAACCTTGTTTTAGGGTGAAATTTTTAAGGGCTTAAAATCCCTTTGTTAAACCGGACCACCGTTGTTCTTAGCTTCTAACCATGAACCGTTCTGCGAAGCTTGCAACTTCCCAGTCCCAGTTGTTCCAGTTTTGCCGTTCTGCGAAACTTGTAACTTCGTCGTGACCGGTCCCTCAACTTAACAGTTCGTTGAAAAACCATTTGCATCAGCAAATTCGCTGCGTTCGCCGCCCTTTGCGTCCGCTACGTGAAACTGTATTTTGGGTTTAGTTGTGAAACTCTGTTTAATAAGCGTCCCCGTTCCCCAGCTTTTTTCATTAAATTGCTTTCAATAAACCAGGATGAAAACCCTCCCCCTCCTTTTTCTATTACCTGTACTCCTCAGTTCCTGCTGCTGCGGCAATAGAAAATGCTCCAGCTCACCGAGCCCGCAACGTTTCAGCATCGTAAGTGCAGCTACCGGCGATGACCTGGTCTTTGGCCCCTCACGCATCTATGATAAAGACATTATAAAATTTTATTCCCTGGAAGGTACAGACACGATCATACATTTTTATACACCGGGATCCGACACAGGAACAGACAGCCTGCTGTATGTAAGTATCTACCACAACCGCAAAGAAACAATATACCTGCGGCTCACCCCGGCAGACAGGGACACGCTGACTCTCAATTACCATTTGGAGGAGCGGAACTGCTGTTCGGATTACTATATCCTAACCGGCCTGGCACATAACCATGCGGCCATCCAGTCAAACGGCGGCGTGTATAGTATCAAAAAGTAGCAGAGGGCGGGAGGAATCGATCTACTCCGTTTTATTTCTCGGGGAGGACGCAAAGAGCAGAGGGCGCAACGCTTTGCTCCACCGGGTCATTGATTCAATGCATCAATCCCTCTAGCCACTCGCCACCAACCAAACCCCTTCCCCAAACGAACTATCATCTATCATCTAAACCACTTATTCTTCCCACGCCTGCAGTTATCAATCTTCTGCCCACGCCTGCTTATACTCTCTTCTACCCTGCTGTATAAAAAATAATTTAGTCCACTGTATTAACCAATTCCTGCGTAAACCTTAAAAACACGACTCATGAAAAAAACAATCCTTACTTTTCTTTCCCTGGGCATTTTATTATTTTCCTGTAAAAAAGACAATGACAGCAACCCGCCTGCTGAACCCGCTCCTACAGTTACGGCCATCAGTCCCACCGCCGGGCCAAAGAATACCGTAGTAACTATTACCGGTACCAACTTTGGAACTACCGCATCGGCATTGAAAGTTTATTTTAATGGTGTACAGGGCACAGTACAAACAGCAGCTGCCACCACCATTACCGCCACCGTACCGGCAGGCGCTTCCACCGGGGCCGTTAAGGTCGAGAAGAATAGCGTGCAGGTAACCGGCCCTGTATTTACCTATCATGGAAACGGAATGACCAGCACCATGACGCTGACCGGTGCGGCTACCACGCTCAATTTTCCCTCCGGTATTGTAAAAGATGCAAGCGGCAACCTGCTGGTCTGCGACAGGGATAACCATCGCATCGTAAAGATCACTCCTGCCGGCTCAACATCTGTATTGGCCGGGGGAACGATGGGTTTTACAAATGGTACCGGTGCTGCCGCACAGTTTAACCAGCCTTATTCCATTACTATGGATGGAGCCGGGAATTTCTATGTAGGCGACAGGATCAACCATGCCATCCGCAAAATAACAGCAGCAGGTGTGGTCACTACAGTGGCAGGTAATGGCGGCGCCGGCTTTACAAACGGTACCGGCTCCGCTGCAAGTTTTGCCGAACCACTGGGTGTGGCGGCTGATGCTGCCGGTAATATATTCGTAGCCGATTACCTGAACAATGCCATCCGGAAAATAACTCCTGCCGGTGTGGTTACCACAGTAACAACCGTATCACAGGTGTTTGGAATAACGATCGATGCCACCGGCAACCTCTACTTTACCGAATATGGCTTTCACAAAGTATCTAAATACAGCAGCACCGGTGTGTACTCCGTATTGGCAGGCGATGGTACAGGTGGTAACACCGATGGTACCGGCAGCGCTGCACGATTTAATTTTCCCGCGGGTATAACGATGGATGCAGCCGGAAACCTGTATGTAACGGAGACCATCAATCACCGTATCAGGAAAATAACGCCGGCCGGTGTTACGACTACTCTCGCCGGTAGTACCGCTGGCTATGCAGATGGTACCGGAACAACAGCCCGCTTTGATGCACCGATCGCCATTACCGGAGACTTTACCAACAACCTGCTATTTATAGCAGATTTTAATAATCATAAGCTGAGGAGAATGATCATTGAGTAATATGTTCTTCCTGGCCGCCTGCATGGTGAGCTGGAATATTTATAAACCATAAGTAAAATGGACAAAAAAGGACTCTGGCCCAAGGAAGGTAAACTCAGGAAAGCGTTGATCATCCTCGCCGTGGTAGTTGTATCCGCGCTGCTTATTGTGCTGGTGGAAGAAAAGACCGGTCATAAACTATCAAAGAAAACATCCATGGTCATCGGCCTGGCCTGTATCGGGATATGGGTATACCAGCCGGCGAAAAAAGAAAAAGCATGAAAAAAGCAATCCCGGTATTCGCCTTTGCTATCCTTGCGGCTGCTACCGCCGTCACCTTGTCAAACAGCTGGATAGTGCCCGGAATCAACCTTTGGCAAACTAAACTCGTGGGAGATAATAGTTATTTTCCTGCTCTCACCATATTTATACTGGCATTGCCGCCTTTGCTGCTGCTGCTGGCAATAAAATGGTGGGTGCAAAAGCGTTCATTATAGTAACAGTCACCATTCTTGTTAAAAGATCCTGCCCTGCGGGATCTTTTTTTATAAGGAACCGGAAGCAAGTGCCGTAAATAAACTAGTAACTGCCCGATACAAATAGATAACCGTAAGCCGGGTCTCAATAAGCTGATAAAAAAATAGAGTATTGATTGCAGGAACTCAGCTTTCACCTATTTTTAGAAAGCTTTACCACACTTATACTGATTATGAATCAACTCCGCCGCGTTTACCGGTTTTTTATTGTATCAGCTTTTGTATCACTGTCAGTTACTGCTGGCTCCCAAACCTGTAATTGTCCCGAATATTATACACTGAAAGCCGCATGGCAATCGTCCGAAGAAGATATTAAACCCTTTATTGAAAAACTCCGGGCTTCCAACAATAAAATATGCAATGGCAAGGGATATGAGTGGCTTGGCGAGTACTATATAGACGAGGATAAACACGATACCGCTGATAATAACCTGCAGGAAGCTGAAAAAATATATACAAAAGCCCCTTGCAGTGACAGTATCCTTTTAACCACCTATAAGCTTTGGGCGGGCCTCTTTTATTCAAAAGGCGATTTTCCAAAAGCGCAGGAGTATACATTTAAATTACTGCACAGCGCCGAAACGGCTGGCAATATATATGAGCAGGCTAACGCTTATACTATGATCGCTCAATTGCTGAACCAGGTGGGCCAGGCAGACAAAGGGATCACCTATGCCCGGCAGGCCATCCCGCTTATTAAGAAAATTGAGCAGCCATCCAGGCAGGCGGATATCCTTGGCAAAATATCCAAACGCTATCTCTGGCATTTCCAGGATACAAAGACAAAGACCAGTCTTGATTCCTCCGAAATGTTCTCATGGGCGCAACTGGACATTGCCCGAAAGATAAATAAAAGCAGTTCGATCGCTTTTGCATTTGCCAACCTGGAAGGCATCGCCTGGGAGAAAGGTGATCTTACCACAGCACTGCGGTTGCTGGATAGTTCATTCCGGTATACAGATACAACCAACTATGATAACCTTGCCACCAACTATTATGATAAAGCAGATATTCTTATTGAACTAAAACAGTTTACCGAGGCAAAAAAGATGGCAGATACCTGCCTGCTGTACCGGTTAAAAGCCGGTAACCCGGCATACATTGCCGAAGCGTACAAAATACTGGCACGGGTGGGTGAAGAAAGCGGTGACTATAAAATGGCATTTGATTACAAGGAGAAAGAGAGGATCATTGCCGACAGCCTCCGTAATACGGATAAGCTAAAGACCGTGAATGAACTGGAACAGAAGTACAATAAAGCCAAAAACGAAAAGACCATCAAAGAACTGGCGCAGCAAAAACGTATCTATGTATTACTGGCAGCCGCAGGCCTGTTCGCATTGATCGGTTTGATCTTCTTTATCCGGCAGCAATCGCTGCGAAATAAACAACGGGTACTGGAAACAGAACAGCGGCTAAACCGTGCCAGGATGAACCCGCATTTCTTTTTTAATGCATTATCATCGCTTCAATCATTCGCCCTGCAGGGCAATGACGGTAAAATGATGGCCAGTAATCTTTCCAAATTCTCCCATATTATGCGGGAAACATTGGAAAGTACTTATAAAGATTATGTCACCATTGAACAGGAGAAAAGTTTCCTGGAAGAATATCTGGCCCTGCAAACGATCCGCTTCCCGCAAAAATTTACTTATGCCATTACCATCGCCCCTGGTGTGGAACCGGATGAAATGCTGATACCTTCTATGATCCTGCAGCCTTTTACGGAGAACAGTATCGAGCATGGTTTCCATGGCATTGATCATCCCGGTCATATTTCCATTTCTTTTGATAAAAAGGGGAAGGACCTTATTGTGATCATTTCAGATAATGGAAAGGGACTGGCCATTACGCCCAAAGAGAACAGCGAGCATATATCGAGGGCGAGCCAGATCATCAAAGACAGGATCTACCTGCTGAATATCAAGCTGAAAACAAAAGCCTCTTTCCGTATTGATAATAATAAAAATTCAAAAGGAGTAACCGTGCTGATACAGTTACCCCTTTTGTATAAGGAAGATATCAAAGCCTGAACAAGTTTTTATACATTTCACTCTTTTTATAGTGTCCCATTTTGAAATTTAACCGTTTAAATAATTTTATTGAACCACCCTTCCTTTGCCAGGGCAGGCTGCGCCACTCCCGATAACTATCGGGAAGGAACATAGGTAAACACATAGTCCTCTATGTGAAATCTATGTGACTATGCTCCTACTGTGGTTCAAAATAATCTCAAACGGAGACACTCTACTCACCCGTTACTTACTTCAGCTTGTCACAACCGATCTCCCGTTTGCCGCCATAACTATTGTACTTTACTGTATTGCTATAGTTACCACCACCGGTATAATCCTGCCGGAAACTAAATTCCTGGTAATAACATTTTCCGTCTGTCCCTTTGATCGTGCATACGGCGCCAACCCAGCGGTGCAGGATCACACCCGTTAATTCATTCTTTGAAATGGACCAGGAAGAGGAGGTGATGATAGCTTTCAGGAATTTATCATTCCATCCCAGGTTATTGGCGGCGGCTACCATCTGTTGTTCCAATGACACATTGCTCATGCCAGCCTTTGGCAACACCCGGCTCGCCATCAGTTCATTGTGCAATTTGGCTGAAGCCGCTTTTATTGCTGCCGAACCCCCGCCAAGGTCAAGTGATAACTCGCTTTCAATATCATCGATCTTGCTGGTAGGGAATATCAGCTCACAGGTGATCTTATGACTTATATCCCCGCTTCGTGCCAGCTCATCCAGGAAATAAGAGATCGTCCAGTTCTCTTCTGCCAGGTAAGGAGCATAATTATCTTTCAGCCATTGTGCATCGGGCAGCAGGGCAAACTGGATATACGACTTATCTTGCGCTGACAGTGGTAGTTCGATATAAGAGAGATCGCCACCCCAGATAGCTGTACCGCCATCCACTCTTATTCTTACCCGCAGGTTGCTGTTGTTGTTCATGGCATCTTTTGCATTAATGCCCAGGTAAGCAATACCATAGATGTATTCGCCGGTCTTAAATTCATTTTTAATAGAAGCAGCCATTTCTTTTTCTTTTCCGGCCACCAATGGTTTTGTGCTCCAGATAATTTTATTCAAGTTCTCTTTATGAAAATCACTCGTGTAGAATTTTGCCGCCTCTGCACCCGCGGCACCCAGCAGTTTATTTATTTCATCCAGCTTCTGTTTGAAGGGTGTGTTATTGGGAGATAATAATAACACTGCCTGGCATTCATACCTGGCATTTTCGAGCAATTTGGTTTTGTCCTGGGGGTTGGCCGCGTTCCTGCTGGCAGTCATCGGCGACACTACATTCCACTTCAGGCGGTCTGCCCTTTTTACATATTCATCATAATCGGCCAGTTGAGCATCCACAAGGGCTGCATAACTTTTAGGATCAACAGTACCTGCTTCTGTTCTTTTTTGTTTGTATTCATCGAGGTTCAGTTCTTTCACCCTGTTGTAGTAATTCTCCCCCGTTACACCCGGCTGTATATCAGACCCGGTGGAATATACATTGATCATCTTTTGCCATACCTCTTTAAAATAATTTTTCTTTTCCTGCTCATTGGCTTTTGCCGATGCCTGATCTGACACTTCTTTGGCCGCTTTTTCTTTGTAGGGTTTTAATTCCGCTTCCAGTGCTGCAATATCATACGACGGGTCTTTTTCCTTTATCTGCTGTATCATCCGTTCGGCATTGCTGATAGAAGAGGCCGTACCCGTCCCCGCTTTTATTTTTTCCATATGTGTCCGGAAAGATTTCATCGCGACTTTGGCGGGCCCTGAATAACCAGCATCCTGGTTGCTATTGGTTGCAGGTCTTGCAGTAGTATCCGCAGGAGTGGTCGCAGGTTGTGTGGTACCCGTTTTACTGGTAGTGCCTTTATCCGGAGATGGTTTGGTTTTAGCCTGCAGCTCCACCTCTCTCCCCCTGGGTGATTCTTTTACCCGTACAGATATCTGGCCCTGTGTGGCCGAGAAGAAGAAAAGGAGATGGAGCAAAAGGGTAACTTGTTTCATAATAACAGATTTTCTATGAAGCTACCTGTTGCTTAAAGTACTTCACTGACAGATAGACGGGTGAGCCAAACTGCCGAACAAGTGATATGCCACGGGCAATATCTGCTTTGCGCGGTTTGTCTTAATTCTATTGCTCAGTAGTTAAAGTAACCAGCATCGCCCGGAGGAAAAGGAGAAAAAGAGAATACAGACAAGAACCATTGGTTCGCCAATCTCTCTCGTTCTTTTCTTTCTGTCCGCGATAAAAATTCTGTGACCCGGCGACTCAGTGGCAAATCATTTCCAACATTCCTTTATTCTCACATTCCCACATTCCCCCCAATTTGTAATACCTTTAACCACACACATGAAAGCACTGGTAATTGATAACGAAACCCACCTCCGTACAGGATTAAGGTTGTTGCTCGAATCATTCTGTCCTGAAATAACACATATCGAAGAAGCTGAAGGCGTACAATCCGGCATGCAAAAAATAAGGACTTTTCATCCGGATGTGGTATTGCTTGATGTGGAAATGGACGACGGCACGGGCTTCGACCTGATGAAGCAGGTAATGGACCCTCAATTTCAACTCATCTTTGTTACTGCACATAACCAATACGCTATAGAAGCATTCAGTTTTAGCGCCATTGACTACCTGCTAAAACCGGTTGACCCCGGGGCCCTGCAAAAAAGCATCCAGAAAGCCAGCCGCAATATCCGCAACAGCAACCTGCAGCAACAGGTACAGGTATTGCTACAGCAACTAAGCGGAATGCAAAACCCCGAAAAGAAGATCGTGCTGAAAGATCTTGACAATACCTACTTTATCAAAGTAGCCGATATACTCTATTGCGAAGCAGAAGGCACTTATACCAAATTTTTTATTCTCAATGGCGGATTTGTATTAGTATCCAGGAACCTCAAAGAATATGAATCCATACTCGAACCGCTCGGCTTCATCCGCACCCACCACAGTTTTCTCGTAAACCCTTCCCATATAAAATTGTATGACAAAACAGATGGCGGCGCCCTGGTTCTCGAAAGCGGCCACTCCATTCCTGTATCACAACGGAAGAAAGATGCAGTGCTGCAGGCGTTGGAAGGTCGCTGAGAGGTGACACCTTTTTAAAGGTGTCACCCAGCGACAGGAATTACCCACGCCCGTCAAATATATTAGTCAGACCACCCAGCACACCTCCGCCTTCTTCCTTGCGATGATACGTACCGTATTCCACGATCCTTCCCGCTAACCGACTGATAGGTAAAGACTGTATCCATACTTTTCCCGGTCCCTGGAGTTTGGCAAAGAACAAACCTTCACCGCCGAAAAGCGCATTCTTAACTCCCTTCACCATTTCAATATCAAATGAGACCGTTGGCATATACGCCACCAAACAACCGGTATCTACTTTTAATATCTCGCCGGCTTTTAATTCCCGCTGAATGATAAAACCGCCTGCATGCATAAAAGCCATGCCGTCACCTTCGAGTTTTTCCATGATAAACCCTTCTCCACCGAAAATACCGACACCGAGCTTCCGTTGGAAATGGATACCCACACTCACCCCCTTGGCCGCACAGAGAAAAGCATCTTTCTGCGCAATGATCGTTCCGCCCAGCTCACGCAGATCCATCGGGATGATCTTACCGGTATAGGGTGCTGCAAAACTGACCCGCTTTTTTCCCTGCCCATCATTGGTAAAGGCGGTCATAAATAAACTCTCTCCCGTCAACACCCTCTTCCCGGCGCTCATCAGTTTGCCTAGGAAACCCGTGGGCTGCTGAGCCGAACCATCGCCAAATATCGTTTGCATCGAAATGCCGTCGTCCATCATCATCATGGCACCGCTTTCGGCGATGGCCGTTTCCTGCGGGTCCAGTTCGATCTCTACAAATTGTAATTCTTCGCCGTGGATCTTATACTCGATCTCGTGGTTGTTACGGGTGGTACTCATGGTTAAAAGTTTTTATCAAAGTTATTGATGTGAAACAGACACTCAAACTTAGTTCGGCGAATGATCAATAATATCCCTTAAAACAGGGAAATGATTAGATACGTGCCTGTTCAGTGTTCCTTCAACTACAGGTTTCCTTGGTCAAAAACTCCTTCGGAACTGACCAAAAGCCTTTTCCTCCGCAATCCTTATGAGTATCAAGGGCAATGCACCCGCCAAAAATGATAAATGGCGATGTTTTGAACCGGGATTGGCTTATTTTGCTTGTCCGCCGCAGCCCTGGCAAAAGCGGAATTCCTTAAAAAATACATTTTATATGAAACAAAGGTTCTTACTCTTAGTAGCCCTCAGCTTCGGTTTATTCGCTTCGGTGAATGCACAGACAAAGCTGGTGGAAAAAGTCACCAAACAGGGTAGCGAGATCGTTATCCCTTACGAGAAATACGTATTGCCCAACGGTCTTACACTGATCATCCACGAGGATCACAGCGACCCGGTCGTGCACGTAGATGTTACCTACCATGTAGGTTCCGCCCGTGAAGAGATCGGCAAATCCGGTTTTGCGCACTTCTTTGAACACATGATGTTCCAGGGAAGTGATAATGTAGCCGATGAACAACATTTCAAGATCGTATCGGATGCAGGCGGTACGCTGAACGGGACCACCAACCGCGACCGTACCAACTATTTCGAAACAGTACCCAGCAACCAGCTGGAAAAAATGCTCTGGCTCGAAGCCGATCGTATGGGCTTCCTGCTGGATGCCGTAACACAAAAGAAATTCGAGATCCAGCGTTCAACCGTAAAGAATGAAAGAGGACAGAACTATGATAACCGTCCTTATGGTCTTGCCGGTGAAACGGCTTCCCGTAATTTGTATCCGTACGGTCACCCATATTCCTGGCTGACCATCGGTTATGTAGAAGACCTGAACCGTGTGAGTGTGAATGACCTGAAGAATTTTTTCTTAAGATGGTATGGTCCCAATAATGCAACCGTTTCTGTTGGTGGTGATATAAAACCTGCCGATGTAGTAAAACTGGTAGAGAAATATTTTGGTGTGATCCCCGCCGGACCAAAAGTTGAACCGGTAGTGGTTCCTCCTGCTGTGTTGGCGACTGACCGCTATGCGTCGTACACAGATAACTATGCAAAACTG
>JANOHQ010000412.1:0-4149 GCA_031406595.1 Chitinophagaceae bacterium
GGCGATGGTCAGGCAGGAAGGAGAAGGACCCGGAGCATTAACCACCGATTCGGTGATCGCATACTTAAATAGCCGCCGCCCCAATGTCCAACTGGTATTTGTAAGAACCTCCGGGGATACCCTATTTCTTAAAATTCCCGAATCCACTTATCTCACCCAACAGATGGGGTCATCCGGGCCGGTATCATTTTTTTCGGAAGCTGTATATAATCTTACCGAGGTTCCTGGTATCCGTTATGTTGATTTTGATTTCGAAGCAGGCGATCATGCATGGCCAGAAACCCTGAACCGGGATAGTTTTAAGGAAGATTAGCTGCCTTTCGTCAAGAAATACTGCCCGTTTGGGTAAACAATTTTAAACGGCTGTTTCGGGGTATTAGTTTGCATGAAAATTACCACACAGGAAACAACGCTTAATAAAACCAGCCTTTTTTGGATGTCTTGCCATCTGTGCTGCCTTTGCCACCATTAGTTTTAAAAAAACGGAACGACCAGGAAGCAACATCCCTTCAGCGTCCCCTTACCAGTGGAAAATGTTGACGGGTAGTGCGGAGTTTGCAAAAAACTACAATTTCCAGTTGTTCAACCAGGGTGGAAAACTCTGGGCCTTTCATCCAGATGGAAATTATTATTCTGCCGACGGCAAACAATGGACCAGGTCATCCCTGCCCAACAGTATTCATAATCTTGCCTTTCTTGACTATGTACAGTTCAATAATGCGATCCTGGGCCTGGGCCACCTGGAAGGAAATATTGAAAATTTTAAATTGACCACACCTATTACCCAAACAACTGATCTAAAAACCTGGAAAATTTTAGCTCAAAAAAGCAATTTACCGCAACGTTTCTTTTATCAACCTGTTGTTTTCAACAATAAGATCTGGATATTCGGTGGAACCGACGGAGAAAGAAATTTTGATGATGCCTGGAATTCAACAGATGGCGTACACTGGGCCCTTGAGGCAGAACATCTTCCTTTTGGTGCCCGAAACAGGGAAAATTTCCTGGTGTTCAGGGACAAGCTGTATATGTTGGGCAATGATGTATGGGTGTCAGGCGATGGCCTTAAGTGGACACAACTGACATCGCAGATAACCGATGCAGAACTGGTAGGCTATACTCCAGTGGTGTTCGATGAAAAAATATGGCTGCTCGGTTGCAATAGAAACCAGCAATTTACCAGTGAGATACTGGTGAGCAGCGATGGTATTAGTTGGGAGAAACAAGATGCTCCCTGGTCTCCAAGAGGTGGAATTGCTGCCACTGTATTCCAGAACAAATTATACATTACCGGCGGAAAGTATGGTGGGTTCAGAGATGGCACCACTGAAACCGAATTTATTTACAGTAATGATGTCTGGGTGCTTAAAAAAAATGATTCTAAAAAAACCCGCCTCCATTGTCCCGATAGCTATCGGGACTCAGGAAGGAGGGGTTCTTAACTTAAGTTTCATGCTCCAGTCAGATCATTTGGGATATTTCTCTACTTTATTAGTGATCGGTTTTACTGTATGCAGGTACGCATAGATCGCTTTCAGGTCATTCTCTTTTATATGTGCCTGTAAGCTAAGCGGCATCACGGTATTTTCTTTTCCCGGGTTGAAATTATAATTCTTCTCTTCCCGGTATTGCATGAATTTATTCAGGAACTGCTCCTCGCTCCACATCCCGATACCGGTGGCGGAGTCGGATGTGATATTGGCAGAAACAACTTTAAACGTTCCCATCTCAAAGGGGTAACCACCCGCAAACATCCGGGTCATATCCGGGCCCTGGGGTGTCAATGGTGAATGACATGTGCCGCAATCGCCTATACCGACCAGGTATTCTCCATATTTTACTTTATCAGTCTCAGGCGGGCGAACATTTCCATCAATGGATGGCTGCAAAACAGGGCCGGGATAAGCCATGGCTATCGGCATCATCAATTGCCTCGGCGGCACCTTGTTACGGATCGGTTTCAATGTCCTGATATAAGCAATGATACTCATAAGGTCATCCTTTGCCATACGGTTATAGTGGGGGTAAGGCATCAGCGGGAATAATGTATCGCCATTTTTATTGATTCCCTGTGTCATCGCCTTTATAATATCATCATCTGTCCAGGTGCCGATCCCCGTTTCGTTATCGGGTGTGATATTTCTTCCATAGATCTTACCGGGTAATCCTAATTTTTCGTCAAACAGGAAACCGCCACCGCCTTCTGTTCCGGGAATGACCGGCCCTGAGAATTTGGTGAAATCTCTTTTGCTGTGACAATCCATACAGCCTGACACATTGTTAGCGAGGTATTCACCATTTTCAAGAACTTGTTTTACAGAATCCGAATTAACAGAGGCTGGGTATTAAGATTTCTTTACCTTACATGCAGACAAACCGGCCGCAAGGACAACAATGGAACATATCGCCGCAAGGGCAATAATTTTTCTCATGATGGTGCAGTTTAAGGTTGGTTAAAAAAAGTTCAACAATAAAAGGTAAAAAACTTTTCCGGAAGCCGCAATAAATTTGGGTAAAAATTCAATGTCGCAACATTACTGTAACACGTAGCCGAGATTGAAGGTGAGTGGTACTTTCACCCCGTTATTTTCGGAAAATATATTGCCGTTGGAGAAATGAGCGATCCGCAGACCGGCCACCAGGTTCTTTTTCTTCCCGGTAAAAACGCCCATACCCATCGCATCATAAAAAGTAAATTTTTTCCCGGTCTTCTCATCATCGATCAGTGTTCTCGAAATAAATGTGGGACCCGCTACTGTATACTCAAAAAACAGGTCGGTCTTTGGTGAACGAAAGGCCGTAAAGCGCAATACAGGATAAACAGAGAGTGTAACAAAATCATCCTTATTCTTTTTGCTTTTCCAGTAGCCTGCCCCTGCTGCCCAGTCCAGCGAGAATACTTTGCGTGCATGAAATATATTCCTTTGATAATGCACGGAAAATCCTTGTTGGAGATGCGCGGCGCCACCCCAGAATAAAGGAAGTGTTTTAGAGAAAAGATCGTTCACGCCATAACCAAGGCCATTAGTGGTATAACTTAACTCCAGGAAATGTTTAGGAAAGTTGTAACCGCTTTTGATATTGCTTTCCACTTTTTCTTTGGAAAGTTCTTTCAAATGATAATTGAAGCCTGCGGAATAAAAAATGGTATGCGGCTGTTTTTCTTTTGCATGTGCGGGTGACCAGGTGGTGCTGAGCTGCAGGTCCCATTTCCTGTTCAGGTGATATTGTAATGCTCCGCCAAACAAGCCCGTAGCGAATGTGGCACTCTTCACAACAGGAATATAATCTATATCAAATCCTTTGCGGGTGATAACCCCCAGCCCTGCTTCCGCAAAGAGGGAGAATTTTTTGCTTAGCGGCACATGTCCCGCCAGTGTTAGCCCGCCTACATTCATCCAAACCGAATGTGTTGTCTGGTCGCCATTGATATTATGATACGTAACCCAGTCCACCGGCCGCATATAACTGATCTGTGCCGACAGGTATTTATTGAACTGGTGACCAAACAGGATGATACGCGGAGCGATATGGGGTACCGTTACTTTTTGCACGGAAAATCCCGGCTCCAGTTGAGCGGAGGAGAAAGGGTAATTGATATATCCCATACTGATCCCGAAATAAGAATTCTTCAATCCCCAGGGATATTGGGTCCTTTTCTCGCCGGGCTGGGCTGCTATGCCAAATGAAATAAAGAAGCTGATCAAGAAGAGCCATACTCGACGCACCATTTTTACCTTCATCATTGTCATTTATTATTGATTGTTCCGCGAAGCCCTCTCCCCCGGAGAGGGGTTGGGGAGAGGTCGATCATGCGCAATTATAATAATTGTGTTACACTCATTTTATCATCGATCAATACCATACTCGCCTTGCATCCTTTTTCGATCCGGCCATAGTCTTTCATTCCCAGTACACGGGCAGGGTACAAGCTGCACATCCGCAAAGCTTCACCCAGCTCTATCCCTGCAAAATTAACGAGGTTTTCTACTGCTTTTACCATTGTTAATGCCGAGCCACTGAGAATATTGGCAGCTTCATACTTATCGCCGGCCTGTTGGTGCTGGTAATAACCTTCACTGGTAGCAGTTACCGCATCGGTGATCACAAATAATCTTTCTTTCATAACCTTCTTCGCAATGCGTATGG
>JANOHQ010000417.1:0-6842 GCA_031406595.1 Chitinophagaceae bacterium
CTGGTGAGTTCGGTGACAGGATTCACACAAGAAGTGGAAATGGCAGACAAGATGCGCAGCAACGGAAGAATTTATGTAGTAGTGGCGGTAGTGCTTACTATCCTCGTAGGCCTGATCCTCTATGTGGTGAGGCTTGACCGGAAAATGTCCAGGCTTGAAAAGGAAACAAATTGACAATAGGCAGTAGGCAATATGCAACAGGAAAGTTTTCCGCAAGAGCAGAGACTCTTGCCAATTGTCTATTGGCTATTGAAACAATAACGATTGCTTAAATAAAAACAGAATTCATGTCAGACAAACATTACAGTTTTTTCGGCGCTGTTGAAAGAAGTTTCGACATAGCCGCCAAACACACTAAATGGGACAAAGGCATCCTTGAACAGATCAAAGAGTGTAACGCCGTGTACCAGATGCGCTTTCCCCTGAAAAGAGATGACGGAACGATCGAAGTAATAGAAGCATACCGTGTACAGCACTCCCATCACAAAACACCGTGTAAGGGTGGTATCCGTTTCGCTGCAGAAGTGAACCAGGATGAAGTGATGGCATTGGCAGCATTGATGACCTATAAATGTGCCATCGTGAACGTTCCGTTCGGCGGTGGTAAAGGCGGTATCAAGATCAATCCTAAAAAATATTCTCCATACGAACTGGAAAAGATCACCCGTCGCTATACCGCGGAACTGATCAAAAAGAATTTTATCGGCCCCGGTACCGATGTACCTGCTCCTGATTATGGAACCGGTGAAAGAGAAATGGCATGGATACTCGATACCTATACAGCAATGCATCCCGGTGAGATCGATGCGGCCGGTTGTGTAACTGGTAAACCCATAACACAGGGCGGTGTCCGCGGTCGCCGTGAAGCAACAGGTCTCGGTGTATTCTTTGGCCTCCGCGAAGTATGTAATATGCCCGATATAATGAAGAAACTGGGATTGACCGTTGGCGTGGAAGGAAAAAGAGTGGTAGTACAGGGTCTTGGTAACGTGGGATACCATTCCGCCAAATTCTTCCAGGATGCCGGCGCCAAAGTAGTAGGCCTGGCCGAATATGAAGGCGCTATCTGGAGCGATACCGGACTGGATGTAGATGCAGTCTTCAATCACCGGAAGACAACAGGTTCTATTTTGAATTTCCCCGGTGCAAATAATTTTCAAATGTCAGGTGATGCACTGGAAATGGATTGCGATATCCTGATCCCTGCCGCTTTGGAAAATGTGGTCAACGCAGACAATGCTGCAGCCATTAAAGCAAAAATTATCGGTGAAGGCGCCAATGGCCCGCTGACCCCGGATGCGGATGAGATCCTGGGTAAAAAAGGCGTGTTGGTCGTTCCGGATATGTACCTGAATGCGGGTGGTGTGACGGTTTCCTATTTTGAGTGGTTAAAGAATTTGAGCCACGTACGTTATGGTCGTATGGAGAAACGTTTTAACGAGAACATGAATGCACATATCATCGGCCAGATCGAATCACTGACCGGCAAAACGGTTAGCGACAAAGAAAAAGAATATATCATGCATGGTGCTGATGAAGTGGACCTGGTGTACAGCGGACTGGAAGAGACCATGATCACTGCCACTCACGAGATTATGAATGCCTGGAAAAGCAATCCTGAAATACCCGATATGCGTACGG
This sequence comes from Chitinophagaceae bacterium, assembly GCA_031406595.1. Classification (GTDB taxonomy): domain Bacteria; phylum Bacteroidota; class Bacteroidia; order Chitinophagales; family Chitinophagaceae; genus JJ008. Next base: position 1,642 of record JANOHQ010000417.1, read on the forward strand.
CGGCTTATGTTGTTGCGATCAACAAAGTAGGTACGAGCTATGCAGAACTGGGTATATTTCCATAACCCTTCGCTCTGCTCAGGGTGACAAGTCTTGTCATGCTGAGAGCAGCCGAGTTCTGAGCGCAGTCGAAGAGCCACATACCAATTGCTTACTATCAGGAAGATCCCACCGCGAAAGCGAGTGGGATCTTTGTTTGAAGCAACTCATCTCAATCTTTTCCCGTCCAAATAACCTGTTGTATCAAAAATCCCGGAAATCTTACCTTCGTCCCTCTAAAATTGTAATCATGAAGAAATTGCTTGTTCTGTTGCTGAGCCTTGTATGCCTTTCAGCTTTCAGCCAAACCGTTGAAGAAGTGATCCTGAAATACAGCACTGCCATGGGCGGGCTCGATGCTTTCAATAAAGTGAATACTGCGAAATTCACGGCTACACTCACCACGCAGGGACAGGCGCTGCCGCTGACCACGCAGGTAGTAAATGGTAAATCCGCAAGGACTGACGTAACTGCCGCGGGGCAAGCCATCGTTAACGTGTATGATAAGGGCGCCGGCTGGAAGATAAATCCGTTTGGCGGAGCGCTGGTTCCGACAGATGTGACGGGTACGGAGTTGGCCAGTTTTAAAGCACAGGCCAGTCTCGCCAATAACCTGATGGATTATAAAAGTCGCGGTCACCAGGTGGAATTGCTCGGACAAGAAGATGTAGAAGGTGTGAAAGCCTATAAGATAAAACTGACCACGAAGGATGAAGCGAAATTGACAACCTATTTTATCAATGTAGCTGACAATATGCTGTTGAAATCGATCAGCAAAAGGGAGATCGCCGGTAACGAATACGATGCCGAATCCTTTTATTCCGATTTCAAAACCGTAGGCGGACTTAAATTCTGTTTCCAGTTCGTTCAGAAAATAGAAGGTAATGTGTTACAGGATGTAAAATATTCAAGCGTGGAGCTGAATGTTCCAGTAGATGAAAAAATATTTGCAAAGCCCAAATAAAATTCGAGGGAGTATTTTGGCTTGAAATATTTTACGCAGAGAGCGCTGGCCTGCCTGCCGGCAGGCAGGGTTCGCAGAGGATTTGATCAGCTAATCTCTGCGCTCTCTGTGTACTCTGCGTGAAACTGCCTCATCACTCATTCAATACTTTGTCAGCTCGGGCTTTACTTCATCGATATAAGCCAGTATCCCTCCTTTCAGGTTGTACAGGTTGTTAAACCCGAATTTATCTTCCAGTTCCCGGATGGCATTGGCGCTGCGTTTGCCCGATTTACAATGCACAATTACTTTTTTATTCCGGTCAATACTTGCTGCATTCGATGAAACAGTGGCCAATGGGATCAGTTCGGCGCCAATGTTAACAATAGCAAACTCATGTGGCTCCCGTACATCGATCAGCTGGAACGCATCTCCCCTCACCTGCAATTCATACAATTCCTTTACTGTAACTTCTTTGACCGGTCTTTCCACTGCCTTTACTCCGCAGAACTGTTCATAATCGACCAGCGTGGTGATAGCGGGTACACCGGGTATCGGTTTTATATTAAATGTTCTTGATTCAAAGGTGAGTGCATCAAAACTAAAGAAGCGGCCACTGAGGGTTTCCCCGACCCCGGTTATTATTTTAATGACTTCCAGCGCTTGCAGGCTGCCAATAATGCCGGGCAATACACCCAGTACACCTCCTTCTGCACAACTGGGTACCAGTCCCGGAGGTGGCGGTGTGGGATATAGGTCACGGTAGTTAGGTCCCAGCTCCCCCTTTTCATTCCTGTAATTAAATACGGACACCTGTCCTTCAAACTGGAAAATGGAAGCATACACATTGGGTTTTCCCAGGATCACCGTGGCATCATTGACCAGGTACCGCGTAGGAAAATTATCAGTGCCATCCGCTACCACATCGTAGTCTTTTATAATATCGAGCGCATTGCCCGAATTGAGTTGGATATTATAAACCTTCACTTCGATATGGGGATTCAGTTCTTTTATCCGTTGTCTTGCGGCAATGACTTTGGACTCGCCAATTGAATGCACTCCAAACAATACCTGCCGCTGGAGATTACTATCATCCACCACATCAAAATCAACGATACCGATCGTTCCTACTCCTGCAGCCGCCATGTATAAAAGGAGAGGACTGCCCAATCCGCCGGAGCCGATCACGAGAACTTTGGCCGCTTTTAATTTTTGCTGTGCTTCGATCCCAAATCCCGGGATAATGATATGCCGGTTATAACGGGCCAGTTCCTCTTTTGTAAACAGATCATTGGTATTACCACCGGCGATGGCAGGAATGATGCTCACAACGGTTTCTTCTTCCAGGATGGTTTGTTCCTGCTGGAGATTGCGGATATCATCATCGCCCACAAATATGTTGACGAAAGACCGGATCTTGTTGTTAACATCCAACAAATGCTTCTTCAATTCAGGGAAATCGGCTAAAAGTGAATTCACGACTTCCTGCACGTTGCCCGCAGGGATAGTGAGCTTTGCGCTGTTATTGGTAAATTTTCTGAGCGGAGTGGGGATCAGTACTGTTGCCATGGTTTAATTTTTAATGTCTTGATTTAAAATTTAGAGAAAAAATACAGGAACACGGATCACACGGATGGAATGGATAAACACGGATGAATTCTGCTTCGCAGAATCACGGATTTTTATACCCCCCATAAATTGGTACATATCTGAATTACGTGATCCTGTTAAGTTCTGTTCACAGACAGGCGTGTGCTGCATTTCAACTGTTTATTACCTGATTTTTTATCCATTGATAATCCGATATTATTTCTTCTTCAAATTGTTGCTCATCATTCAACCGCCATGAACGGGTGTCTGCCAACTGGTCGTTTACAACGGATACGATCACGTAAGAAAAATAGGGCTGTGCCGCTACCCGGTCATGCTCCGAAGGAATCGCCGGGTGATTGGGATGCGAATGATAGATACCTAATAATGTCAAATCATGAAGAGCCGCAAAACGTTCCGCCTCCAGGTAATCCTTCGGCGCAATTTCAAAGCGTCTCGTTTTATCTCCTTCTTTTGCATTAGTCACCACTTGCATAGCGGTAATAATTCTCTCCTCTTCTTCCTCTTCGCCGAATAAGAAACCGCAGCATTCATCCGGGAAGGCAGTGAGCGCATCGGCGATCATTTCTGTCATTACTATTTCATGTAGTATCAGCATATCATACTATTTTTTTGATCACTTCCCCATACTTATCGGCGTTATCAGGGAATACGGTCACCACGATCCCTTCCTCCAGGTTTTTAGCTACCCTGACAGCACCGGCTACATTGGCTGCCGCGGAAGGACTGACCAGCCAACCCTCGTATTTCAATATTGCTTTCAGGTATTCATAAGCTTCTTCGGTGCTTACTTCCATACTCTCATCGGCCAGCCCTGGATCGTAAATACCGGGCACCACGGCGGTTTCCAGGTGCTTCCAGCCTTCCAGTGCATGCAATGCAGAATCCGGTTGCAGCGAAATAAGCTGGATACCCGGGCTGAGTTCTTTCAATCGCCGTCCAGTTCCTACAAAGGTTCCGGTTGTACCAAGGCCGGCTACAAAATGCGTGATTCCCGGTTGTTGCCTGTATATCTCAGGGGCTGTTGTTTCATAATGAGCTTTCCAGTTGTTCTCATTTTTATACTGGTCGGCATAAAAATATTTATCCGGGTAGGCCGCGGCCAGGTCATGGGCCACTTGCTGTGCGCCATCTGTTCCCTCGAATTTAGAAGTGAAAATAATTTCAGCTCCTGCATTTTTGAGTATCTCTTTCCGTTCCCGAGAGGCATTCTCCGGGAGACAAAGCGTGATCTTAATCCCAAGTTGCTGGCAGATCATTGCATACGCGATGCCGGTATTGCCACTGGTTGCATCAAGCAGTGTTATTTCTTCATCCAGTTCATAATTGATAACCGCATCCTTAATGATCTGGTAAGCCGCCCGCGCTTTAACACTACCGGAGAATTGCTTCCATTCCTGTTTTGCATATAGCTTTACTTTTTTATTGGGGGAAATATGTTGCAACGGAACCAGTGGTGTATTGCCTACGTCTTTCCCCAATTCCAGTATCCTTTTCAGTAATGCCTTATTAGTGTTTTTTATCGCCGTGATCATGTATCGATATTAAAAAAGCCCCACAGGGTGGAGCTTTCGTTATAATAAAATAGTTGTTGACTATCTAATTGCCGCTGATCATCCACCCGCCAGCGGCCGTTCCTGTTGTTTACAACAACAAATACAAAGCTGCTTATGGATGGTTTTAAAATTCATTTCTTTTTACAATAGCATAACAAAAATGGGGAAGAATAATTAGTCTACCAAGTTTGTAGGCTTATTTTTCGCATTTCGTAACATTATTTAACAATCCACCTGCTATTTCTTTTATTCCGGCACTTCGCCGTGGAGTGGCAGTTCTTCCACAAGGTTCAAATTACCGTTCGCCCGCACCCAGCCGTAGTGATCGTTGCCATTGGTGACAACAAGGTAACTGACCGGCACCGTAATATTATACCGGAGCACCTGTTCCAGTACTTTCGGCTCCAGTTTAACTTCCCTGGCCTTGCATTCGATCATCATCCAGGGCTTGTGATCATTATTATACACCAGGATATCGAAACGTTTGGTGAGTTCGCCCAGCTTGATCTTTTTTTCCATGGCCACCAGCGAAGCAGGATAGTTCATTACCTGCAACAGGTATTGCACAAAATTCTGCCGCACCCATTCCTCCGGGGTCAGTATGATCCATTTCTTCCGCAATGGATCGAAAAGGAGATCCTTGCCTGACTCCTGCCTGATACGAAACGCCGGTTCGGGATAATTGATGATCAGCATGGGTCTATAAACTAGTGCTTTGGACAAAAGTAATTGATTAAATTTGTGCATATGAAGACAAAAGAAGAGATCGTACAGAACTGGCTTCCCCGGTATACCGGCGCTGCACTGGAAAATTTTGGTGAATATATCCTGCTGACCAATTTCAGTAATTATGTATCGCTGTTTGCAGAATGGAACAACGTGGAAACGACCGGAATGGGTAAACCGATGCAAACGGCAACTGCCGGTAATATTACCATTATCAATTTCGGAATGGGAAGTCCTACGGCCGCTACCGTTATGGACCTGCTTTCGGCTATTCACCCCAAAGCTGTCCTGTTCCTGGGTAAATGCGGGGGCTTGAAAAAACGCAA
>JANOHQ010000440.1:0-9600 GCA_031406595.1 Chitinophagaceae bacterium
AAAAATTTCACCTTCCTTGTTGTGGCCGCTATTGCAAGCTTTGCCGGCTATGCCCAAACTGATTACAAAATAACCTGGGGGGAGGAGATGAAGCTTAAAAAAGGCACTGCATACCTGCTTTCCGCTCCTGGCTAAAATAAAGACCAGTGTTATCAGCCAGGAGAATATCAAGATCTGCAGTGCCTTTTTTAAGCTTCATCTCCTCCCCCCAGGTTATTTTGTAATCAGTTTGGGCATAGCCGGCAAAGCTTGCAATAGCGGCCACAACAAGGAAGGTGAAATTTTTCATGGACGTAGTTGAAGAGTGAAATTAACTTAAAAAGGAGGGGTAGCCCAGCAGCGTGTACACAAATTAATCTTAAAAGGTTATTTCTTTTTCTTAGGAAGCCGGGTGGTCACCAGCTCATAGGAATGATCGATCCACTCCTTCAATTGCCGGGTGGAAACAGAACCATCCACAACGATGGTATTCCAGTGTTTTTTATTCATGTGATAACCGGGCAACACGCAGGAAAATTCTTCTCTTAATTCAACCGCTTTGTCGGGATCACATTTTACATTGAACTGCAGGTTCTCGCTGTCGAGACCGGTGAGCAGGAAGACCTTGCCGCCTACTTTGTAAACAACAGTATCCGGGCCAAACGGTGTGGTCTCTTCAACGCCGGGTTTGGACAAACAGTATTCACGAAGTGTTTCGATATTCATGAAACAGCAGGATTATTCTTTGTGAAAGGACAAAGACAGGTAATACATACGGATACTATCCAATGCTTTTTTAACATGGGGCATATCGGTGTTTAATTCAATGTCGCCGTCCAGGTCCATGGCATTACCCCGGTATTCCAACCGGAAATTGATAGGAGATTTTTCCAGCGCGCCATTATTATAGGACTGAATAAAACCACCGTAGTCCCAGGAAAAACCGGAGAACGTTATTTTCTGGCCGTTCACTTTAAGGAGATCATTCAACGTAGAACCATTTTTCAATCCGTGGACTGTATGGTATGGCGTACCATCCCTAAAAACCTCCAGCATCATGATCTTTTTATGAAAGGCGCTGTCGTCCCAATACACGGTGATCTCATGTGTTTGATCGGGAAAGACCTTGGTAACCAGGATTGTGTCGGCGCATTCCGGTCCGCAGATCCATTCATCTTTTATATTGTCTTTGCCATACAACCGTTGAAGCTCCGCCATGTCGGCGCTCCGCCCGATAGGTCCCCAGCTTGAATCGGTGACCAGTGTAGAGTCAGCTATCACCTCTTTTTTCTCCTCAACAGGGGTTTCTTTTTTTTCATTGTTACAACTGCAGATGATCACGGCGATCAGAAAGGCGAGAATGAATTTCATCGTTGTTATTTTTAAATAGTGTTAATCTCCGGAAAGAATAGCGGTGGCTTCGATCTCTATTAAATATTCCGGTGCGATCAATCCCTTTATTTCGATCATGCTGGTGCAGGGTTTGATAACGGAAAAAAATTCACCATGGGCCTTACCATATTCCTCCCAGCGGGAGATATCGGTCACGAACATTCTTGTCCTCACCACGTCTTTCAGCGAAGCGCCGGCCTTCTCTAAAACGGTTGCGATCTTTTCAATAATGAATTTGGTCTGGCTATACGCATCGTCCTTGCCTACCAGTTGACTGTTCTCGTCTACCGCCACAGTTCCGGTTACTTCGATTATATTCCCGACCCTGACGGCACGGCTATAACCGACGATATCTTCCCATTTGGCACCGGAGGAGTAATTGGTTCTCATTAGCAAAGAGTTTAAAAGAGGGAAAGAGAAAAAAGAGTTATGGCAAGACCCCCGTTTTTTTGTAAGACTAAGATAATGCCGGATTTTGGAATACTGAGTTTTGTCCCAGTTTGCTTAAGATAAAGATTAAGGAAATATTACGGCAAAAGACACCCTCTTTTAACTCTTTTTCCTCTTTCGAGCTCTTAGCCTTTAATTTCAACATTCTCCTCCCTCACCAGCTGCTCCCCATTCATCCGTAACAGTATCTGGACCACCGTTATCACATCCTTCTGGCAATACGCCACGATGCGCGGCAGGTTCTTGTCTTTCCAGTACACTTCCCAGACCATGCTCCCGTCAATATCATCCTTGGGCGTTGGGATACCCAATGTATGTGCCAGCAGGTTCAGCGAGGTATAATTTTTAAAATCTCCAAACTTCCACAACTCCATCGTATCGAGATGATTTACTTCCCATGGTTTTTTACCGGCGATATTCAGGGTGGCAGGAATAGAAAGCCCGTTGATGATCATCCGCCGGCAGAGATAAGGGAAGTCAAATTCTTTTCCATTGTGTGCGCAGAGATACTTTGCTTCGCCCTCGGACCATTTGCTGATCATATCATTGAACTGCTGCAATAATTTCTTTTCATCATCACCGGAAAAACTCTTGAGAAGGAGCTTTCGCTGATCACCCGCGCCTTGCAACACCCCGCAACTGACACAGATGATCTTGCCAAACTCCGCATAGATACCTGCACGGGGATAAAGCGTTTCGGTGCTTTGTCCTTCATGGTGTTTTAAGAGCGACGCAGACTTGGTGTCCCATAATTCCTTCCAGCTAGCGTGCATGGAAGTATAGTCGGGAAATTGCGGCGCCGTTTCAATATCGAGAAAGAGAATATTATTAATTGGATGGGCGATCATAAAAAGCTTGATAGCCTAAAAATAAAGAAGGCTGGAGAAAAAACACTGGTGATTTTCGGAAATATTCTGTTGTTTTAACGAAACGGTCAGGCCCCTTCAATGAAGCCGATATGATTGCCAAACGGGTCCGAAACGACGGCAACATGTATGGGACCACCGACATTGGTGACATCCTGAACCAGTGTAGCTCCCAGAGATAGCCATTTTTCAACGCTGACTTTTGCACTTTCGACGGCCCAGAAAGACTCGGTGTGGTTCCCGGGTAACACATTCTCCATTGACGGATCTAATCCCAGCTCGCATCCATTTATATCAAATCCAACATAGAACGGTTCATCAAAATAAGGCTGTATGCCGGTGGCCTTGACATACCAGTCCTTTGCCGCTGCGAGATCGGCCACATGGTAAATAACAGTGCGAAGTTTTTGCAGCATTTTTAAAGATATTTATCACCCATGTTTCGCTTTACATCGGCTACATATTCCTTGATCTCTTGCTCCTTATCTTTTTTGCAGATCAACAGCACGTCCTTGGTATCAACAATGATGAAGTCTTCCAGTCCCTGCAGCAGAACCAGTTTATTATCAGGTACGTGTACCATACAGTTCCTTGCATCCACGGCCATTACTTTTTTACCGACCACGGCATTCCCGAAATAGTCCTTGTCTTTGTTTTCCCAGGCACTGTTCCAGGTCCCCAGATCGCTCCAGCCAAATGTGGCCGGGATCAGGTACACGTTGTCGGCCTTTTCCATGACTCCAAAATCAACAGAGATATTCGTGCATTGCGGGTAGATGCCATCGATCGCTTCTTTTTCCTGCGGGGTATTGAATTTGTCTTTTTCTGCCGCGAACACATCATAAACCTCCGGCAGGTATTTTTCAAATGCGGCCAGTACATTCTTTACTTTCCAGGTAAAAATGCCGGCATTCCATAAAAAATCGCCGCTGCTGATAAAGGTCTTTGCGAGTTCGACATTCGGCTTTTCCGTAAAGGTTTTTACTTTATATACACCCGGCGCCGCTTCTTTTGTTTCATGTTGTATATAACCATAGCCCGTATTGGGATAAGAGGGTTTAACACCGATCGTTACCAATGCATTGATATGGTCTACAAAGTCCAGCGCCTTACGGGCTGTTTTTATGAATTCATCTGTTTCGAGAATAAGGTTATCTGCCGGTGCCGCTATCATTAATGCCTTCGGATCTTTCTTTAGCAGCTTAAAAGCTATATAAGCGATACAGGCAGCTGTGTTCTTCCGCGAAGGCTCTGACAGGATATTTTCATGCGGGATATCCGGTAATTGTTTGGCTACGATCGAAACATATTCCTGTGCCGTTACGATGTATATATTTTCCTTTCGTACCAGCTTGCTATATCGTTCGAACGTTTGCTGGATCAGCGTCTTGCCGGTCCCGAGAATATCCAGGAATTGTTTGGGGAAACCGGTGCGGCTCATCGGCCAGAACCGGCTGCCGATGCCACCGGCCATTATTGCTACGTAGTGATGTTTGTTCATGTTGGCATCTCCCCGGGGGAGACTTATTTTGCGATCAGTGAAATTTTTTAATTCAAAGGAACTATATAAGCCCTTCCCTAACCAGGTCATGCAAATGTATAATGCCTAAATACTTTTTGTTCTCCGTCACCGCCAACTGTGATATTTCTTTTTTACGCAAGAGATCCAGCGCATCCACGGCCAATGCATCGGGACCAATGGTTTGCGGCGCCGAGGTCATGATATCTCCCGCCTTTACCGTTTCAATGGCCACTGTTTTCTCCAGCATTCTCCGCAGGTCGCCATCGGTAATGATACCGAGCAGGTTATTATCCGCATCCACCACTGCTGTAATTCCTAATCGTTTGGCGGTCATCTCCACGATCACTTCTTTTAATGATTGAGTTGGCAACACTTTCGGTTTTTCATTCGCGGTATACAAGTCGGCCACCCTCAGGTATAATTTTTTTCCGAGCATGCCACCCGGATGAAACTTTGCAAAATCATCGGACTGAAATCCTTTTAGTTCCATCAAGCAAACGGCCAGCGCATCTCCCATTACCAACTGGGCGGTAGTGCTTGTTGTGGGAGCCAGGTTATTCGGGCAGGCTTCCTGCACTACGGTTGTATTTAAAAGGATCGTTGCATTTTTTGCAAGGTAAGATTCTACAGTCCCCACCATGGCGATCAGCACATTTCCAAAATTCCGGATCAGGGGAACCAATACTTTTATCTCGGGACTTTCACCGCTTTTGCTGATGATAATTACCACATCATCCTGTTGTACCATTCCCAGGTCACCATGGATGGCATCGGCGGCATGCATAAAAATGGAAGGAGTGCCGGTTGAATTCAGTGTAGCCACAATCTTTTGGGCGATCACAGCACTTTTGCCGATACCGCTGATCACTACCCGCCCTTTGCAGTTGGCAATTGCCTGCACTGATTTTTCAAAATCATCGTTGATAAAGGAAGCCAAACCGCTAATGGATTCTGCTTCTATCTCAATGGTCCTGAGGGCAATTTGTTTGATCGATGTGGACATAACTAAATAAGAAGCGCAAATTTAGAGTTTTTGCAATGAAAGCCCCCCTTATGCAATCGAGGCACCTGAAATTTAACGCTTCAGCGTCAATGCGGCTGGGTAAACATTCGTAAATTCGCCGTCCTTGCCAAACGAGCTTATGATTGGGGAAGAAGTTGCGCAGCCCATAGAGCGGGCCCGGTTTAACTGAAACGACCTCCTTACAACCCCGTTCAGGAAAAACACTTATTTGCCCGGTAATAGTTGTTCTGTATAAAAAAGATACAGGAACCAGTATGCCAACCGGTCAAAAATGAGTATCTTAAATAAATCGGCATTGTAGCATCTCGCCCGGGCGTAGTCATAGGGGCGGGCGGAAATAATTGAGTAATGGGAACACCAACAGCAAAAAAACCAGCAGCCAAAAAAGCTGCAAAAGCAAAAGAATCCAGCCCGTCCGCCGCAGTCACTGCGAAGACAGCCCCTGCGAAAAATAAACCCGGCCGTTTTGACCTTCACAAAGCACTAAAGGAATATTTCGGGTTTTCTGCATTCAAAGGCACACAGGAAAAAGCAATCGAATCATTAATGGCCGGTCATGATACGTTTGTGATCATGCCAACAGGCGGGGGAAAGAGTTTGTGTTACCAGCTCCCCGCGATGGTCAGCGAAGGAGTCTGCATCATTGTATCACCATTGATCGCATTGATGAAGAACCAGGTCGACCTGGTAAGAGGCTATAGCAGTAACGACGAAGTGGCGCATTTCCTGAATTCAACACTCAATAAAAAAGAAATCAAAGAAGTACACGATGACCTGCTGGCCGGAAAGACGAAAATGCTTTATGTGGCACCGGAAACATTGACCAAGCAGGAGAATCTTGAATTTTTTTCTGATCTGAAAATATCCTTCTTCGCAGTAGACGAAGCCCATTGTATCTCCGAGTGGGGACATGATTTCCGTCCCGAGTACCGCCGCCTGCGGGAAATGATGGTCCAGATAAATCCCGATGCCCCGGTGATCGCATTGACGGCTACGGCGACACCCAAAGTACAAAGTGATATCGTAAAAAACCTCGACCTCCGCAAGCCGAATATTTTTATCTCGTCCTTTAACCGCGCTAATCTTTATTATGAAGTATTACCGAAAATAAAGAAAACGCAGACCGATGAGAGCATTGTCCGGTTTATAAAAAGTATGAAGACAAAGAGCGGGATCATTTATACGCTCAACAGGAAAACAACAGAAGAACTCGCTGATATTTTGAATGCGAACGGGATCAGGGCTGTGGCCTATCATGCAGGACTTGATAGTAAAGTGAGGGCCGAAAGACAAGATCAATTTTTGGGGGAAGATGTACAGGTGATCTGCGCTACCATTGCGTTTGGTATGGGGATCGATAAGCCGGATATCCGTTTTGTGATCCATTATAATATTCCCAAGAGCATCGAAAATTATTACCAGGAAACCGGTCGTGCCGGTCGTGATGGACTGGAAGGAAAATGTGTATTGTATTACTCGCATAAAGATGTCAGTAAGCTTGAACACCTGATGCGCGACAAGCCGCTGAGTGAAAGAGAAGTGGGTGCACAGCTGATCAACGAAACAGTGGGATTTGCCGAGACGGGCGTATGTCGCCGCAAAGTGCTGATGAGTTATTTTGGCGAGGAGTATGAAAGAGAGAATTGTGGCGAGTGTGATAACTGTAAACATCCTAAGGAAAGGGTGGAAGCTAAAGAAGAAGTGGTGATCGTGTTAAAAGCGATCAAAGCACTGGACGAACGTTTTGCCACGGATTATGTCGTGCAGATCATCAGCGGCAAGCTGACTCCCCAGATACAGATGTTCAGGCATGATGCGCTGGATGCATTTGCCAGTGGCAATGACCGGGATAATCATTTCTGGAATTCCCTGGTCCGGCAGTTATTACTCGAAGGATTGCTCATAAAAGATATTGAGGAATACGGCGTATTGAAATTCACAAAGAGGTCGGAAGCGTTTTTGAAGAAACCTAAATCTTTCCAGATCGTTCTGAATAAATTGTATGATGATGCGAATGCAGATGATGAAGAGAATGTGGAAACAACAGGAGGCGCAGCAATGGATGAAAAGTTGATGGCCATGCTGATGGAGCTGAGGCAGAAAGAGGCAAAGAAGAAGACGCTGCCCCCATTTGTTATTTTCCTCGAGACTTCCTTGCAGGATATGGCAACATTTTATCCTATTACGATGGAAGGACTGGAAAAATGCCAGGGTGTAAGCAAGGGCAAGGCGATAAAATACGGAAAACCGTTTGTGGAGCTGATCAAAACATATGTAGAAGAAAATAATATTGTGCGCCCCGATGATTTTGTGATGAAAAGTGTCGTGAACAAAAGCGGCAACAAGGTTTACATCATCCAGAACACGGATAAAAAAGTCTCCCTGGAAACCATTGCAAAGAACAAGGGCTGGAGGATGGATGAAATGCTGGAAGAAATGGAGACGATCGCGGCGAGCGGCACTAAACTTAATCTTACCTACGCGATAGACGAGATGCTGGACGAAGACGACCAGGACGAGATCATAGAGTACTTTAAAACCTGCGAAACCTCTTCACTCCAGGTGGCACAGGACGAGCTTTCCGAGTATAATTTTAACTGGGAACAGCTGAAGATCATGCGAATCAAGTTTTTGAGCGAGTATGGGATGTAGGCTGGAATTGAATATTTTGGATTGATGATTGCTGGATTTGGCCTAATCCACTATATTTGCAGCCCTGATTTGGTTGAAGAACAGGCGATAAGCAAATCTTCAATCTCAAATCATAAATAAAAATGGTGCGGTAGCTCAGTCGGTAGAGCAAAGGACTGAAAATCCTTGTGTCGGCGGTTCGATCCCGCCCCACACCACTTTTTTAAAATATAGCGCATTGTAAATTAATACCTTACCATGCGCTTTTCTTTTAGGGGCAAGGAATTTCTTTTGTAAAGAAATGATGTTTTTATACTGCCATTGGAAAAATAAGTCTGCAACAGGATGCGTCAAACATATCCGGCTTCTTCGCTTGTTGGTGAGTATGCTCTTTGCGGAGAAAGGTATTTATTTACTGCGCTGATCATTTAATCAGGATTTTTCCTTTTTACATCGTTAAACTCAGTAAGCATTCTCTTACTTTCAATTGGGTCCTTTGTCATACGGGCACCCATTTTAAGCATCAACCTGTCCCAGGCTGAAAGCGTATTCATGATCATCCTGCCCGGTAAAAAATATAACTTGCAATTACTGATGAGCTGAGCAGGTATGCCCCAAACATTATATGCCTGGTTCTTTTCACTTTCCTGTGGTGGCGAAGCGGCCACCTGGAAAAGGAAGATCTTTTTGTTCTGGAGATATAGGATACAAGGGGAAAATACCATCCTCAAAAATAGGTTACGTCTTTATGAAACGGCTTGACTTTTAATAAATCTGTCTTTTGCTTCTAAGTGAACCCGTTTAGCAAATGGCTTTAATAAATTCCTGCTGTAGGAAATACAATAGCGGCGGCGAGGAATTTGGATAAAATAGAATATTCACTTTGCATTATCAATTCATATAATGATTTGAATATTATGTTCAGCTCCATCATCTGTAAGTATAATCATATTATTTTCCTGCTTCACCCCATCCTCAATAACCATCAATAAACCTGTACCTTCTCTTTGTGTAACAACAATATAGTACATGGTATTCATGTACCTGTAGTGAACGTTAAATGTTTTCCATTCTTCAGGAATGCATGGAGTGAAGCTCATAGTATTACCTTCTCTTTTTAAACCAATAAAAGAATGGATAATCAGTTGATACATCCAGCCTGCCGAACCGGTGTACCACGTCCAACCACCCTGACCTTGGTGCTTAGGCTCGGCGTAAACATCAGCCGCTATTACGTAAGGCTCGGTTTTGTATCTGGTAATTTTATCTTCACTGCTGGTTCTGTTTATAGGGTTAATCATTTGTAATAATTCCCAGGTTCGTTTCTTGTTGCCAATTGCAGCAAATGCCATCACTAACCAAATTGCAGCATGCGTATATTGACCGCCATTTTCACGAACACCCGGCACATAACCTTTTATATAGCCGGGGTTAAGATCAGATTTATCGAAAGGTGGATTGAACAGTTGGATAAGCCCCTCTTCTTTACGCACAAGGTGTTTATCTGCAGACTGCATTGCCGTCCTAATCCGATCCTTATCACCGGCGTTTGATAATACCGACCAGCTTTGTGCAATGGAATCAATTTTACATTCTTCATTTGTATCAGATCCAAGCGGTGTACCATCATCAAAATAAGCACGCCGGTACCATTCACCATCCCATGCCTGTTCATGAATATTGATGCGTAGTTTTTCTGCTTCCTCTTTACATTTTAGGGAGAAGGCTTCTTCATT
>JANOHQ010000460.1:0-5666 GCA_031406595.1 Chitinophagaceae bacterium
CGCCTCTCAAGCAAAGCTTGGGAGGCGTTTTCATTTGGACGCGCTGCGAGCTTGCTCGCAAAAGCGGACAAATGAAAACGCCGGGCAGACGCGAAGCGGATGCAGAGGCTTTGGGTAAATCAAATGCGAAAGAGATCATTGTAAATAATCTCGTACGGGCTACAAACGCCTCTCAAGCAAAGCTTGGGAGGCGTTTTCATTTGAACGCGCTGCGAGCTTGCTCGCAAAAGCGGACAAATGAAAACGCCGGGCAGACGCGAAGCGGATGCAGAGGCTTTGGGTAAATCAAATGCGATGGAGATCATGAAATAATCCCGCACGGGTTACATAAGATACATTCATTACCGTCCGGTACGGCACGAAACCACGCAAATTCAATGTTTGCGGGGTTTTTCATTTTCACTACACCCCGGTTGAAACCGCTTTTCGTCACTTTTGGGTTCACCAATGTTTCACCAAAAGGCCTTGCTTCACCAAATGGGCTGTTTTGGTCATTTTAAAACTTCACCAAAAACCTAAATCATGAAAGCATCCATCATTTTCTTCCCCACTTCTCTTCTCTCCGGTATTCTGACGTATACAAATGCTGCTTCTTTTTTCCATCTCCTACTATTATAGGAAGGCTATTTTCTTCTTTAATGAGATGATCTCATCTCGAATATGTTTTGCACTTTTTAACCATGCCGCTTTTGCAGGATAATCGGTCAGCAAGTGCAGTTTTTGGATCAACTCTTCATTTTCGGCAGGTTGGATCAACGCATACAATGCTTCAAGACTCTTCAACTCACTCAGCATCTCTTTTTGACCCAAAGGATGCTTTTTGGGTCTTCTGTCGTACAACAATGGCATACTCGGTTCTACGCTACCGAGTGCGCCCTTTAAAACTTCGGGAACTAATTCCTGGCCAAATACCAACGTAACAATAAAATGTTTCAAAAGCTCGGGAACCTTTGCAACGCCGGCGATCATTGCCCTCAGCTCGTCAACATGTCTTGGGTCCACATCCTCTCCTTTGAAATTAAACCCGGTATATATGCCACCCAAAGCTGTTTTCTGATTTCGCAAACCGGCATACGACTTCACCTGCTCCGCATCGCCATTAAACAGGATAATTTCAACGGGAAGTGCAGGAAATCTTTTGTGGAATTGGCTTACTACCTTAGCTACCGCTCTCCTCATCAGGTCACCCCTGCCATGTACCTTGGCGCCTTTCATTTCAACTTCTATCCTGAATGCCTTACCTGTTGCCCTGTAATATCCATCGGCGACAGGGACGCACATATTAAGTAAATCTTCCAGGGTCATAAAACCGCTTTTTTTCCTTCCCGTACGGGAAATAGCCACCAGCTCTTTCGCCGAACGATCATGCACTTCCTCACGACCCTTGACCCCGGAAAGATGTTTCTTCATTGCCGCACTGAGTTGTTCCTTTATGTTTCCTTCATGACTCAGCATGGGTACGTTATCACGGGAGAGATATACATCGCACTCCACACCATCTAAACCAGGAGGTATCTCCGACGCACTGCTACTGCTGCTCGCGGCAGCCTTCCCCTCTTTCTTCTCTTCTTTCCTCTCTGCTCGCCCACCCGGCACATGCATGAACGCAGATTCAAATGCTTCCGGCGAATTCTCAGCAGGCCTGTTTTTTCTCCTTTGATCACCTTCCTGTATAAGACCGCCCATTGTCCTGTTCGTAGGTCCATGACCGCGATGAGCTACCACAGTGATACCCCGTATATTCTGGGCCATTAATTGCCTGATCTGCCTGAGGTCTGCCATAATATGGTCCTTATACTTACCGATCACGGCTTCGTTGGGATAACCACCGAGAACAAAAACCTGGTGTATTGCGTGTGCAAAAGGACCCAGCTGACTAATAATGCTGTAGATCTGCCACATAAATCTTGAATCCTTTCCCGACTCCAGGTATCCTTTTACGTCCCCCAGGTTTTTCAATGCGTTGTCAAGCGTTCCAATGACCAGGTCATAGTGTACCTTATTAATGTCAAGCACATCTTTTATCATAAGCAATGCATCGGAGAAACCTCTTATCAGTGGTTCCGCGGAAGCTGGTATATCTCCAAGCCCCTTTAGCTTCGCTTCTATAAGGCCTGTAATCCGGTTGATCTTTCGCCACTGGGCGTTATCGCTGTCCTTCGGCGCTTCCAGTTGTCCTTCGTTCTCTCCGAGTTTTACAGAAAGGATCTCTATAAGGTGTTCGGGTGCATCAACATGGATATCGGGTCCCTCTTCCAGTTTTTCTATCGCTCTCAGCAGCTTTGCTTCCGGGTATTTTACTTTTCCTCTAACCAGGTCAAACACTTGTTGAGGAGTAAGTGTTCTCTTTCCTTCCAATATGAATTTCCCCTGCACTACAGGATAAAAAGACACTTCCTTTAATTGCATTGATGGGACTGGAACAGGCGATTGTGCTTTTGCTCCCATCAGGTCTGCGTCTTGCTCCAGCCCTTTATCATCATTTACATTTACTTTTTCTTTCAATTGTATCGTACGCCTCACTCTTCCCTGTTTCTGCTGCACAACATGCCATGCTTCATGTGCCAGGTGTTTTTCCTGTCCGGGTGCAATATGAATATCCTTTCCCTGCGCATACGCATGCGCGGCAAGCTGTGAAGGCTGATCAGAGTTATAATGCACTTTTACATCATCCATAGAATGGCCGGAAAGATTTTCAATTCCTGATTTTATATTGCCTGGTAAACCAGTGTTATTTATTTTTCTTTGTAAAATAGAAACAGGACGATTATCCTGGAGTTCTATTGCTTTACTTTGAACGGTTTTATCATTCAGGCTAGCAGCGATAGATTGCATTTTGTTTTTATCTGTTCTGTTAATCGAAAGCTTCATACTACTAATAAAAAAATATTATTTAGATACATTTGTTTAACGACCAAAGAGTTTCCTTAATAGTAAAATACCTCCGGCAACTGCAACACCAGTAACTAACGCCGGAACAGCAGCAGTTAGCAGGGTTGCTCCGGTAGCTAATGCAATACCTCCTGCGATGCCTCCTGCAATACCTCCTGCCAGTACGCTCTTGCGCACTGGTATTAGAGCAGGATTAGAAGAAATAGCGAATGTGCCCAGCTGTTTCAATAAATAACTTCTTAGTTGCCATCTTCCGGTTTTAATATTACCTGATGCACCTTTTAGCCATTTATGACGGCTTTCTTCTTCCTTCAAAATTTCTTTATGGTAATAATTCATTAATTGCCCGATATTCTTTGTATTCCAAAATATACTGAAAGGCCCACCATCATCTGTCGCTGCTAATCTGCCTAAATCGAATAAGAAAGATTGGGTTAAATCTTTTAATGCATTATCTTTTTCTTTTCCTTTTAACTTTTCTTCTAAAGCATCACCTGTTACTAAATACAGGTTTTGGTAAATTTTTGCTCTGTTACTTTTTCCTCCGGAAAGGCTTTTAGCCAGATTTACATGGTCACGCTGTCTTGACCTGCCTTTTTTCTTGCTTTTGGGGTCTTCAATAGCATTAGGATATTTTTGGATTTTACCACCAATTTTGTTTGTATGATCAATTTTCTGATCCTCATCTTCTGCCCATATATTTTCATCTTTATCTGATTGCCAGGAGCCGTTTGCCAGCATTTCTTTGCCCATAAGTTTGTCAGCAAAAGTATGCACACCTATCTCGTGGATAAACATTCCGATCAAATCTCCTAAGGAGACTTTTTCCAGGTACCATTTATTTAATTGCACCCCAATATCACCAAGCTTTCCCGGATGCGTTGGAGTTCCTTTGTGATGATTCCATGCGGGTGTCATTTCTCCTTCATTTGTAATTTCAATTGTGATAGTATCTCCAGGAAATACTGCACCCAAAGCATGTCCCATAATTCCAATAAGTTGATTTAACTTGAGTACTGTTTTTGGATCATCGCCTAATTTTTTCGAATAATCCTTTTCAGGAAGAACTTTCATTCTTTGGATTGTTCCTGCAGTTGTCGAATTTTTCAACGTTGAGGGCTGACCATGGAACTGCAATGTCTTTGTGGCCATGACATCTGCTTCATTTTCCAAACTCTTATCATCATTAACATTCACTTTTCCCTTCATTTGTAAAGTAGGTGTTACCCTTCCCTGCTTTTGCTGCACCACATGCCAGGCTTCATGTGCCAGTTGCTTTTCCTGCCCGGGTGCAATATGAATATCCGTTCCCTGTGCGTATGCATGTGCGGCAAGCTGTGAAGGCTGATCAGAGTTATAATGCACTTTCACATCATCCATAGAATACCCGGAAAGATTTTCAATCCCCGTTTTAAGACTATCGGGTAAACCTGTGTTGTTCTCTTTTTTTTGGACAATCTCTTTATTCAAAGACTTGCCTTTCAGTATATCACCTTGTTTTTTTTGTACAACAGATTCGGGCCGGTTGTCTTCAAACTGCAAACCCTTACTATCCCTGGTCTGGCTATGTGATATCCCTGTCGTTAACGGTTTCTTTTTCTTGATAATAATTCTATCCATGTTTTTCTATTTAAGGTTACAAATCGGTTCTAAAGCAGGAAGCTCTCAACGTAGTTGTACTCTCAACTCCCTATAGTTTGCCTCTAACCTTGCTGCCACATCATTAGCAATTTCATCGGGTGATTTGAGTGCAGCTTTACGCCAGGTATATTGAGCGGGTGGCCATTGATCAGCAGTAATCCCACCCCCAAACAATTCCTCCTGTGCTGCCGTACGTTCAGGTTTTGAATTTGAAACCATATTGGTAAGCAAGGTTATCATTCTTGCAAGTGGCCAGCTTTTACTTGCAAGTAAGCTTGTAGAAAGCGGCTCACCGCTGCCGCCCGCAAAACTTTGCAATAGCTCCACATTTTCTCCTCCTCTTACCATGATAACAAATCCGTGAATGCCACATCTTATCCTGATAATCGCACCATTTGAAACACTTGCCCCGACTGCGGCAATCAATGCATCTCGTGTGCTAGCAATGTTATGCCCCGGATTCTCCGTAGCATTTCCCGTCATCAGTAACTGGAATAAGCTGTCCGCGGTACTATAGCAAGCTGTAAAACTTTTCCAGTCACCGAGGTATTTTTTTAATTGACCCCGTATCCCTCCTGCTAACCTGATTTGCTCAATAGAAAAATCCATCAACAGCGAAAGAAGTACAGGGTCCCTGATACCCAGGCTGTTTGCGGCATCAAGAATTATCTTGGAAACATTATCCATCCCGGCATAATCTGTTATTTCCGCACTGTGTCCTCCAATTACTTTATAGCCAACCCGGTCACCCACGTTCGCTTTACGCAGCTCTTCAGGTGACAGACCATAAGGTTGATTAGTATCAGCATCGTATAAATAAATTTCATGGTCACCCGGGTCTTGCGTCAGTCTGCCTCTAAGTGCCTGTACAACTGGTTCTGAAGAGATGGCAGGACGATTGGTTTTGATCACTCCCTTTTTTCTTTGCACGGGCGCCTGGTTCTTTTCCGGAACTTTAAAAGGTTGCATGCGTTCCGAATCATTCGGTTTCAACTGCAATGCTTTGTTACCCATCACATCTGCCTCTTCTTCTAACCCCTTATCATCATTGATATTCACTTTAGCTTTCATCTGCCTCGTTGGCTTAACGCGGCCCTGCTTTTGCTGCACCACATGCCAGGCTTCGTGCGCCA
>JANOHQ010000465.1:0-4644 GCA_031406595.1 Chitinophagaceae bacterium
GCAAAATGCCTGTACGTTCAGGTTGGAGGAATATTTTGCCTCACCCCGCCCTCTCCATTCTATGGAGAGGGAGAAGTGAGATCAACAACGGAAAAAAGAAAATGAAAATCAACTGCGATATAGGAGAAGGCATGGAGAATGACGCATTGATCATTCCTTTTATTCATGCTGCAAATATTGCCTGTGGTTATCATGCGGGCGATGCGGTCACCATGCAAGCAACTATCGAATCTTGTTTGAAACACGGTGTTGTTGTCGGGGCGCATGTTTCATTTTTCGACAGGGAAAATTTTGGTAGACGTGAAATAAGTTTACCGGGTAATGAATTGTATGATCTTATTACACAACAGTTGTACCTTTTCCAGGACATCGCTGAAGAACTGGGAGCAAAGCTCGTTCATGTAAAACCACACGGGGCTTTATATAATATGTCGGCAAGAGACCCTTATATAGCTGCCATGATCGCGATGGCCATAAAAGAGTTTGATTCATCATTAGTACTGTTCGGACTCAGTGGTACTCATTCAATAACAGAAGCGAAGACGATCGGGCTACAAACAGCCAGTGAAGCATTTGCCGACCGCTCTTACCAGGATGATGGTTCATTGACGCCGAGATCGCAGCCGGGGGCATTGATAGAAGATGCCAATAAAGTTGTGCAACAGGTTTTGCAGATGATCAATGACGGAACCGTTACAACCGTAAATGAAAAACCGATACGGATCCATGCCGAAACGATCTGTATTCACGGGGATGGGAAACATGCGGTAGAATTTGCAAAAGCGATTCATAATATGCTGAAGCAGCCAGATAATATATCTTAGTGTACTTCGTGATCCGTTGTGTTCTTCGTGCTCCAATATCGGACCACAAAGAACACGAAGAAACACAAAGAACACAACGACCAGGTTTTGTATGGAATCCAAACGATCTAAATTCAAACTCTTCGGGGGCGTTGGACTTGGCGCTGCATTCCTGATGGCTAACTCATCTATCGGCCCGGGTTTTCTTACACAAACCACGGTGTTCACCCAACAACTGATGACGAGTTTTGGGTTCGTCATTATTGTTTCCGTATTGATCGATATAGGTGCCCAATTGAATACCTGGCGGATATTGGCCGTTAGTGAGCTAAGGGCGCAGGATATTTCCAACAAGCTGATGCCGGGTCTTGGATATTTTTTATCAGTATTGGTTGTATTGGGAGGGTTTGCTTTCAATATCGGGAATATCGCCGGCTGCGGACTGGGCGTAAATGTATTAACGGGACTTTCGTTCCAGCAGGGCGCCATTATCAGTGGCGTGGTTGCATTGATCCTGTTCTGGATAAAAGAGATCGGTAAAATGCTGGATGGGTTTACCAAAACCCTGGGTACGATCAAAATACTACTTACATTATTTATTGTTTTCAGTGCACACCCGCCATTGCTGGAAGCGGTACAACATTCGATCGTTCCCGAAAAGATCAGTATGATCGCCATTGTTACCATCGTAGGCGGAACAGTGGGTGGTTATCTTACTTTCTCGGGTGCTCACCGGTTGCTGGATGCCGGTATTAAAGGAAGGGAAAACCTGAGGGAAGTAAACAGGAGTGCGTTAACGGGGATCATTATTTCCACGATCATGCGGTTTATTTTATTCCTGGCAGCTGTAGGTGTATTGGCACAGGGAGCTGTACTGGATCAAAACAACCCCGCATCTACAGTTTTTAGTTTTGCAGCCGGCGAGATCGGTCTGCGGATATTCGGTGTGGTGTTGTGGAGTGCAGCCATTTCTTCCGTAGTAGGGGCATCTTATACATCGGTTTCTTTTTTCAAGACCTTTCATCCCTGGCTGGGCAAGCATGAACGGCTCTGCATTTCTGTTTTTATTATTTTAACGACTGTTGTATTTGTACTGATTGGAAAGCCGAGAGAGCTTCTCTTGTTTGCAGGTGCTATCAACGGGTTGATATTACCCATCGCACTTTCGATCATGCTGATCGCTGCTACTAAAAGAAGGATCATGAAAGGATACAAACATCCGTTGTGGATGCAGTTGGCTGGTTGGGCGGTTGTGGCGGTGATGAGCTGGATGGGGTATATTATTATTGGGGAGACGATCAGTAAACTATAGCCACATCTTTACTTTTTTTCTCGACTTAATATTTGTTCTTTTTGTCTTGATACAAAAAGAACCAAAAAAATCAAGCCGGTTCGATATGCAAGAATTTGCTGTGCGGCATTTTCCTCAGGCGAACCGGCGTTGGAAAATGCTGATAGGTGTAAAGGCTTAGGTTTGAAGATTCAGCTGCGTGTTATGCGTAGACCCGGGAAGCGCTGATTTTTCGCCAGGGAAATATCTATTCGCCCTTTGAACCAAGATGTCGAAAAAGAGGCGCCGGGAAATTCTCTTTTGTTCGCAGTCGTAAGGCATCCGTGGTCCTGAGCTTGTCGAAGGGTCCGTGCCATCCGTGGCTAACCTAATTTGCGCCCGCAAATTTTCTTTGCGTCCCTTCGCTCCCGAAGTCTCGGGATTTGCGGTTAAATTTCTCTTATTTGCGTCAGGCCGAAGGACCCCCTGGGGGCAAATCAACTGTGTAATCTGTGAAAACAACTCTGTGTTCTTCGCTTGCGAAGAACTGTGGTTAATATTTGTTTGCGCCAGCAAACCCTTTCCTTACCTTAGTCCCCATTCAATTCTGCTACCATGAGCCAGCAATTTCACCATATCGCCGCCCTTCTAAAACCCTCTGAACTCACCGAACTCGGGCAACTCATCTCCAAAGCCTCCTTCGTCGACGGTAAAGCTACCGCCAGCATGGCCGCTAAAGAAGTCAAGAACAACCAGCAGATCGATGCGGCGAATACGGATGTATTAGAACAGGTACAAAAAATATTAAACAGCGCTATTCAATCCAGCCCTTATTTCCAGGCTGCGGCTCAACCCAAACGCCTGCATCCCTTTCTCATCAGCAAATACGGACCGGGACAGTATTATGGCTGGCATGTGGATTCTCCCATTATGGGCGAACCCGCTATCCGCAGTGATTTGGCGATGACGATCTTTTTGAATGATACAGCTTCGTATACAGGAGGAGAGCTGGTGATACAAACTTCATCAGGACCTATTGCGATGAAACCTGCCAAGGGCGATGCGATCCTTTATCCTTGCCAGTATTTGCACTGCGTGAATGAAATCAAGAACGGTGAGCGTATCGCTGCCGTTACCTGGGTACAGAGCAATATTCAATCCACCGAACAACGAGAGTTATTGTTCCAGCTGAACCAGGTGCATGCGGTGTTACAGCAACGGGATAAGCATTCGCAGGAAGCGAACCTGTTGTTGCAGACGTATTCGAATTTGTTTAGGATGTGGGCCGACGTTTAAGCCGATAATAATTAAAAACTAATAGATAATAGTTTGGGTCGCTTTTAAGAAAAGAAACCGACTATTCTCACATTTCCCCATTCTCACATTCAGACACAAGTGAAATTTGTGCTTTGAAGAACTTTTAGTTTTTATCTATTATCTTTTATCTAACCCCGCTTCCAGATCATCTGCTATTTTATTACTTGCGTCGGTGTTCATTTTCCGCAGGTGAAAGATCATTTCTTTTTTACTTGCGTCATCGGGTTGCGCATCTTCTATTTCTTTTTTATTAGTCACTTCGTTGCTGTTGAACAGGCTGGTTACCCAATCATTCACCACCGCGTCAATCACCAGGTGTATCCTGTCTATTTTGCTTTTGTTCGACAACGCATGCGGGAGATTCAGGTTCAGGTACCAGCACTCCCCCTGCCTTAACTGCATTTTTTCACCCTGTAAATAAAATTCAACCTCATCGTTGGTAATGACGGGAATATGCAGACGCAGGAATCCCTGTTCCACACAAAGACCTGTATCGGTATGTTCTTTAATAACGGCGCCTGCTCCCAGTTTTTGCAGGCGGACAGCCATCAGCGGACATTCGATCGAATTCAATACTGACTGTAAATACGGTGACCGTTCCAGGAGTTCGGTATCATAATAAGCAGCGTCATCCACAGGTGATATCACAATATTTTCCGCCGAGCCATCAATACTCCGCAGGGCCAGGGCACTCCATTCTCCATCATAGTGTTTTGTCTGGTAATGCATCGGCCAGCCGGTCTCCGTCTCACGGAGTCCTTCGGACAATGCAAGCACTTCCACCTGCAACGCCGGCACATCAAACTGGAAAGGGAGCTGGAGGTATTTGATCATTGTTTTGTAAAGATAAAATCATTTATCACGAGAGCATCCAGCGGGCTCTCATAAAAAAACAGGATGGCCTCTTCCGGTGTTTCCACGATGGGCTGCGACATACGGTTAAACGAAGTGTTTAATAACAAACTGATCCCGCTCAGCGCTTTGAAGGAGGCAAGCAATTGATAAAAAGGTTCTGCCTTGTCTTTCACCGTCTGCACCCGGCAGGTTCCATCCACATGAACGATACCGGGCATCTTGTCTTTCCATTCCTCTTTTATTTCATCGATCAGTATCATGTATGGACTTTCATATCCCTTTTTAAAATAGATGTCTTTGTCCTCATACAATACAGCCGGTGCAAAGGGCCGGAAATCCTCCCGCAGTTTTATGTTCCGGTTAATATGTTCCCGTATACCCGGTATACGCGGATCGGCG
>JANOHQ010000471.1:0-4109 GCA_031406595.1 Chitinophagaceae bacterium
AGGTCGGCGATCGTGGTGTCTTCTGTCTCACCGCTGCGGTGACTCATGATCGTATTATAACCACTGTGCTGTGCTAATGTAACAGCATTGATGGTTTCTGTTATAGTACCTATCTGGTTTACTTTTACCAGCAGTCCATTAGCAATACTTTTATCGATGCCCTGTTGCAATCTTGTTACGTTGGTTACAAACAGGTCATCACCCACCAGCTGGCATTTTTTTCCAACAGCCTGGGTCAATGCAGCCCAACCGTTCCAGTCGTCTTCTGCCATACCATCTTCAATGGAAACGATCGGGTATTGCTTCACCCATTTCTCCCAGAATTTTACCAGCTGATCGCTGCTGAGTTCTTTTCCATCGCTTTTGTGAAAGACATATTTTTTCTTTTTGGCATTCCACAACTCACTGTTGGCGGCATCCATAGCGATCACGATCTGTGAACCGGCTTTATAACCCGATGCCTGGATGGCTTCCATCACCGTATCGATCGCTTCTTCATTGCTCTGGATATCGGGGGCAAAACCACCTTCATCACCCACATTGGTGCTGAATCCTTTTTTCTTTAATACGGATTTGAGTGTATGGAATATCTCCACACCCCAACGCAATCCTTCGCTAAAACTATTGGCGCCAATCGGCATGATCATGAATTCCTGGAAATCTATTTTATTATCCGCATGCGCACCACCGTTCAATATATTCATCATCGGGATGGGTACTGTTTTGGCATTGGTACCACCGATATAACGGAAGAGTGGCAGCGATGCTTCTTCGGCAGCGGCTTTTGCGGCAGCCATACTTACAGCAAGAATTGCATTCGCACCGAGTTTCCCTTTGTTCGCCGTTCCATCCAGCTGGATCATCATTTCATCGATACCTGTTTGATCGGCTACATCATAACCCAATAAAGCAGGTGCAATGGTCTTGTTGACATTACTCACCGCTTTTAATACACCCTTGCCGGCATATATTTTTTTATCGCCATCTCTTAACTCGACAGCTTCGTGTATACCGGTACTGGCACCACTGGGAACGGCCGCACGGCCTACTGCGCCTTCATCGGTCAGTACATCTACTTCTACAGTGGGATTGCCTCTTGAATCAAGAATCTGGCGGGCGAAAATTTCAGAAATGTAACTCATGATTGGTTTCAGTTTTTAAGTAAATAATGCTTCCAATGGCAGGCCTTCGGGGTGCAAAGAAACGATGTTTTCATTAATTAAGCCCCCGACAAGGGAATAAACGGGTGAAAAACAGCCTTTTCCCACCACGGAAATATCTGCTGGATACCCCATTTTTTTTGAATAAGTTTGTGAGGAACTGCAATCAATGCTTTACCGCTTTTTCAAACAATTTTTTATTGGCCTTGTGTTATTCAGCATGACAGCTTCTGCCAAGGCACAAGCCGGTCTTTGTCCCCCTAATATGGGCTTTGAAGCCGGAGATTTTTCGAACTGGGAATGTCGCATTGGAACTCAGAATACTTTGGGCGTTGTTACCTGGGCTCCTTCAATAACACCGGTTGCAAACAGGCATACAATGATTCCTGCCCCCGGGGGTGTCGATCTTTATGGGAGCTTTCCCACAATATGTCCCAACGGCAGTCAATATAGTGTGAAGCTGGGCAATACGACTAATACTCCAACCGGGCAGGAGGTGTCTGAGGTTTCCTATACTTTTACGGTTCCTGTTACGACTACCGGATTTTCAATGATGATCTGGTATGCTATTGTTCTTCTCGATCCGGCAAATGCATCAGGGCATGGTCCTGATCAGCGCCCAAGATTCAAAGCAAAGATCACTGACCTGACCACCAACACCCCGGTACCGTGTGTTGATTTTAATTTTATTTCCTCAGCATCACTGCCGGGTTTTACATCTTCACCACTTAATCCCAATGTTCTTTATAAAGACTGGACGCCCGTATCCATCAACCTGAGCGGACTAGCGGGGAGAACTGTAAAACTTGAACTGGGTGCCTATGAGTGTGCACAGGGAGGACATTGGGGATATGCTTACGTCGATGTAAATGCGATATGCAATGGATTGATCACCGGAAATACACTTTGTGGTGGTGAAACCTCTCTTACCATGACAGCTCCGTTTGGTTTTCAAACATACGAGTGGTATGCTGATAATACTTTCCCTCTACCTCTGATTGGTACTAGCCAAAGCCTGACGATTGCGCCTGTTCCTGTTGTTGGATCAATGTTCCCTGTAGTTGTGATCCCTTATCCTAATTTCGGTTGCCGGGATACTTTGTATGCAATAATTGATATTGCTAACCCGCCTGTTTCCGATGCAGGATCTGATGGGGTTGTTTGTAATAACCAAACTATTCAATTAGGTACAATTTCAAATCCTGTGTATGGTTATGAATGGGATTGGCTACCTGTTGCAGGAGGTCAGCTCAATAATATTGCGATCTCAAATCCTCTTGCATCTGTCTCGGCTGGGGCAACGGTCGAGTTTCATGTCAAGACAACCGATCTTTTAACCGGTTGTATTTCGAGGGACACGACTTATATCACAGGAAGAGAGGCCGACACTACATTAACGGTTATAGGGCGAACGACCTATTGCACAGGAGATCCGGCGGCAGGATCATTATCAGTGAATAATACTGTAATTGGTGTGCAGTGGTATGATGGAGCAGCGCCTATACCCGGCGCTACCGGCTATGCATTCCAGCCTGTCGTATCCGGAAATTATTGGGCAGTGGTACAACAAAACGGTTGTACTGATTCTACAAGAACCATCGGCTTCGTTATTAGTCAACGACCCATATCAAATGCAGGGCCTGTTGCAAGTATTTGTACCAATCAAACCATACAGATCGGTGGGCCACCTGTTGCGGGTATTACTTATGCGTGGACACCTGCCGCCCAGGTAAGTGATCCTGCTATTGCCAACCCGCAGGCATGGGTGAATGACGGAACGCCAGTAGAGTTCATTATTCGTGCAACCGATCCTATAACGGGATGTTATTCTGAAGACACAACATACATCACCGGCAGGGTAGTAGATACCTCTCTTGCTATTAACGGTAAGACCGAATATTGTAATGGAGATCTGCAACCCGGCACATTGTCAGTGAATCCTGCCCTTACCGCCACGCAATGGTATGATGATCTTACCCCTATCCCCGGGGCTAACGGTTCATTGTATCAGCCAATCGTTACGGGAAGTTATTGGGCGCAGGTCACACAATTGGGGTGTACAGACAGTTCAAGACGGGTTGATGTAACGGTGCACCCGGTTCCCGATGCCTTATTCGTTCCATTGAATGCCGACCTGTGCATCACAGCCGGGACCATTCTATTTACCAATCAAAGCACGGTCTCCAATGGTTCACTGATGAGCTATAACTGGAAATTCAGCGATAATACCACGATGCAGAGTACTGATGCGAATAAAAGTTTTTCCGCACCGGGAAACTATACCATCGAACTCGTAGCCACCACGGCGGATGGCTGCAAAGACAGCATGTCTACCACGATGTATGTGTTGCCAAACGGTTCGCCGGATTTTTCCTGGGATTCCATTTGCGTAGATCGTCCTGTAGTTTTCAAAAACAGGAGCAATGAAGCGGGTGCGGCTTCGGCAAGCTATTCCTGGAATTTCAATGATGGTGGAGCAGGATCGGCGGTAAAAGATCCGCCTCCGGTTACGTATACCGCAAGTGGTACTGTAGATGTTACCCTGGAAATAACCACCGCTGGTTGTGAAGCAGCGCCGCAGAGCGTTACCAAAAAAGTAATGATCAATAAACCGGCTCCTGGTATCACCTATCGTACTGTTACTGTTCCTGAAGGCAGTTCGGCCTATCTCCATGCAAGACCCGGCATTGGCAATATCTACCTCTGGAAGCCGCCAATGCAGCTCACCAGCTACGATAAACAATACACGGAATTTATTGCAACGGGAACGGATGTCCGCTACCTGATCGATATAACGGATCTCCATACATGTATAACTACCGATACGGTCCTGATGCAGATATTAAAGAAACCCGGTTATTACCTGCCTACTGCCTTTACCCCCAATGGCGATGGTTTGAATGATCTGCTGGTCCCTTACCTGGTAGGTATGAAGGGACTGAGAAGTTT
>JANOHQ010000050.1:0-4316 GCA_031406595.1 Chitinophagaceae bacterium
GCATAATGCACGTGAAGGTATACACGGCTAAGACTGATCATAAGAATGAGCAACACTAAAAAAGCGATACATATAAATTGCAACCACCCATTCCTGATCTTGTGTGCGGCCAGCCATATCAGGAATCCATAGAAAGCCACACTCATCAGCGCATGACCACTGGGAAAACTAAAACCCGCTACACCCCCTTCGATCAGTGAGCTGTCGGGCCGGACCCGGTGAAAAAGCCCTTTTAACAGCATCTTCAGACCAAGTCCGCCCAAAGAGCAAAGCCCGATACCGATTGCGGCCCACTTATCCTTTGTTATAATAAAATAAGCCAGGAATAAAAGGTTGGCAGGGATCAGGAAAACATGGTTGCCCAAACGGGTAATGAACAGCATGAACCGTGTTCGCCCGCGTGTGATATGCGAGTCAACAAGCGCAAATCCTGCATTGTCAAAAGAATTGGGGCCAAAGAAAAATACCACCCAGATCAGTAAAAGGACCAGTAACAGCGCTGTAATAAAAAGTGCTTTTGTTACAACGCTTTCCGGCGAAAGCCATAAGTTTCTTTGTATTCGCGAAGCGGAATGTTTCATGAAAGAGTATCAACCGGAAGATAAATCAAATTTTCAAAGCAAACAGCTCTATACTTTCATTTTTACCTTTCAGGTCCACCATGCCCAGGCTCTCTGTTTGCCAGTCTTTCATTTCCAGCAATTCGATCATTTCTTTAGATACTACAAATTTTTGATTGAGTTCGGTGCAGGCGCTTCGTATACGGGCTGCGGTATTGATGGTATCCCCGCTCATCACCAGGTCTTTCTTGGTGATACCTACCTGGCCAACGGTTACATTGCCGGTATGGATACCCACTTTGTACTCCGGTAAAATATCGTAGCCCCGTTTAAATATTTCAGCGTTGATGTTCAGTATTTTTCTCGAAGAGATAAGGGAGTTAACAGCTTTTCTTGCATTAGCGGTGGTACTGGGCCACCAGGCAACGATCTCATCACCCACGTATTGATAAACCCGGCCATCGTATTCGGCTATGCCTGCCGACAAACAATAGATCACGTCACGGATGAATTTAAAATATTCCTTATGACCCAGCTTCTCTGCAATAGGGGTGGAGTTCTTCAGGTCGATAAACATGATGATCCTGTTCTCTTCGCGGGGCTGCACGTATTTACCAATGATAATATTAAAGAAAACTCCCTGCGAATATTTCTGGTTGATCTCCAGCGCCAGTTGGGTGAGGATGAATAACAGGACCCATTCGGGCATCTTTTCCAGCAACCATTGTTTCTGGAAAGTATTTTCTACGAATTTTTGAAAAGCAGCCGAAGGCCCGGCCCCCTTGATCAGGAGGCTATACGTAAAGTAAATGAAGAAGTTCATCGCGATCGCCACCGCCATCAGCAGCACCGTCTTCAGCAAAAGGTTAACCCCGGGGGAAAGATTGCGTTTAAAATTTCTCAAGAGCGCTACCAAAAAATACCCGATGATCAGGCTGAAAATAAACACATTCAATTCCCGGAGAATGATAGCCCGTACACTACCCGCATCCGTACTTTCATATTTGGGCGTGTAATTGTCGGTTATGATCCGGAAAACAAAAATGACCAGGTCGATGATGGTCCAGGACACAGCGATGCCCAGGATAAGCCTCAACTCATGTTTTTTGACGGCTGAACGCTTTGGCAATACGATAGGGGGTGGTCTCATTGTTTAATTTTGGCTCCCGGCCTATACCCTAGCTGTAAGAATCATGCCGGTTAGTAAGTCAGGTTGAATTTGGTGCCCAGGGTAAAGTTGAGCATTTTTTCCCCTGCCGAGAATCCAGCAACTGCGGAGATGGCAAAAAGCTCAAAAGGCATATAATATACACCTGCCCCATAGGCGGTATGCCAGGTGTTGGAAGGTTTTCCACGCTGCCAAACACGCCCCACATCGTAGAAAGTGTTGATCCCGAACGGACCGGGCAGCACGAAGGAATTGACGTCGAATAATTTTATTTTCAGTTCGAGGCTGCTGTATAAAACGGAAGAACCAGTATACCTGTTCTTCCTGAACCCGTTCAGGCCATTATTGGCACCCAATGAAAGGGCCTGGAAGAATTCATAGTTTTTACTGTAGATATGCCCTCCGCCGGCTTTCAAAATAGCCACGAGTCTCGCTTCCTGGCTGAAGCTGGCATAAATGGCCATATCGGTAGTATACCGGATATAATTTTTGCTGCCATCCGTAAGACCTTTTAATCCCTGGAACTCGGTGTACCAATGCATACCCCTTGTTGGAAAAAACTCTTTATTGCGGTTGTCAATAGCAATACCGAGTTTGACACCGGCATAGTTCTTCCTGCTGTAAATATTGGCTGAATCCAATTGCAGGTCCCGGAAATTGCCTAACACTTTGCCGGCGTTATCGCTGTACTTATTATTATAATGATAGAAATAAGGACCCACCATCACATGCAGTTTGTCAAAATAACGCTTGCGCAGCAATACTTCCGTTTCGAATGAACGGTAACGGGTAATATAATAATTGAAGTTCTTTGATTTATCAATAACGGGAGAGTTGCTGAAACCGGTAAAATTCCTCAATGCCGGGTTGGAAAAATTTACATTGAATAACAGGTCCGCGTTGCGGGTAATATGGTTGAACTCGCCTTTGTAATAAAGCTGGTACGCTTTACGGTTTGGAGCATAGAGTATCCCAAGTTTCTGATCAGATGCATAGGGCAGGTTCCGGAAGCCATAGGTCCGCCTGGAAATGGCTCCTCCGATCAGCAGCCCGTCGTCTGAATTATGACTAAGATGCAGGCGGGGAAGTTTGGTGGTATTATAATTAAAGCCCAGTACGCTGCGTTCATTTACAGGCGGGTCAAGCGAGAAACGGTTTTTCGCACGGCTGCTGTTCTTAATGAAATTGCCGTCTGTTTTCAGGTCATACAACAATGCCTCAACCTTTCCTTTGATATCGAAGGTATCGTTGCCTTTACCACCGATGATACGGATCTTGATCCGGGAAGAAGCTGTTGAATCGATGGTAAAAAGATCGTCGTCATTCAGCCCGTATAACCGGATCTCTTTTGTTACATCCGGATTGAATACCCTGTTGTACATGATAAAGCTGGTATCATCTCCTTTCGCCAGCGCATAGACCCTTACCCTCAACCCTTCGCCCACCTTGCTTACGGTGAAATGTTCCCGCTGGTTGCTGCCGATTACGTTCACCTTTTTGGAGATGAAACGATAATACTTCATGGCTTGATCCGGCAAGAGGTCGCGACGGCTGATCATTTTGCTGATGAGCGTTTCTCCCCTGATAGTAAAAGCCTCGGGGGGCAGTTTTTTTACGGCGGCCCGGATCACAGAATCGCTGAGGTTTTTTTGGAACCCGGCGATGGTCCTTTGCCATTCAAACCTGTCGAGATCGGTCAGGAAGATGCGGTCAAAATCCCGGGCGCTGTATCCCAGCCAGTTTACTTTGGGAATATTGTAGCGGAAACCTTTCAGGAAAGGCATCGCCCTGCCGCTGACGAATTTGAGTATGGCGCCATCCGAATAGAAAAAGGCCTGGTCCCTGTCGCGGGGGATGGGATAATAAGTTTTTCCTTTTCCCGTATCATTGATGCCCCATCTCCACTGGTCAAAATGCCGGTCAAAGTCGCCGGTCACGATATCCAGCAACCTTGCTCTTAACACCATCGCCTGGTCGGGAAGATGATCATTCTCGTCCAGCATTTTATCAAATACCTTGGCGGTTGTTTTTGTATCGCTACCATCCGGCGCGGCATTCCTTTCTTCGAGAAAGCAAACATTGTTGGCAAATAGGGGACGGTAAAAACCTAAAGCAGGATCATCCGGAACAAAGAACAGTTCGGGATGTGGTACCGGAATATCGATCGCTTTGGCCAATGTCGGGAAGGTCAGTGAAGCATAAGGATGTGAGGCGGAATTCAATTCTGTCACCAGGTCCTCGGCCAGCGTTCCCCGGAATGCTTCGGGGATCGCTTTTGTCGGGCTCTTGTTCATACTGCGCAGCACATATTCTTTTCCTTTCTTGTCTCTTAGTCTTAATGATTTTGTCTGTTTACCACCACCCAGGCCGATAATGGTCATACCCCCTTTTTCCTTGCTCATGTTAAAGACCTTCATATTTACCGGGGCAGACCATTCAGCCCTGTAATTCTGACCCATGAATATTTTCTTCAGGCCGCCAATGAGTGGAAAGTCCTTACTGGCTGAAATAGTGATTGTATCCTTGTATTTTAAGAACGGATCTTCAATCACATGCGCATTGGTATCCAGTGCATCAGCCGGCAGACT
>JANOHQ010000076.1:0-8659 GCA_031406595.1 Chitinophagaceae bacterium
ATTCAAAATCGGATTTTGCGAGCTCGCTGCGGGATGGGTTCACGACATAATTCCCTTCCACACGGGCTACTCTTACTTCAGAGATGATCTCCAGGATAGGAATATCAGAAACAGCTAAAGCGGCAGAAGCTGCTAAACAGGCTAAAGCATCCGGCATTACTTCCGGATCGCTGCTGATCAATGTTACCAATACCTGTACTTCGCACAAATAATCTTCGGGGAATAAGGGGCGAAGAGCACGATCGATCAAACGGGATGTAAGGATCTCGTAATCGTTAAGACGGGCTTCTCTTTTAAAAAATGACCCGGGGATACGACCGGCAGAAGCAAATTTTTCCTGGTAGTCTACAGACAACGGGAAAAAACTCTGCCCCTCTTTGGGTTCTTTGTTAGCAACTACTGTTGCCAATATAATACAATTGCCCTGGCGAACGGTTACTGAACCATCAGCCTGGCGGGCCAAACGGCCTGTTTCAATGATCACTTCCTGACCATCTCGTATATTGAATTTTGCTTGTAAAGGTTGTGAAAGCATAGTTTTAAAAATTAGAAATGAATAATAAGGAATGATTGCTTCGGCCTTGCCTCGCAATGACTACGTTTTGTTTCATTGCTGCGGGAAAAACCTTCCTTCGTAAAAACAGTTATTCCCAACATCGGAGGACATTGGGAATAGTTTATATAAAATTTTGAGTTTCGAATCGATAGCGAAACCAAGAATTTAATGACATTCCCAAGTCGCCCTTGCGGGGATTTAGGGGCTGCTTACTTCCTGATTCCGAGTTTCTCGATCAACTGGCGATAACCGGTAAGGTTATGCTTCTGCAAATAGTTCAGCAAACGCTTACGTTTACCAACCAACTGCATCAGTCCGCGGTGGGTAGAGAAATCTTTTTTGTTTTCCTGGAGGTGACCGCTGATCTGGCTGATACGTTCAGTCAGCAGTGCAATCTGGCCTTCGATAGAACCTGTGTTCTTCTCAGAACCTGCGTAAGTTTTTAAAACAGTAGCTTTTTTTTCTGTTGTTAATGGCATCTTTTAAATTTTTTGAATTTCATCCGATTTTTTGCATCTTATTTTTAAGACGGCAAAGGTAAGACTGATAAAGCTAACAGCAAAGGCTTTGACCCGGTTTTTTTGGGCCTGATCGCCCCATTTCGCCTGATTTTCAGGGCATAACTCTAATTTTGGCGTATGGAACTATCCCAAGACACAAAGAACATCCTTGGTCTCCGGCTACCTACCGACCCCCGCTGGGTAAACCTGGCGGCGATCTCCCTGGCAGATATCTTAACCGACCATGCTTATTGCGAACAGAAAGCTGCCACAACCTGTATCTCCCTGATCCAGCGTTACAGCAGCAAAGAAAAACTGGTAAAGGAATTATCACCTATTGTTACCGAAGAATGGGGACATTTCAGGCTGGTGCTCGCAGAACTACATAAACGAAACCTCCAGCTGGGTAAACAACGAAAGGATGAATATGTCAATGCGTTATTATTATTCCAGCGCAAAGGCGGGCATATCGACGATCGTTTTTTAGACCAGATGCTCACGATGGCTTTGATTGAAGCACGAAGCTGCGAACGTTTCAAAAGACTGAGCGAAGGACTAAATGATGAATACATGCAAAATTTTTATCGCCGCTTTATGGAAAGTGAAGCCGGTCATTATACCTTGTTCATCGAACTTGCGGAAACGTATGTTGATAAGGAAAAAGTAAGACAGCGCTGGAAGGAGTGGCTGGTGTACGAGGCGGAAGTGATAGAGGCGTTGGAAGTACGGGGTGATAGAATACATTAGGCTAAGAGTCTAAAAAGAGATGAAAGAGAAAAAGAATGGTTTCCGCTCTTCAATATTCTCTTTGCAATTACATATGCTCCGCAAAAAAAGGAATTGTCGATTTTAGGGCTTTCTCTTTCAGCTCTTTTCCTCTTTTTAGTCTCTTAGCCAAAAATCCCGCAAACGATTGAACCCCTTTTTCATTGATGTGAATGAGTAATTTCATCACCACATGGAAACCGGCCTATACCAGCAAGCCCTTGAAGCCGCAACAGTGAACCGTGACGCCGTGGTTACACCTATCACGACAGGCCTGATCAATAGGACCTTTAAAGTGGTTACAGCGGAAACCGGGGTGAAATTCCTGTTGCAACAGGTCAACACCCTTGTCTTCCCGGAACCGGGAAAGCTGCTGGACAATTATCAAAAAATATGGTTGCACCTTTACTATCATGCGTCCCGGCCGCCAACCACTTACCAGGTATCGATACCAGCTCCACGTGATTTCCTGGATGGGTCCAAATTGTTTTACGATCGCAATAAAAGATACTGGCGACTTTTTGAATTTATTGACAATGCCCGTACCCTCCCCGCTCCTGACAATAGTGTACAGGCAAGAGCGGTGGCCCGCACATTTGGCTCCATTACAGCCAGTTTTACAGGATATGATCTTACATCCCTGCATACTACCATTCCCGGTTTCCATGATCTGTCACTCCGCTTCAGCCAATTCCGCGAGTCGTTACATAGCCGGCACTATGACCGTCTGCTGAAAGCAGCGGCTGTCATTGACCAGCTAAAAAAAAGAGAACATTATGTTAGTTTTTATGAAGTGATAACGGGCTCGGGGGAATTCATACCCCGGCTGATGCATCATGATGCCAAGATCTCTAATATTCTTTTTGATGAAAAAACAGGAAAGCTGTTATGCACCGTTGACCTGGACACCTGCATGCCGGGGTATTTCTTTTCCGACCTCGGGGATATGATCCGGTCCATGGCCGGTAACTGTGATGAAAACAATAACGAAGCGGAAAGAATATCGATCCGCAAAGATTACTACGACGCTATTCTTGACGGTTACCTGGAAGTGCTGTCGCCACTGCTGACCGATGCGGAAAAAAAATATATCCACTATGCCGGGCTGCTGGTGATCTATATGCAGGCCCTGCGTTTCACGACCGATTATCTCCATGGCGACACCTATTACCTGACCCATTATCCGGATCAGAATTTTGACCGCGCAAGGAACCAACTCGCGTTATTACAGAAACTCGAAGAATTTCTCGGCGATCATTATAACTTCAGGCATGATTAAGGACAAAGGACAATATAGTTTTACCGATTCATCGGGAAAAGATGTCCTGTTGTTCAGGCTGCAAAATGCAAAAGGAACGGAGGTGAGGATCACTAACTATGGCGCTATCATCAGTTCTTTTATCATCAACGGAAAGGACGGAAAACCCAATGATATAGTGTTGGGCTTTGATGATATCCAGGATTATTTATCAGCAGACTACCTGGCCGAATACCCCTGGTTCGGGGCGGCGGTGGGCAGGAATGCAAACAGGATAAAGGATGCCATTTTTACCATTGACGATCAGGAATACCAGCTCGCGAAAAACAGGGATACTACTCAACTTCATGGTGGCGTGCATGGTTTCGACCGGAAGGTTTGGGACTTTGCCGGGCAAGGCAGGGCTCCCCAACCCTGGCTGCGGCTAAACTACAGGAGCCCCGATGGCGAAGAGGGATACCCGGGCAATCTTGATGTTTCCATCCTTTTTGAATTAAGTGACGCCGACGAATTGATTTACACCTACACAGCGATCACGGATAAAGCCACTGTTGTGAATCTTACCCATCACGGTTATTTCAACCTGGATAATGGCGACGGGACAATTGAAGATCACGAAATAAAGATCCATGCCTCTTCCATGCTGGAACAGGATGAAGATCTTGTGGCTACCGGCAATATAATACCGGTGGCCAATACTGTTTTTGACTTCCGCGAATTTACCCGTATTGGTGATGGATTAAAAGAAGTGGGCGAATATGATAAAAGTTTCGTGGTAGACCAGCAGGAAACAACCCTGGTGGCCGAAGCAAGATCCCTGCGCTCCGGTGTGCACCTGCAGATCTTTTGCAGCGAACCCATTGTACATTTTTATTCCGGCAAATGGATACCTGAAGTGAATGGAAAGAACGGATTGCGATATGGACCTTTCTCCGGTTTCTGCCTGGAAACACATAATCACCCCAATGCAGTAAATATCCCGCATTTTCCCAATACGATCCTGCGACCAGGACAAACCTATCACCAGCAAACAGTATACAAACTGATCAATTAGGTTCTTTTTTTATAGCCCACGGTTTAAACCGCGGGTTATAAAAAAGGGTTAATCATTAAACAATCGTTTTAACGATTTGCCGCTTTACTTAATGACGATCCACATACGATCAGGTTTGAGAGAAATATACCAGTTCATCCTTCAAGTCTAGAAAGGAATACTTTTCCTGTAACGCTTTTGCCTTTTCAAAATGATTGATCAAAAACTGCTGGTGAGCTTTTGTCTCCGGTTGAAAAGCTTTATGCTTCCGGGCGATTACGATCTTCCTCACCTCCTGCATCAGCTGTTGCGATGCTTCATCAATACAGCTTTCTGCAAATTTTTCCAGCACAAATTCGGTAGCGGGGTAATTGGGATGCACGAGATCGATATCATAAAAGCGGTAATCCCGTAATACATCGATCACCAGTTCATAGGCAGGGAAATAATGAGCCTGCGCATACTTATTAACGATATGATGAACCGACTCGATCAACCGGGCCTTACTCCGGTTGTTCTCTATCACCCCGTCACGGATATGCCGCACAGGACTTACGGTAAACAGGATATTTAGTTTACTGTTGAACGCCGACAATTGCTCCAGGCAATTTTCCAACAGGGCGATGATCTCCGGGATCCCGAGCATTTCCTTGTTGAACCATTGCGCCGGTGCCCGGTGACAATTCGCCACGCCCTCTCCTGCCATATCATTGGCTTTATCTGCCTGTTCCGTCAACCGGTAAGAAAAAGATGACCCAAGGGTGATGATCAGCCAATCCGCATTTTTTAAAAAATCATGTGCCTGTTGCTGCGATTGATTAATGAGTCGTGTGGCTTCTTCGCGGACGGTATGTGAAAAACGGCTATGATGCTGCCAGCTGCTCCAGACTTCATTCAGTTGAAAAAGATCAGCCTCCTCATATTTTTTGTTCTCCACATAAGAGAGCAGGCTTTTGCAAACAGCATCAGGGCCGAATAATATACCGTTGGGATTCTGGCAAACAGAAAATTTAAGATCGCTGAGGGCATTGCCGATATGTTCGGTAAAACAAGACCCGGTCAGCATGATATGATCCCTGTACGAAACAGGCTGTGATAGTTTTTTCAGGTCGATATTCAGCATCCAGTCCATACCAATTTTACTTTAGGGTTTTTCTCTCCCTTCTCCATGCAATGGAGAAGGGCCGGGGTTGAGGTCGAAAATTTCACCAGCCAGCCGAAGGCTTTCCAGTAATGCTTCCTTGTTTAACCCGGCCAGCAGGTTTTGTTCCTCGAAATAGCTGATCATTTCCTCTGTATTCATATTCCCTACCAGTTCATCATCTGCCATCGGGCAACCACCGATCCCTTTCAATGCCCCGTCAAAACGTTTGCACCCTGATTTTACCGCGGCTGCCAGTTTTTCTTTACGATTTGCCGGGGTAGCATGCAGGTGTACACCGATCTCTGTTCCGGGTAATGAGTCCACGAGGTATTCTGTCATGCCGTAGACCTGTTCGGGTGTAGCGATACCTACCGTATCGGCTAACGAAATAATTTCAATATCCATCGCCACGAGTTTGTTCACCCATTCAAAGACGATCTCTTCCGAGTAAGCATCACCATAAGGATTACCAAAGCCCATGGATATATAGACCACCAGTTTCCTGCCGGTCTTGATACAAATATTCTGAATATCTTCTACTCTCCCGAGTGACTGTGCAATGGTAGAATTGGTATTACGTTGCTGGAAAGTTTCCGAAACAGAAAACGGGAAACCGAGGTAGCCGATCTCGTCATGGACCACCGCAGCTTCCGCACCCCGCAGGTTGGCAATGATGGCGAGCAATTTTGAATGACTTGCACTCATGTCGAGTTTCCTGACTACTTCGGATGTATCTGCCATCTGTGGGATGGCTTTGGGGGAAACGAAACTTCCAAAATCGATACTGTCAAAGCCCACTTTCAGCAAGGCATTGATATATTCAATTTTCTTTTCTGTTGGAATAAGGGTCTTCCAGCCCTGCATGGCATCACGGGG
The DNA here is from genome assembly GCA_031406595.1 of Chitinophagaceae bacterium. Classification (GTDB taxonomy): domain Bacteria; phylum Bacteroidota; class Bacteroidia; order Chitinophagales; family Chitinophagaceae; genus JJ008. Next base: position 6,133 of record JANOHQ010000076.1, read on the forward strand.
GCATTCGATGAGTTTTATTTGCTGGGCAGCCATAAGTTGCAAAGGTAAGCAGGGGACTTACAACTTATGTAAACCGGTCTTCACGGCATATAACGCCAATGCCACTCTTGTTTTCACTCCCAGTTTTTCGAATAGCGAATCCCGGTAGCTTTCCACGGTACGGGCGCTGCAGAACATTTTTTCACCGATCTCTTTATAGGTGAGTTCTGTGCAGGACCAGCCAAGAAATTCTTTCTCTCTTTCGGTGATCGCTATGGATGCTGTCCCCGGAGTTTTCTCATTCGACAACGCATGCAATACACGGCTGGTAGCCCAGTCGGGGTAATAAAACCCTCTTTTTGAAATAGAATCAAGTGCGTTTTCCAGTTCAGCCGGGTGAACATTTTTATTCAGGTAGCCGGTGGCGCCGGCTTTGATCATTTTGATCAATGATTCATCGTCGCCCTGCATGGTGAGCGCCATTACTTTCACAGCCGGGTGATTTTCTTTCAGCCACTGTGCTGTTTCAAATCCATCCATCACGGGCATGGAGATATCGAGCAAAACAATATCCGGGATATTCTTTTTTACGGTGAACCGTTCGATAAGGGCCTTTCCATTCTCGGTCTCGTACAAGACCTGGTAGTCGTTGAACTGGTCAATGATGGAAGTGATCGCTTTGGCGATAAGCATGTGATCATCTGTTATAACAATGGTAACTGGCATTTTTTATTTCGTCATCAGGTTTTCTTCCGGTATCCGGACTTCCAGCCTGGTTCCTTCACCCGATTTGCTGGTTAATTGAAAATTGCCGCCCATTGAATGGACCCGTCTTTCCATATTAGAAAGCCCTATCCCTTTCGAGCCGACATTTTTAGTATCGAACCCTTTTCCATTGTCAAATGCGGTCAAATACAAATCGCCTTCTTTTTCTTCGATAGTAACGTTAATCATCCTTGCCTCAGAATGCCTGAGGCTATTCTGTAAAAATTCCTGGACAATACGCAGCAAAAAACTTTTCACTGTAACGCTGATCATTCCTTCGAAAGAAGTTGTAATTCTGGCGCGGCAAATACCCGTCTCGTTCACCCTTTCGCACTCAGCCGACAATAGTTCCTCCAGCGAGGAATCATGCATTTTATTATCTGTAAGTGTTTTCGAAAGATCTCTTAGTTCATGAAGCGAATCATTGATCACCGAACTGATACTCTCCAATCTACCCGTCATCCCCGGGTATTGATTTTCGTACTCCAGCTTCTGGGTATAAATAGCTGCCAGGGTGAGTTTTTGGGCCACGCTGTCATGGATCTCGCGACCGATAAACTGCATGGTCTGCTCTTGGGCTTGCAATTGTATATTAAGCAGTTCAAGTTCATGTTTTTTGGCAATACTTGTCTTCTCTTGCTCGTATTGTAGTTTTTTCCTTCGGTATTGTGATACGAAGAGTGTGATCCCGATAATAAAAACTACCAGGATCACACTGATAAAAGCCAGGAATATGTTTAGCGAGCTTTCCCCCATATAAATGCAATACAAAAGAAAATGTACATCAGGTAATTGACACCAAATTGAATGTAATAATAGATCCAGAATATATCCCTGTATTTCGCATACAATAGCTGTCGTAGTCCGAAATACGGGGACGAGACAAGATAAAATATCAATAGCCCCAGGCTCACCCAAAACATTGTGTTGTATTTGAACCCAAGGAGTTCATTCCCAACCATTAGCTGATAAAAGAAAAGTATAGCCAGTGCCAGCACCAGAATGATCCCCAGCATATAGGAAAAAGGAAACAGCCCTATATTGGTGTGAGGATAGAAAATAAAATTGACCAGGGCGGCGACGGCATAAATGACAGCCCCTACGAGAGGCCAGTATCTCGCTGACCTGTTTTCATAATACCTGAAATACAACCAAAAAAAGAACAGGAACTCAAGCGGAATAACAAAATAGGTGTACAGGTTCCGGCTGCTCCAAACCAACTTAAAGTGATACAATAAAGTGAGGCCTGCAATCTCGGATAAAACAATTATGCCTAGATAAACTACAAACCACTTCCAATAACTGTTCTTTACCTTCTGCCAGTGAAAAACAGCAATGAGGAAAGCAATTGCCTCCATTATGACAAGGCCATATTGTACAAGTTGGTATGTCTTCATGATTCAATATTAATTCCCTTCCATTAATAATCTGCTCCAGGTGTTGGGAAGCCTCCCGATCCTTCTGGTGGTGGTGATAACCCTCCGTGATTCAGCAACATCATGGTCCGGATATCGTTTGCATTCAACCAGATATATGGGTTATTGAATCCAAGAATCGATGCAGTCTTTTTTGCCGCTGCCGGCAGCATATAATATGGTATTGGGTGACTTGAGTCAGCCCCAAGGTGCTCTGTATTGAAATCAACATCGACATGTGTTAATGTATCCCGGTAGAAGGGTACCATAAACAATGTATGCATATTTGTGACCATGTCAAGACTACGCAAGCTCGCGAAGGGAGTAAGGCTATTGGGATATTTTGCATAATAGATCCGGATACCCAT
>JANOHQ010000155.1:0-6765 GCA_031406595.1 Chitinophagaceae bacterium
GGCTTCATGGAAACATAAACAATGGAAACCTTCTTGTCTTTTTTTCTTATCATCCGGAACAGATCGAAGAAACGCTGCGCTACTACTGCAGGTTCCAGGTGATTACTATCGGCAAAATCATTTTCCCCGCAATAGATCAGCACCTGGCGGGGACGGTATGGGAAAATAATATCGGGGGCATAGCGGATCATATCTAATAAGGTTGATCCGCCAAAACCGCGATTGACAATATAATAACCGGGAAAATCCTGCTGCACATCCTTCCACAACCGGAACGAAGAACTGCCGGTAAACAGTATTGCCTTCTTTATTGGAAAGGATATCGAATCCTGTTTTTTAAATGCCCCAATTTCTTTGGCAAATGGCTGGGCACTCGCACAGAGCATGCCACTGATCAGCAGGTAAACAAAAAATAATCTTTTCATCATTGTCTATTCAACTTTTATTACAGCCGTTCTTTCGCTGGTACCGTTTTCATTGATCGATTCAATACAATAATAATAGGTCTTTTGTGAATCCATGGCCTTCATCCAATATTCATTATTGGAATGCACCATGATGCTGGTATATAATTTATCCGGCGAAGTGCCATAATAAATATGATAGGCAAAAGCATCATCCACCGGTTTCCATTTGATAAATGCACTGCGTTTGTCTTTCTCCGTTCGCAATACAATAAATCCTTCCACTTTGCCCGGCCTGGCCCCATTGCCATTTCCAAATACTCTTAACCCGCTGATCGCAAATTTACCCGCAGGCATAGCGATATTTTCCAGGCGGATATAACGTGCCTGTACCGGCGCTGCCAATTCTACATAATCATGTGGCACGTCGGTCTTGTTATTGCTTTTATCTGCCAGCACATTCCATTTCTTTCCATCGGTGGAGTAAGAAAGTTTGTATTGGTGATAAAGACCCAGTGTTTTACCCAGCCAAACCGTATCCATTTCTTTGGGGAAACTTACATCCTGGTCCGCGTAGTTGATCTGCACCGCATTTACGGTTGATACTGCACCTAAGTCTGTTTGTATCCATTCTCCTTTATCAGCCGATACGGCGCTCCAATATGTTTTTGCGAGTTCATCTACGGCATGATTGGCATGATAACCTCCCAGCGTGGACGATACCTGGACCGGTTTATTATAGTTCAATAACATCCACCCGGTAAAATAAGGTGACTTCCCATTTTCACCGTAGGAGGGCTCGATAGAAGGGCCGGGTATATAATGCGGATAATCGCCAAAGGTGGTGTTACAGTACATTTTTCCTTCTGCATCGAAACCGGCCGGCCATATACCCAGCCTTCTTTCAAATGTATTCTTAACCGATAGCACGGTGGTCGATATATGCCAGTAGTTATTATAATTGTCGATGAATGTGGTACCATGACCTGCTCCTCTTACAAACCCTCCCAGTTTCATACTCAACGGATCGCTTTGCGCATCAAAAGGCCCCAGGGGACCCGTTCCTACCAGCAACCCGTCGGCGTACCCGCTAAACTCAGTACCCGGGGCGCCATATTGCAGGTAATATTTATCCTTATACTTTGTCATATGCGATCCCTCAATGAACGGATCGAGAAAAGTATTATCCATATGTTCGCCAAAACGTTGCCAGCCATAACGCCAGGGTTCTAAAAAATACATTTCCTGTCTTGTACCCTGGGGTTGCATCGTTTTACGATCGAGTTCTACCCCATACATCGGGAAACGGTTACTGCTTCCGTTGTACATATAGAACCTGCCATCGTCGTCTGTAAAAAAGGAAGGATCCCATCCGCCAATGTCAAACGAATCAACCAGTGGCTTCCATTCATTGGCTTTGGGGTTCGTACTCATCCAGATGGAAAAATTGCGGGTGTAGGTAGAACCGAACACGATCATGGTATCGCCGATTATACCGACACCGGGTGCGCAGAGTTCATCGTACACTTTATTCCAGGGGCGTAAAAATTTACGGGAAATATATTTCCAGTTGAGCATATCGTTGCTCCACCAGTAGCCCCATTGATTGGTGCTGAATAAATAATAGTCGCCTTTATAATTTACGATCACGGGATCTGCCGTAGCCCTGTGCCTCCCCCATTGACTAAAGTTGGGAATGGGTGAATAACCATAATCGATATTGACCGGGTTACAGTAGGTAGCCGCCCGACCGACTGGAGGAGTGATTTGAGAAAATCCCTCCATGACACAAAGCAATAAAAATGATATCAATCTCAGTTTCATTTGTCGATGATTATATTGGCCAAAATGGGAAAATGATCGGAAGGGTATTTCAAATCATAGGAATCTGTCAGGGTCGCGAATTTTGTTATATACATATACTTATAATGAGAAACAAAAATATAGTCGATACACCCGTCTGGTTTTTCATTGAACTTAAACCCATTCCAGGTATCCGCATTACCGTGTACGACCTTCGCCTCACTCCGTGCATTTTGTAAATAATCCATCATATGGCGTGCAGGTTCATCACCTGGTTTTGAATTAAAATCGCCCAATACGATCACGGGCAGGTTGTTGGCATTAAATTGTTTGACCTTTTCCACGATCAACTTCGCTGATTCCAATCTCGCTTGCTTACCGATATGATCAAAATGTGTGTTGAACACCCAGAATTTTTTCCTTGTTTTCTTATCCTGGAATAATCCATACGTACACACTCTTACAATGGCCGCATCCCAGCCTTTGGAGATCGAATCAGGCGTAGGTGATAACCAGAACGTGGACTGTTGGATCACTTTGTATTTATCCTTTTTGTAGAAGATACAGGAGTACTCACCTGCCTCTTTCCCGTCGTCTCTTCCAACACCAATATGACGGTAACCGCCAAGGTTTTGCAGCAGGTATTGCAACTGGTGGTGCTGCACTTCCTGTCCACCGATAAAATCGGCCTCATAAAAATTCATCAGCGCTGCTACCTTATCCTTGCGCTTATCCCATTGGTTCTCGCCATCCGATTTTACATCCAGCCTGATATTGTAGCTCATTACTTTTACTTCCGTTTGCGCGTTGACAGCAAAGGGCAGGAAAAGCAGCACCGTCATCAATCGTGAAACGAATGTCATTTTTATTTTTTGTTGCACCCCGATGGGGTGCCGTTTGGAACACAAACATTTTTTCTACCGACATTTTGTCCCTACGGGACATAACAATTCAACCATCAAACCATCCAACAATTCAACCATCAAACCATCCTCTCATCTCTTCAGCCACGGACTCTCAAATCCCAATTTGGTCAACCCATTTTTTATTTCAGGGCAGCTCATAAATAAGTTCCATAGCAAACCGCTACGATAATTCTCCATCATGATCACGATCGGACCCTGGTCAATAGCGAGATAATGCGGCTTGAACCAGTTTGCCGTTTCGCTGAATGCATCATAAAAACCATATGGACCCCAGAGTTTATCTTTCATATCATTATACCAATGCTTCATCGCGGCCATTGATTGAGCAGGAGTAACGGGAAAAGCCGACAAGGCAGCTGTAGGTGAAATGACCCCGAGATCGCGGTGCGTGGTCGGTGCATGCCCGTCATATCCTTTCACTGAATAGCTGGAAGTGAGTCCCCAGTTGTTTGCACCATATCCCTTGAACTTATTAGGATTGTCAACACACCATTGATAATTGATCAGTGTTTGATTCTTGTTCTCTTCCCAGTAGTCGGCGTATTTATCTTTCAGCCCCCGTGGATCAAGAGCGAGGTAAGAATATTGCGCCCAGAAAAGCGGGCCACCGTTATGCGCATCACCCTGGTGTTTCATCTGGAGTTTATAGGGATAGCTGGCAGCGATCCCTTCGGATTTATTCACGTCGTTTATTTTTCCTCCATCTGCCCAGCCCTGGTGGTACACTTCAGCTGGTACTCCATGGGTAGGTGAAGAAGCAGCCAGTACATATAGTATCAGGCATTCATTATACCCTTTAACAGGGAAATTCATTTCCCAGCCATATTGAGGACTCCAATGCCAGTACAAAACATTTTTCCCGTTGCGGTACCAGTTAAAATCCACTTCCTTCCACAATTGATCGGCTTTGGCGGCTAATTTTTTCTCCTCTTCATTGCCGTCTTTGAAATATTGACGAACACAGAGCAGGCCCTGTAACATATAACATGTCTCTACCAGGTCGCCTCCATCATCTTTCTTGCTGAACGGTTTTACTTTACCTGTTTCGCCGTTCCACCAATGCGGCCAGGCACCATGAAAGCGATCGGCGGTTTCCAAAAACTGAACTATTTTCTCTACTTTTTTTCTTCCTTCTTCTCTTGACACAAATCCCCTTTCAATACCTACGAGGATAGCCATCACACCGAAACCGGCGCCACCGCTTGTCACTACATTCTTGTCATTCGCGGGATAATCATTATCCATATGAAGCCGTTCTCTTCCCAGGCCGCTTACCGGTTCTGCACCCTCCCAGAAATAGTTAAACGTCTGTTGCTGCACGATGCGAAACAAGGCGGTATCAGCCGGTGAAAGCGGATCGGGTGTGCTGCTTATCTTTTTTCCTTGCCCGCAGGCTGTAATGACCAGTAATAGAATACCGATGCAGGAAACGAGAAAAAGTTTTTTCATGAGCGTTTAAAATCGTTTATAAATACGGTGCGGTGAAACCCAGGTTCAGCATCCCTGACTTTACTTCCGGGCAGCTGGTGAATAGATTCCATAACAACCCGCTCCGGTAATTTTCTAACATAATAATAATGGGACCCTGGTCGATCGCTAAAAATGAATTGGCAAACCAGGGTGTGTGCAATGAGAACGCATCCACGAATCCATATTCTTTCCAGATCTTATCGCCCAGCACATAGTAGAAAAATTTCAATGCTGCCATGGACTCAGCGGGCGTATAAGGAAAAGAAGACAAGGCTGCTGTAGGGGCGATCACACTTACATCATTGGTAGGAGAACTGGCAGTATAACCTCCTTCGATATCACTGGCGGTAAGTCCCCAGACCGAATCGCTGTAGCCGAAATACCCTCTTGGATTGGCTTTGCAATAATTATAATTAATTAAGGTGTGATTTTTTGTTTGCGTGGCATAGTTAGCAGACGCGTCTGCCAGGCCATTGGGATTGATCCCTAAAAAAGAATAGTGGGCGAAGAAAAGCGGGCCACCCCGATCGGGGCCTAGTGGCAACTGGTGACCGAAATAGGTATTGCCATTCACAAAGCCAGGTGCACCCTTCCAGCCATTGGTATACACAACAGGAGGAATGCCAAAGGTGGTGGATGAAGCGGCCAGCACATAGGTGATCAAACATTCATTCCATCCCCGGATTGGTAAATTCATTTCCCAATTAAAGTTGGGGCTCCAGTGCCAGTACAGAACATTTTGTGCGCCCTGCCGGAACCAATTCCATTCTACCGCATTGCAGATCGAATTGATATCGTTCCGCAAATTTGTTTCGGCCAGGCCCGGATCATTAAAGTATTGCCTTGCGCAAAGCAGGCCCTGAACGAGGTAAGAAGTTTCTACCAGGTCGGCGCCGTTATCTTTTGTACTAAAGGGAATGACTACGCCGGTAGCTCCATTTAACCAATGCGGGAAAGCGCCATGAAATTTTTGCGCCGTATTTTTTAAGAAGGCAACGATCGTTTGCATCCTCGTAAGCCCCTGGCCTCTGGTTATAAAATTACGGCTGACGGCAACGGGTATGGTCATGATACCAAAACCTGAACCACCGGAAGTGACGAGATCACCCGATGTATTTCTTTCTCTTGCTAATCCGCTGACGGGATGAGCGAAATCCCAGAAGTATTTAAAGGTTTGTTCCTGTACCTTATCCAGTAACATATTATCTGAAAGCAGCGGAAATTTTCTTGTTGAATCAATTTTGGTTGTAAAGGTTAAATCTACCCCAGATAAAAGGCTGCCACCGGCTACAGATTTTAAGGATGTATTAACTGAAAAAACATACGTAGAAATAAAATTCAATGCTGTTGATGGTTGAACGATCAGTGTACTGTCACTGTTTTCATAACTAGCCGTGTATGCAATAGGGTTGTTTGATTTATCCCGGAAAGAGAGACTGCCACCAACAGTACTCCGGTTAAGCGCTGCCCCAAAAGAAATCTTTACCACAGGGCTTATATTAATATTATAATAAGTAAACCCGCTAAACTGTCCGTTAATTTTTAGAGAGTTAAAACTGAAAGATGCAGGAGGTGGTGGCGGAGGTGGTGTACCATCACTACCATTTTTACCACAACCAGTACCGATAATGAATGCTATAAGAAATATATAAACAAACCTGTTTTTCATGTGCGGTATTAAATGTAAAATTTACAATTCCATCTACAGTGTTGTTTTATTAAAATAATAAATATGGTGGGATAATAGTAAGGGGCTGCCTCATTTCTTCCGCAACCCCTTTTTTAACTGCTCTATCTGTAAATAACATTATTTACCACGACCTTCCAGCTTAACTAAAGCATTCACTTCGGCGTCTGTTAAAGCTTTATTATACATTCTTACTTCATCAAGTTGACCGGTGAGGAAACTGGCCCATGGCTGTGAAGTTCCATTATTCAACGGAGGGGTAGTCATGAACTGCACTGTTCCAAAGACTAGCTTGCCGGGATTTGAAAAAGTGAGTGGTCCAAACCCTGCTGCCAGGGTGGTTGCAATTGGTGAGCCGTCCTTATATAATTTAAACGTGGACGTTACTGCATCATAAGAAAGCGCCAGGTTGGTCCATACATCAAACATATTTTGAATGCCATCTTTTGATACAAAGATATCCGCCGCACCATCC
>JANOHQ010000215.1:0-16294 GCA_031406595.1 Chitinophagaceae bacterium
CTGCGTAGCGGGCCAGCTTGATATCCCGGGCAACCATCAGCTCCTCAGCCATGGCAGGTTTGCCGGGCAATCCTAATTGCGTGGACACGATACCTTCATTCATCAACCCATGTGGATTGATACTTTTATCATCGGGCAGTTGAAGCACGATACCGTCAAATGCTTTTACATATTGCAAAGCTTTTACCAGCAGTCCAGAAGACTGTACCCCATTCAAGCCATCACTAAATGCAACGGCACCGCTGGCCTTCATGTCATACATTTCTGCCAGCTCTTTTCCTTCGATATTTTTTGTGATGGCTCCCAGAGGATGAATAGTTACCGGGAGCAACCTGCTTTTTTGTTTGATATATTCCACGCCGGATTTATCATGGATAACCGGTTTGGTGTTGGGTATTACAAACACATCGGTATAGCCCCCGGCGGCGGCGGCCCCGGCGCCTGTTTCCAGGGTCTCTTTGAATTCATATCCTGGATCGGCAAAATTCGCGAACACATCCACCCACCCGGGTGAAACATGAAGTCCTTCAAGGGCGATCTCTTTGTCTGCTTTGGTTGTTATCTTATTACCGATCTGGGTAATAACGCCATTTTCAATAAAAATATCAGTGGTTTGTCCGTTGAAGGGAGAAAGAGGATCAACGATGCGGGCCTGCTTAATGAGTAGGTTCATTAAGGGGCGAAGATAAAGGTTGTTTTCGGTACAGTGAAAGGCATTTTTCGGGGTTGGACCCCCCCTAAACCATTTAGAACCGGCTTGTTACCTGGAAAGTTATGTTACAGAGTGTCAGGGAATCCGCTTATAAAGCTGATGTTTCCCATTCTGATTTCATAGCAATTGTTTGAGTACAGTCATAAAATGGCGAAGTCCATTGAAACCCCTGATTGTAAACCCCTAGTTCCTGTTTAAAAAGTAATTCCTTTATCAGTTATTAAGTAGCTTTTAAAGAGAAATAATCCAGGGATGCGGGGATTTTATTTAAACAGAACGAACCATTTTGATTAAAATCCACCAAAGGATTGTTTCTAATCTTTACCTGTTCCCGGGTAGATGTTGACAACTGCCGGGAATAGCCAAAACAAACCACCATGAACCGAATTTTTGCTGTGATTATAGCAAGGGAAACTCCTTTTTTCCATAACAGCAAGTCAGCGCCTCCGCCGCTTCTGTTAAGCTCCGTATCTCCAGCGAATTTTTTCCGTTACCCAATGAACTAAATCCCGTCCATGCGGAAAAGCCTGCTCTTCTATATTGTTTCTTTTGTACTCCTGATGGGCGTTCTTATATTTTTCAACAGAGCCTTCCGCCAATTATCGGTTTATTCGGAGTATACGAACCGGCATCATACAGTTTATAACAATTACCAGGAGCTTTCTGACCTGGTGAATAATGCTGCCATCCTTACACCTGACCTTGTTAAGAAAGATAGTGCCCCGGGTATCAGGAGAATATTCTATGCGGATACCGAATCAATCATCCGCCAGCTGAATCTTTTAAAAGGGTCGGTAAGAGATTCGGTCAACGTGGCCATAGCGGGTCAGTTGGATCTGCTGGTGCGCTCAGAATTATCCTGGTTGCTTGCGAGCAGTGTACCCGATTCTATCATTCAGAATAAGGCGACGGGGCATATCGCTTCCTTCCGGAAAATCGACTCGCTGATCACACAGGGTATGGACCGGACTAATTTCCTCGTACAGTATCGAAAGCAGCAGGTAGATACTGAGATAAGGAAGGTAAGAACCGGGATGGTGGTATTTATTGTATTGTCAGGGGTGTTGTTGCTTTATGCGATACTAAACCTGTTCAACCAACAGTTGAAAGGAAGGAGACAAGAGAAAGAGATCGAAGTGGTGCTAAACCGCATCCACGAAGGGGTGGTATCGGTCGATAAAGAATGGCGTTATACCTTCCTCAATGATGCGGCCATGGCCAACCACCCTGGCAATAAAAAAGAGGTAATAGGTAAAGTAATATGGGATATTCATCCCGAAATGAAAGGAACGATCTTCTGGGATAAATACCATGAAGCAATGATCACCCGGCAGATGATGGAGATCGATAGCTATTACGAGCCAATGGATATATGGTTTTCTGTAAAAGTGTATCCTTCTGCAGACGGACTGACCATCTTCTACAAGAACGTAACGGAAAGTAAAAGAGCTGAACAAAAACTGCGGCAAACGCTCCGGGAGGTCACTGATTATAAATTCGCCCTGGATGAATCGAGTATCGTGGCCATTACTGATCAGAAGGGTTTTATCAAACATGCTAATAAGAACTTTTGCAGGATATCCAGGTATACCCTGGACAAACTGGTCGGGCAAGATCATCGTATCATTAATTCAGGTCATCACCCAAAAGAATTTATTAAAGATATCTGGACAACCATTGCCAATGGGAGGATATGGAAAGGCGAATTGAAGAACAAAGCGAAAGATGGAACTATTTACTGGGTGGATACTACTATCGTCCCTTTTTTGAACGAGGAAGGCAAGCCCTGCCAATATGTGGCGATCAGCTCTGATATTACCGAACGGAAACTTGCCGAAGAGAATTTGCAGAAAAGCCTGAAGGAACTGGCCGATTACAAGTATGCGCTGGATGAGTCCTCGATCGTTGCTATCACCGACCAGGAAGGGATCATCCGGCATGTAAATGATAATTTTTGCAGGATCTCCAGATACCGCCGTGAAGAATTAATAGGTCAGGATCACCGTATTATTAATTCGGGTTATCATCCCGGGGATTTCATCCATGATCTCTGGGTTACTATTACGAAAGGTAAGATATGGAAAGGTGAATTGAAAAATAAAGCGAAGGGCGGGGCTATTTACTGGGTAGACACCACGATCGTACCCTTGTTGAATGAAAAGGGTAAACCTTATCAATACCTGGCCATCGGGGCAGATATCACGGAAGGGAAACATGCAGAGGATGGGCTTGCTTCTAGTGAAATGCGTTTCCGGGCATTGATCGAGAATAGTAGTGAAGGTATATCCCTCACTGACAGGTATTCCAATAATATTTACCGCAGTCCTGCAGCTCAAAAAATGATGGGAGAGCTTCCAAAAGGGAATACACTTGGTCTTACCCATCCCGCCGACATGGAAGTTATCAGGAGTAAGTATGAGCTTGTTTTAAAGAGTCCTGGTATGCCTGTAGGTTTCCAGGGTAGATTCTTGCATGCATCCGGTCAGTATGTCTGGCTGGAAGGCACACTGACCAACTTGCTTCATGTAAAAGAAGTGAATGCTTTGGTCACCAATTTCCGGAATATTACGGAACGAAAGGAAGCGGAAGAAAAGCTGATCAAGAGTGAGGAAATATACAAGACTATTGCATCCAGTATTCCTGGTTCTGTGATCTGCCTGCTGGACCCAAATTTCAGGTTCCTGCTGATCGAAGGCGATATGCTTGAAAAGATCGGGTATTCAAAAAAGCAACTCCTGGGGAACAAAATACAGGATGTAGTACCTCCTGAAATATTCGCTGTTACCCGGAAAAATTTTGAAAAAGCATTACGGGGAGAAACGGTCACCGTTGAAGCCACCAGGCAGGGAGTCGACCTTATTTCGAGGTACATACCGCTGAAGGATAAGAACGGAGTGGTCTATGCGATAATGACAGTGGCCATCGATATCAGCGAGTTAAAGCAAGCGCAGCGTCATGTTATAGAGTTGAACCATAACCTTGAAGAGAAGATACAGCAGCGTACGGAAGAATTAAAAAAGAGCAACCGGGAGCTGGAGGCATTTTCTTATTCTGTTTCCCATGATCTGCGGGCCCCGTTGAGAGGCATCATCGGCTTTACCACTATTCTTGAAGAAGACTATTGCAGTAAGCTTGATGATGACGCAAAACGTATCACGTCCGTGATCAAAACCAATACGATGAAAATGGGGTATTTAATCGACGATCTGCTGGCATTTTCCAGGACAGGGAAACAGGAACTGATGAAGACCACGGTCGATACGGACTCGATGGTTAATGAAATAATCAATGATACCAATCAGCCGGGCATTCATTGGGATATTCATGAATTGCTCCCTGTCAATGCGGATATCAATTTGCTCCGGCAGGTTTGGGTCAACCTGGTCTCCAATGCCGTCAAGTACAGCAGGAACAACAAGCAATCACGCATTGAAATAGGTTCCTGTGTGAACGATGGCTTTATCAATTTTTATGTAAGAGATAATGGTGTTGGATTTGATACGCAGTACAGTGGTAAGCTCTTTAAAGTATTCCAGCGTTTGCATGCGCCGGAAGAATTTGAAGGCACCGGTGTAGGACTTGCGCTGGTGGAAAAGATCGTATCGCGACATGGAGGTAAGGTATGGGCAGAGGGTAGGGAAAATGAAGGGGCTTGTTTTTATTTTTCTTTACCTGCTTGATGAAAAGCGAACGACAATGACGATTTAACCATAAAAAGATAGTATGAACCCAAATTCAGTTGAAGTATTATTGGTGGAAGATAATTTATCCGATGCCGAACTCACCATCCGCGAATTAAAAAAGCATAACATGACCAACAACCTGGTGCATTTAAAAAATGGTGAAGAAGCACTTGATTTTGTTTTTGCCACGGGCTCATTTGCCGGTACAAGAGACATATCCTACCCGCCTAAGGTGATCCTGCTTGATATTCAAATGCCGAAAGTGAACGGGATGGAGGTATTACAAAAAATAAAGGCCGATCAGCGGACAAAGATGATTCCCGTTGTGATTCTTACTTCTTCCAAAGAAAACCCGGATATACAAAAATGCTATGATCTGGGAGCTAACAGCTATATCGTAAAACCAGTGAATTTTGAAGGTTTTGCAGAGGCGATCAGAAACATGGGATTTTACTGGCTGTTATTAAATCAGGCACCCGCATAAAGCAAACGATGGGTAAATCATTAAAAATATTGATCCTGGAAGATAGTGCTACCGACGCTGAACTTTTGCAAAGGGTGCTTGTGAAAGAAAAGATGGATTGCGAGTTCCGGCTGACAGGCAATAAGAAGGATTTTGTGCAAACACTGGAAGACTTCCGGCCGGATCTGGTACTTTCCGATAATTCACTCCCGCAATTCAGCGCTAAGGATGCATTGGAGATTGTACGGCAGCTTCCTGTCCAGATACCTTTTATATTGGTAACCGGTACTGTTTCTGATGAATTTGCCTCCAGCATCATGAAATCGGGCGCAGACGATTATATACTAAAAGACAGGTTGACAAGGCTGCCGGTAGCCATTGAAGCTGCTTTGCGCCAGCGGCAATTAGAAGTAGAAAAGTTGGAAGCGGCCAAACGTTTACAGCAAAGTGAAGAAAGTTACCGGAATATAATGACAAGGGTATCGGATGCCTTTATTGCCCTGGACAAGGATTGGCGATACACCTATCTCAATAAACAGGCAGGAGAGATGATTCGTCGTAATCCGGCTGACCTGATCGGCCAGAATGTCTGGGACCTATTTCCTGACGCGGTAGGATCTTCTACCTATGATGCCTTTCACAGAGCGATGAAGGAACAGGTGCACTTAACCAATATTGATTATTATGCACCCCTGGATCTCTGGCAGGAAAATAATATTTATCCTTCCGGGAATGGGCTGTCTGTTTTTATCCGCGATATAACCGAAAGAAAAAAAGCAGAGAAAGCCATTGTAAAAAGTGAACAAAAATACCGGACGCTGGTGGAGCAGGCTTTTGACGCGATCATTACGTATTCACCGGAAGGAATTATTATTGAATGTAACCAGACGGCATCGCAGTATTCCGGTTACACACAAGAAGAACTTAAAGGCCTTTCTGTACCTGAACTATTCTTTAAGGAAGATCTTGCGGCAAAACCTATCGATTTTGAAAGAATACAGAAAGGAGGTTCCACATTGGATTACCGCAGGATCAGAAGAAAGGACAATACAGGCATCGAAATGGAAATCAGAACCAAACAAATGGCGGACGGCAACCTGATGGCGATCGCCAGGGATATTACGGAAAGAAAAAAAACAGAACTGGCGCTGCAAAAAAGCGAAGAGAAATACCGGACCATCTTCTTAAAAAGCCCGCTACCCAACTGGATCTATGATTTTGAAACACTACGTTTCCTGGATGTGAATGAAACGGCTATCAGGCTATATGGCTATTCCCGGGAAGAGTTCTTAAGCATGACGATAAAGGATATCAGGCCAAAGGAAGATGAAGAAATGTTGCTGACCGATCTCAAAAAGATTGGGCCAGGGCAGGATATCCGGCAAGGATACTGGCGGCACCTGAAGAAGAACGGTGATGTGATTTCGGTAGAGACTACGGCTCATTCGATCGAGTATAACGACCGGGTAGCGAGGATGGTGATCGCCAATGATATTACGGAAAAGATAAAAGCGAACCAGGACCTTTTGCAAAGCGAAATGCGCTTAAAGCAGGCGCAGGAAGTAGCGCACATGGGAAACTGGGAGATCAATTTTGCGACCAACAGATCCAAATGGTCAGATGAAGCATACAGGATTTATGGTATCGAACCGGGGGATCATAACTTTTCATTGGATCAATGGCTGTCTTTTATCCACCCCGAAGATGTGGAAAGAGTGAAAGAAATAATTGCGGACTCGTATAAAACATTGAACTATGTTGCTTTTCATCACCGTATCCTCCGTAAAGACGGCCCTGTAAGGCATATATACTCAGAAGGTAAATTTGAGTTCAATAAAGAAGGTAAACCGACGGGCTTATATGGCATAGCGCATGATGTAACGGAAAGTAAGGAAGCGGAAGAAGAAGTAAGAAAAAGCAACGAGCGTTTCCAGTATGCTACCAAAGCCTCTTCGGATATTATCTGGGAACTGAATTTTGAAACCCGCCAGTACCTGTTGCATGAAGGAAAGGAGAGGCTCTTTGGAACTGACACCCGGATTGATTGGGAAACAGGGGTAGAAGGGAAGTACATCGTGGAAGAGGATAGGGAGAAAGTAAGGCAAAGCTTCGGGGAAGCAAGAAAGGATGCTTCCCGGGTTTTATGGGAAATGGAGTACCGGGTAAATGCACAGGATCATTCGATCCTGCATATTATTAACCATGCCATTTTTATCAGGGATGAAAATGGGAGGGCCTTGAGAGCGATCGGAGCCCTCACAGATACCACTGTCAGGAAGAAACTGGAGGCTGACCTCCTGGAACAGCAAAGAATGGAGCAGGCAAAGATCATGGCCACGGCACTGGAAGCACAGGAGAAGGAAAGGGCGGCCATTGGCATTGAATTGCATGATAATGTGAACCAGATAATCGTCGGTACCATTTTATTATTGTCGATTGGGAAGAAGAATCCTGAAAAAGCAAAACAAACGATCGAAACGGCAATGAGAAATCTCCAGGACGCGATCCGGGAAAACCGGAAGATCGCACATGTTTTTGTTGCCCCCGACCTGGAAACGGAAAGCCTTGCAGACCAGTTAAAAGCACTGGCTTATAACATGCTTGAAACTTCCGGCATCAAACTGAGCATAGCCGACAGTGTGTTCCAGGAGCAACTGCTGGATTCCGAGAGAAAGATCAATATTTACCGGATCGCACAGGAACAATGCACCAATATTGTAAAGTATGCAAAGGCATCAGCAGTCGATATAAAACTAAGTACTATTAAGAACGTATTTAAGATGATCATTTCCGACAATGGGGTAGGAATGGACAGCGATAAGAAAACTACTGGTATCGGGCTTAGAAATATCAGGGGGCGTCTGAGTATCTTCAATGGAACGGCCAATATCACTACAGCGCCGGGGAAGGGGTTTACACTGGAAATAACGATCCCGTTGAACCACTAGTTGCAACCAAACTTACATGCTCTATAAAAATTAAGCCCCTGGCGTGGCCAGAGGCTTTAATTGTTTTGTCGGGACGACTAGATTCGAACTAGCGACCTTCCCGCCTCAAGCGGGATGCGCTACATCCCGAAACCGACAGATAACAAAAATAAAAAAGACCCTTGAAAAATCAAGAGTCTTTCTGTTCGTCGGGACGACTAGATTCGAACTAGCGACCCCTTGCACCCCATGCAAGTGCGCTACCGGGCTGCGCTACGTCCCGAACAAAGGGGGCAACAAATGTAGCATTTTCAGATGAAGATTTTGAAACCATTTTCTGGTTTTTCAGACCGAATCCTTCACCACCGGTTTCTTCGGCTTCAGAAAAATATCCTTCAACTTATCCTTGATCTTGTCCTTTGTGGGTTGTTTCGGCACGGTGTCCTGCGGGTTATTATCCGGCGGCACCGTGTCTTTCCCGAATATCTTATCCTTGAGTTTATCTTTTAATTTTTCGGTGATCTTGTCTTTTACCGCCGCCAGTGAATCCTTTGCTTTTTGTTTGGCGCTGTCGAGCCTGGACTGTATAAAATCCTTGGCCTGTTCCTTGATCTCGTCCATCACATCACCCGCCATCTCTTTCAGGTCGATACCGATATTTGGATTGGCGATACTACCGGTCATTTTAACATTCAGATTCACCGTTTCGCTAAGTTTTATGGGTACCCCTTTACTGTTTGCTTTTGCCACCAGCCCATTCACGAGGTTATTCCCGCTTGCGCCCATAACACTCCGTGGTAATTTCATCTTGATGCCATAATCGATCGAATTGTCAAAACCATGGAATCCACCGATCTCCATTTCGATCTGGTCCACTTTGATCGTGAACGGTTTCACCATTACTCTGCCATTGGCAAATTCAATATAATTCTTGATATCCTTGACACTGATCGATTTTAATCTGTCGATCTGGAGCATGGTAGCCAGTTTTTCCAGTGGGGCAAATTTTGCAAGCACGCCTTCTAACAATAACAAATTGCCCTTACCACTCAGGCTATTCAGTTTAGGCATCATAGTACCGTACAGGTTCCCGGTAAGCGAAAGCTCCGAGCTGAGTTTGCCGGAAAGAAATTTCCCGATTGGCATCAATGCCTGGATCGTATTGTACGACTTGAATGCTTTCTGTACATCCATGTCTTTGATGGCATAGCTGAAATTGATATCAGGTTCTTTTTTATTGATTGCCGTAGAGTAGGAGCCATTCAATACCACACTGCCATCCAGTACATTGGTCTTTACATTCTGAAACGTCACTTTCTCCTCCTTCAACACCAAGGTCCCGTTCACATTATTATAGTCCACTTTATCATAGGTCACTTTCCCTGCATTGGCACGAATGGTGAAGCTGACATCATCGGGAACCTGAAATGGCCCGGAGGCAGAATTGTTGGAGCCTGCCGTTGTATTCTCCTTTGTTCCCATCCAGTCATTGAGGTTCATTTTGTCGGCATTCACATCGAGATTACCGGTTAATGATTGTCCCTGTACAATAAAGCCTACCAGGTTATTCAGCACACCAGTGGCGGTGAAATGCGTATTCATATAATTTCCATCGAGGTTGCTGAGCGTTACATTTTGCTGTTTGAAATCTAGCCGCGTGGAAGCAATATTGATCATGGAGGGATAGGCGGGAGACAGGTATTTAAAACTGGAAAGGTTGGCGGTCCCATTCAATGCGATCTTATCATATTGTTCCTGGTCGATCATTGTTTTATTGCCGGCAAAATCCATGTCGGCATTTACTATACCAGTGATGCTGGTGCCGGGTTCCAGTTTGGTGAACTGTTTGATATTATCCAGCGTAAACCTTCCTTTAGCATGCCCTGTGGCCTCCATAGAGGAAAAAGGATTGCGCACCTGCAGGGAAAAATCAATGGGGTCATTTCCAACTTCGATATGCCCGCTCGATACATTCACCGATGTGTTATCGGCAACGCCACCGCTATTTTCCAATGTTGCTTTTATATTCCCGTTCCTGATGGGTTGGGGAAATGTATTATCGGAATAAAAAAGATTCCGTATATCAAAGAAACCGCCTGCTGTAAAAGCACCTGATTGCTGCTGTATCGCTTTCATTGGTCCTTTTACAAACGCATCGGCCCATACCAGGCCCGAGATCTTTGTTCCATTGGGGAGTTTGATGAATTTTGAAAGCTGCGACAGGTCTACTTTCCCTTTTGCCGCAGCATCGATCAGCTGGATCGTATTCGGGTTCTTATAAATAAAACGAAAATCAAAAGGCTCGTTATCCATTTCCAGGTGTCCTTTTGGAATATCGATCACAGCATGATCAGGATCCCCGTCGGGGTTGCTGGCCTTTAGCGAAAGCTGGATATTTTTTACCGGTTTGGGAAGATCGGGATACTGGAAAGAACCGTCTTTCACTTCGAGGTTCACATCGTAAGCAGGCATACGGCCCGCTGCGGATATGCCTTTTACCCAACCATGGAACACGCCTTTTCCACTTGTTTTGATCGAAGCGAAATCCTTTTTATAGATATCGGGGATCATGGAAAGTATGTCCTTGAAATCGTTGGAGGGTGATTTAAAACGGAAGTCCATATTGACAGCGTTGCCTTTTAGTACCTGCACAAACCCATCTGCAGAAAGGGTGAGGTCGTTCAACAGGATATCATCCGTCTTAAATGTATAGGTCTGTGTTTTGTTGTCAATTTTAATATCCGTTTTAATATCGGTCTTTGTATTAAAAAGATAAGGGATGCCATCCTGCGTTAGAGTCGCCGATTCAGATTTGGTGACGGTGGACAAGGTAAACAGGTCAGCCGTCAGGTCACCGCTTCCTTCGTGATCAAAATCGTTGAGTTCGAGGAATGTCCCGGCTTTTTCATCGCGCAGCAATAAATAACCATCATTGATCTCGTATCGTTTCAATGACATTTTAAATTCGGAGGTACTGGTATCCGCATTGTTCGTAGTATCGCCTTTTGCACGGGCAATATCCCAGTTCATTTTTCCTTCTTTGGTAACGAGCGCATGGATACGGGGAGATTGAAGCTGAATACCCGAGACCTTGATATTTTTCCCCCGCAATACGCTGAACAAACCGGCCGAAGCATCGGCTCTTTTTACAGAGATGAGCGTATCAGCAGCAAATTCATCCTGCCCAACAATGGTCAGGTCTTTTATAACAATACCCACTTTGGGGAAATGGCGGAACAGGGAGAGTTTTACATCTGAAAAATCAACTTTCGCAGTCAGGCTTTTATTGATCTCCCTTTTTACCAATGCTTTTATCTGCTTCTTGAATACAACCGGGATCAGGAATGCAAGGACCAGTAAAACCAGCAATGTGATACCCGTGATCTTTAATGCTTTTTTCATAACTGCATGGCTTATAATGAGCAACAGATAAGACAAAAATAAAGCCAATCCTTCGCTTTGCTCAGGATGACAATCATAGTCATTCAGGTGTAATCCTCTTTTCTGCCATTCAATCCACCCTTCGCTCCTTCGCTTACTCAGGGCAGACTTGCTCAGGGTGACAAATTAATGATCGTTCAGTGGCAATCCTCTTTTCTGCCATTCAACCCAGTTGATATATTCGGGAGCTACACGATGTTCTTCCATGGTAATGCATTTATCAACCGGGCAGACCAGCATGCAAAGATTGCAACCCACACATTCCTTTTCTTTTACCGTATAGGTATTATACGGTTTGCCATATTCCAGGTTGATCGATTGGTGAGAAGTGTCTTCGCAGGCGATATAACAAAGACCGCAATGGATGCACTTGTCCTGGTTGATCTTAGCGATATGATGATAGTTGATATCGAGATCCTCCCAATGCGTGATCGTATCCACCGATCTGCCAATAAAATTATCCAGGGTCTTATAGCCTTTTTCATCCATCCAATTGTTCAACCCTTCGCACATATCTTCCACGATCCGGAAACCATGCTTCATCACAGCAGTGCATACCTGCACGTTGGAAGCGCCAAGCAGCATGAACTCCACTGCATCTTTCCAGGTGCTGATACCACCGATACCGGAGATGGGAACTTTCTTTGTTAACTCGTCCTGTGCGATCGTGGTCAGCATTTTAAGAGCAATAGGTTTTACGGCAGGACCACAATACCCACCGAACACGGATTTACCCGCAACATAAGGATTGGGGACGAGTGTATCGAGATCAACCCCGGTGACGGATTGAATGGTATTGATCAATGATAACGCATGCGTTCCTGCTTTCACTACCGAGCGGCCGGTTGGTACAACCGAATACACATTTGGAGTAAGTTTCGTGATCACAGGGATCGTCGCGGCTTCCATCACCCATTCTACTACCATACAGGCGATCTCCGGATCCTGGCCCACCGCTGCACCCATGCCTCTTTCTGTCATGCCATGCGGGCAACCAAAGTTCAGTTCAAAACCGTGCGCACCAGTATCTTCACATTTTTTAATTAATTCATGCCAGCTCTTTTTATCATTATCTGCCATCAGCGAAACGATCATGGCACGGTCAGGAAATAATTTCACACATTCAGCGATCTCTTTCAAATTAATATCGAGCGGCCTGTCGCTGATCAGTTCGATATTATTGAAACCCATCACGCGGCCTCCATTGAAATCCACGGCAGAATACCGGGATGAAACATTCTTCACCTGTGAGCCTAATGTTTTCCAGACCACACCACCCCAGCCGGCTTCGAATGCACGGAGTACATTGTATTTTTTATCGGTAGGAGGGGCACTCGCCAGCCAGAAAGGGTTGGGAGATTTGATACCGAGAAAATTTGATGATATGTCTGCCATAAATTATTTTTTTTGCCAGCGATAGTAACACGGATGATCGTCTGTTGTGTCACTCACTGCATCGTTCGGTAATTCTATTGAGCTTGTCGAAATATCACCTATAATGTCGCCCCTCTGGGGCTTGGAATCCTCGTCACAATTAATCTGTCTACCAAAATATCGCCCCTACGGGGCTGACTGCCGCCTTGTTTCTCGCAACGTTCGCAAAGAGCAAAGCACGCAACACGCTGAACCACCGACTAATTGCTTTATTGAAGCTTAACTTTTTTATTCCTTATTCTTTATTTCTCATTTCTTATTCCAAGATACGCCAGTATCGAGGCAGCTCCGTCCTTTCCAGCCTGCACCGCATCCACTACTTCCTTGCCACCATTCACCGCATCACCACCTGCAAAAACTCCCTTAATATTGGTTGCACAGCTATTATCAATATTGATCTTTCCATTCTTATTATCAACACCACTTGCTTTTATCAACTCTACAAAAGGCACTTGCCCCGCTGCTTTGATCACCATATCTGTTGCCAGTGAAAATGTTTCACCCGTGTCAACAGGGGAGCGGCGCCCGCTTGCATCCGCTTCGCCCAGTATCATTTTACTGCAGATAAGTTCTGTTACTTTTCCATTCTCGCCCCTTACTTCTTTAGGAGCAGCCAGCCAGATGATCTCGCAACCATCCAGCATTGCAATATCCAATTCCACCTGTGTGCAGGGTTTCTCTGCTTCAGTTCTCCGGTACACCAT
Organism: Chitinophagaceae bacterium; assembly: GCA_031406595.1. Classification (GTDB taxonomy): domain Bacteria; phylum Bacteroidota; class Bacteroidia; order Chitinophagales; family Chitinophagaceae; genus JJ008. The sequence continues at coordinate 13,365 of JANOHQ010000215.1, forward strand.
TGTTACTTCTTTGGCGCCAAGACGTTTGGCCTGTGTAGCCGCATCGATAGCGGTCATACCCATCCCGATCACCGTTACTTTATCACCGACTGGTACAGCAGGGTAACCTTTCTCCCGTATATCATAAATAAAACGGATCGCATCTTCCACACCTGCCAGGTCTTCGCCGGGAATATCAAGTTGCCTTGCTACCCCTACACCCAACCCGAGATAGACCGCATCATAATTTTTTTGCAGATCGGGGAGTGAGATATTCTTTCCTAATTCCTGGTTGTATTTTACCTCTATACCACCGATGGATAATATATAGTTGACCTCGTCTTCACAAAACTGTGGTGTCACTTTATAGGCAGCGATGCCATAGGTCATCAAGCCACCGCCCTTGCTTTCTTTTTCATAGATCGTTACGTCAACCCCTTCTTTAGAAAGGGTATGGGCACAACTTAAACCCGCAGGTCCGGCTCCAACGATCGCTACTTTTTTCCCAATGGAAGTTTTACGTTCGAACAATTGCCAGTTATGCTCCATGGCTTTTTCCGTGGCATAGCGTTGCAATTTTGCAATAGGTATTGGCTCTTCTTCCAGTAAGTTATATACACAGGCTCCCTCGCATAATTTTTCTACCGGGCATACTTTGCTGCAACCAGCCCCCATGATATTAGAAGTGAAAATAGTATGGGCAGAGCCTTTTATATTTTCCGTTGCGATCTGCTTAATGAACTTAGGCACATCAATACTTGTCGGGCAACTTTTCATGCAGGGCGCATCGTAACAAAATATACAACGGTTTGCATCCACTTTTGCTGCCGTGATATTTTCGTACGGTGGATGAATATCCGCGAAGTTCTGATCGTATTGATCTTTTGTTAGTCTATTGCTGAGTATTGCCATATTTTTTTTTGAACACGGATGACACGGATTAAAGGATTTTCACTGATTTTCAATTAAGTGGAGTATACCTTGTTGTTAACCACGATTTTCGATCATTATCATATACTTTTCTTCGTATTTCTGGTTTTTTACCAAAATTAAGAACAAGGCCTACTTCAATCTCTGTGGCTTTTAAATAATTTATCAGTTGATTCTCATCTCCTTCATGCAGTTGTTCACATGTTTTTAGTTCACAGATCACTGTATTTTCCACCGTTAGATCTGCGTTATACTCTCCTACAATTTCCCCTTCATAGTGAACGAGAACTTGCTTTTCTCTGTCCGCATTCAGGCCCATTTTGCGCAATTCAATAAGCATCGCATTCTGATATACTTTTTCAAGAAAACCATACCCAAGAGTGTTGTACACATTATAAAATGCCTTAATTATTTTATTTGTCAAATCCTCGTGTTTCATCTTACAGCAATTTCCGTGTTGATCTATTCAATCCGTGTTATCCGTGTTCTGTATTCTAAAGCTCGACGAGCTTTCCATAAGTCTCTGGTCTCCTATCCCTGAAGAACTGCCATGTTGCTCTCACTTCTTCGATCATATCGAGATCGAAATCGGCCACCAGCAGTTCGTCATTATCTTCTGATGCCTGTGCAAATATTTGTCCCCTGGGATCTACGAAATACGAAGTGCCGTAGAATTTACCAAGATTCCAGGGTTTCTCTGTTCCTACACGGTTGATACAACCCATAAAATAACCATTGGCCGCCGCATGTGCCGGTTGTTCCAGCTTCCAGAGATACTGAGAAAGTCCGGCCACTGTTGCCGAGGGATTATAAACGATCTCTGCGCCATTCAGGCCAAGGCATCTTGCACCATCGGGGAAGTGGCGGTCATAACAGATATACACGCCAACCTTTGCATATTTGGTTTGAAATACGGGATAGCCCAGGTTGCCGGGTTTAAAGAAGAATTTTTCCCAGAAGCCTGATGTATGCGGGATATGATTCTTCCGGTATTTACCAAGATAGGTTCCGTCTGCGTCGATCACCGCCGCAGTATTATATAATACGCCGGCCTGTTCTTTTTCATAAACAGGTACAATGATCACCATATTATATTTTTTCGCATAGACCTGCATCCGTTCAATCGTTGGACCAGGAACGGTTTCCGCACTTTCATACCAGGCTTTGTCCTGGCCGGGACAGAAATAAGGCGTATTGAATATTTCCTGGAAGCAAAGAATCTGCACACCTTTCTTTCCCGCCTCTTCGATCATCGGAATGTGTTTCTGCACCATTGCTTCCTTGATCTCTGCGATGGTTCCTTCGCCTTCGGTTTTGGGAAGGGACAACTGAATTAGTCCTGATTTGATGATTCTTGGCATAATCGTTTGTTTTGTTTTTCACGCAAAGCCGCAAAGAAAGCGCAAAGTCATAGCGTCTTTTGAATTCAAACTTTGCGACTTTGCGAGAAACTAAATCGTTTGCGAAACTTTATTACGTCTAATAAATTTACCGAATCCTTTTTCAATCCTGCACTCATTATTTTCTATCGCTATTTCTCCTCTCAATAGGACGGTTTTGACCTTTCCCGTCAGTTCCCAGCCCTCATAGCCTGAATAGTCTACATTCATATGATGTGTTTTGACTGAGAGAGTATGTTTCTCATTAGGATCGAAGATGACGATGTCCGCATCGCTGCCCACGGCGATCGTTCCTTTACGGGGAAACATCCCGAATATTTTTGCCGGGTTGGTACAAGCCACTTCCACGTATTTATTCAGGGTAATCTTTCCTTTGTGTACTCCTTCGCTGTATAATAATTCCATACGGTTCTCGATCGCAGGATGGCCGTTGGGTATTTTGGAGAAATCATCTTTGCCCATCAGTTTCTGTTCCCATTTAAAAGGACAGTGATCGGTGGCCACAACCTGTACAAGACCCTGGTTGATTCCCGCCCATAAATGTGCCTGGTCTTTTTTCTCCCGCAGGGGAGGGCTCATTACCCATTTGGCTCCTTCAAAATCTTTTTCATACAAAGAAGC
>JANOHQ010000243.1:0-17258 GCA_031406595.1 Chitinophagaceae bacterium
ACGAAGAACCTAATTCCGAGGCACGAGGAATCTGCATTTAGATTCCTCGTGCCTCGGAATCGGAATAGAAGCTTTAACCATTCATTTATCCTTCGAGACCTTCGGTCGCAAGCTGCGCTTGTACTCAGGATGACAATTTCAACATTTACTGAAAAGGTATCGCCAAAATTCTAACTGACCCACTACCTTTTGTTGAGAGCTTTAATGCGGATAGCTATTCCAATTATCTTATACTTTAAATTTGCCCTCAAATAAAAACAATGGCCAGGCCGACCTCTTCCTTACAGATCTCCACGTACAACTGGCCTGCTGCACTCAAACTGGTGCTCCAATCGGTATTGCAACAGAAACTGTATCCGGATGAGCTGGTTATTGCAGATGATGGAAGCGGGCTTGAAACAAAAACCCTGGTTGATGCTTTTGCCGCGCAAGCCCCTTTCCCGGTTAAGCATGTCTGGCATGAGGATAATGGGTATTGCCTCCCCGCCATTCAAAATAAAGCTATCGTACAATCATCGGGGCAATATATTATCCAGGTAGACGGCGATTGTATATTGCACCCCCTCTTTGTAGCAGATCATATCCGGTTGGCAAAACCAAATACATTTGTTGGCGGAACCCGTGGAATGATCGATGAAGAGCTGACCAGGGAACTGTTATTGAAAGGAACACTGCCGGATCCGTTAACATTCACCGGTCACTTGTCAAAAAAATTTAATGCGGTTTATAACCGGCCATTAGCCGCCCTGCATTACTGGTTCCAGCGTGCCCGGAAAAATTATCTCTATGTAAAAGGCTGCAATATGGCTTTCTGGAAAAATGACCTGGAGAAAGTAAATGGTCACAACGAACTATTTATCGGATGGGGCAAAGAGGACAATGATTTAGCACTTCGCCTATTGAATGCCGGGGTGGAGATCAGGTTTGCAAAATTCAGTGCTGTTCAATATCATTTGCATCACGGCGACAGTGACCGTTCCAGGAGACATACCAGTGAAGCAATATTGGCGGAAACGGTAGCAACAGGACTGGTGTTTACGCCCCATGGAATTATTAAGCCGGATACCACCCTGTAAGAAAAATTATCGGTTTAACGTACTTCCTGCATCTCTACCAGCTTCCTGTAGAAGCCATCTCTTCCCAGCAGTTCATCATGAGTTCCTCTTTCGAGTATTTTACCTTTTTGCAGCACGATGATCTCATCGGCATGGCGAATGGTGGAAAGACGATGTGCGATCACAATACTGGTCCGGTTCTGCATCATATTGTTGATCGCATCCTGTACCAGTCTTTCACTTTCAGTATCCAGCGAAGAAGTCGCTTCATCCAGGATAAGAATGGGTGGGTTTTTTAATACGGCCCTGGCAATAGTTAAGCGTTGTTTTTCCCCGCCGCTTAATTTGGTTCCCCTGTCGCCGATATTATTTTTATACCCGTCTTCCTTTTTAATAATGAAGTCGTGGGCATTGGCAATTTTAGCTGCCGCGGTTATTTGTTCTGCCGTTGCTTCCTGGAATCCCAATGCAATATTGTTTGCAATGGTATCATTGAATAAAATTGGTTCCTGGGTTACAATACTCATCACACTGCGGACAGAATGCAGGGAATAATCTTTGATATTAACCCCATCGATCAATACTTCGCCGTTTGTTACGTCATGAAACCGTGGTACCAGGTCGGCTAGTGTGGATTTACCGGCGCCGGATGAACCTACCAACGCCACGGTCTTTCCTTTTTCCACGATCAGGTTAATATTGTCGAGTATCACTGTATCTCCGTAGGCAAAACTTACATTGCGGAATTCGATCTTGTCATTGAATGATTCCAGTTTTGTGCCATGAATGTTTTCGTCTACTACTGTTGGGGCATTCAGGATCTCTTCTACTCTCGTTAAGGCTGCTGCGCCCCGTTGAATATTAAAAAAGGAGCCGGAAATTCCCTTTGCCGGGTTGATCAGCATGGCGAAAGAAGCTATATAGGCCATCAACTCTTCTCCCCGCAAACCATTGCCCTGTATCACCAGGCGTCCGCCAAAATAAAGAATAGTACACAATACAATCACGCCCAGTAATTCTGTCAGCGGGGAAGCAAGATCACGCCGCGCTGCCATTTTTTTTCTGACCTGGAAAATTTCTTCGTTGACGCTCAGGAAACGTGCGCTTAGTAATTTTTCGGCCAGGAAGGCTTTAATGACCCGGAGGCCGCCTAATGTTTCATCCAGTATAGACAGGCTTTCACCCATTTTTTCTGCCGCTTCATGCGATTGGCGTTTTAATTTCCGGCTTACCCGTCCAATGAGCAATGCCGTAATAGGCAAAAGAATTAAAAGAAATAAAGAAAGTCCGGGTGAGATGAGAACCAGGAAGATCAGGTAACCGATCACTGTCAGCGGGTCTTTGATAAGACCATCCAGGGTTCCTACTACTGAACCTTCAATTTCCCCGAGATCATTGGTCATCCGGGAGATAATATCCCCTTTTCTTTTTTCTGTGAAATAACCGATGGGAAGATGTAATATTTTTTCATACAGGTCACCCCGCAGCTCGGTAATGATGTACGTTTTGATGGGTACCGATATACGGTTCGAGAGATATATAAAAAGATTTTTCAGGAAAGTGGCGACAATAATAAAAATACAAATGGCGGTAAGCCCAGCGATTTTTCCCTGTTCGTTTATTATCCATACGAGGTAGTTGGTTATGAAGGAGCCCAGCACATTACTTTTAATGATAGCCCCCCCGGGTACCTGTCCGCCATCGAAGATCAACCCAAAAAAAGGTATCAGCATGCCTATTGATACGATCCCAAAAACTGTGGCTAAAATGGTGCATAGCAGGTACAGAAGAAGTTTTGTCCTGTGTTTCCGTAAATAGCCAAAAATCCTTGTGTATTTCTTCATCGATTGTATTAGTCGCTTAAACGGCGCAAAGTAACTAATTTTACGTCGTCAGCCGAAGCTTTGCAGGGCTGACTGTAAATAAATGTACTATATGGAAGAAGGAAAAAGACAGAAACAGATAGCGGGCCTGCTCAACGAGGAAATGAATACCATTTTCCAGCGCCTTGGACTGGGTATGATCGACGGGGGAATGGTCTCTATTTCGTCGGTCAAAGTGACCCCCGACCTGCTGGAAGCCCGGTTTTACCTTAGCTTTTTCCAGGTAAAAAATGTAGAGGCAGCACTGAACAAGATCGAGGACCGGCACCATGAGATTAAAAAAGAACTGGCTTCCCGGATCCGGCACCAGTTGCGAAGCGTACCCGTATTGAAATTCTTCAAAGATGATACCCTGGACCATGTTTTTAAAATGGAAGAGATCTTCAAAAAAATCGAAGAAAATAAGAACACCGAAGGAACAACCAATGCCGAGTAATAAAGTAACGTCGAACTTTTAACCTAAACTTCAACCTTGCATTTTCTTTTTGCCTGGCGCTATTTTAAAGCAAAGAAATCCACCAATGCGATCAATATCATTGCCTGGATCAGCATTACCGCGATCATTATCGGTACCACGGCGCTGATCCTGGTGCTGAGTGTGTTCAATGGTTTTGAAGGACTGGTCAAATCCCTGTACTCTTCTTTCTATCCGGACCTGAAGGTCTCGCCTGCATCCGGGAAGGTGATCACCATTACGGCCGAACAGTTACAGCGGTTAAAAGGGATCGAAGGCATCCGGAATTATTCCCTTGTGGTGGAGGAAAAAGCATTGGTCAAAAACGGTGAATTCCAGTCGATCGTTTATCTAAAAGGCGTGGATGAGAACTACCGCTATGTTTCCGGTGTAGCGGATAACCTGGTCAACGGCACGTATGATATCGGGAACGAAGAAACCCCCAAACTGATACTGGGTGCAGGGGTGGAGGGTGCATTGAATATACAGGCCGACCGGAATATTTTTACGTTGAGGATCCATCTTCCGCGCAGAACGGGTACTGTGCAACTGGATGAAATGAGCGGGATCACCAACGATACCATTCATTCATCGGCGGCTTTCCGGATACAGCAGGATTTTGATAATAAATACGGGATCACCAATATTGATTTTGTAAAGCGATCCCTGAAGCTGGGAGAAAATGAATATGGGGGAGTAGAGATCCTTTTAAAAGACCCTTCGGAAACCGGGTCAGTTAAAAAAGAAGTAAAGAAGATCTTTGGTGAAAATTACCTGGTACAAAATAAATACGAGCAGAACCAGAGTCTCTATTCGATCATGAACGTAGAACGATGGGTGATCTACGGGGTCCTCTGCCTGATCCTGGTGGTGGCTGCTTTCAATATGATCGGGGCGCTCACCATGCTGGTCCTGGAAAAGCAAAAAGATATCAGCGTATTGCATGCACTGGGCGGAAATAAACGGTTCATACGCCGGATCTTCCTGAGCGAGGGGATGTTGCTGGCACTGATCGGGGCGGGTATCGGGATGTTGCTGGCCCTTCTGATCGCCTGGTTGCAGATCCAGTTCCATATCATTCCGCTTGCAGGAGGTTCTTTCCTGATCAGTTATTTTCCCGTCAAATTGCGTGTCATGGATTTCCTGCTGGTAGGGGCCACCGTTTTTGTGATCGCATTGATCGCATCATGGCTGCCCTCGGGTAAGGCTGCCGCACAGGAATTTTCGCTACGGAGCGAATAACGAATTTTGGAATTTTGGATTGGGAAATTGTGAAATTTAATGTTGCAGTGGTTCAATTTCCCTGTTAATGACATCCCGGTGGGGTCTTAATTGCCCATTTTTCTTAATAATCTCCCAGTGTTTCCGGTAATTGAGCCAGTGCTTTGGCTAATTGCTCATCATTGGGAGCGATACCATGCCATTCGTGGGTACCCTCCATAAAATCGACCCCTTTTCCCATTGCGGTATGCATCATGATCCCGACAGGTTTGCCTTTGCCGGTCAGTGTTTTTGCTTTTTCGAGACCTGCCACCACTTCATCCATATCATTTCCATTGATCTCAAGGCTGGTCCAGCCAAATACTTCAAATTTTTCCCGGATATTGCCCAGTCCCATTACTTTATCAGTAGGTCCATCGATTTGCTGACCGTTCCAGTCGATCGTGGAGATCAGGTTATCTACTTTGTGATGCGCCGCAAACATAACGGCTTCCCAAACCTGGCCTTCATTCAGTTCGCCATCACCATGAAGGGAGAAAACAAGATTTTTTTCGCCATTTAATTTTTTCGTCAAAGCCGCACCGATGGCTACGCTCATCCCCTGGCCCAATGAGCCTGAAGCAATACGGATACCGGGTAAATGTTCATGTGTGGCCGGGTGTCCCTGCAGTCTTGAATTTATTTTCCGGAAGGTTGCCAGTTCCTTTGTATCGAAATAACCAGAACGGGCAAGCGTGGAGTAAAAAACAGGGGATATATGACCGTTAGATAGTATAAATACGTCTTCGTTCTTAGCATCCATCTTAAAAGAGGGGTCATGTTTCATTACTTTGAAATACAGGGCAGTAAAAAAATCTGCACAGCCCAGGGATCCACCGGGGTGACCGCTGCTGGCGCCATGTACCATCCTGACTATATCACGTCTTATTTGCGAAGCAATTGCGGTTAGTTCTGCCATAAATTAGGTTCTTTTTAAACTTTTTGTATCTTGCCGGTCCATATCCCGTGGCTGCGCTGCAAATGTGCACACTTTTTGAATACAAAACCTATCCGGGGAATAAATCTACCGAGAAATTCAGTTGTCCTGTGTTTTAAAAATTAGTGGCCGCCTGCTAATTAATATAAGCATAAAGTGAAACCGTAAGGCTATAGACTATTTTTGCACCACATATTAAAACTGCTTTGATGTTTGACGTTTTATTGACTGCCTCTGTCGCTTTTATCACCACTTTCCTCGCCATTCCTGTGGTACTGGAAGTAGCTGAAAAGAAGAAGCTGTACGATATTCCGGATGAGCGCAAAGTGCATACCCGCCTGGTGGCTTCGCTCGGTGGAATAGGTATTTTCGGCGGTTTTATCCTGGCCTCCCTGCTTTCGATCCAGGGCCAGTTCAATTACGAATTCCAGTATTTTTTTGCGGCTGCGGTCGTTATTTTCTTCCTCGGGCTTAAAGATGACCTGATGATCCTGTCCGCCACCAAAAAATTCATCGGCCAGATCATTGCCGCTTCTATACTGATCCACTTGGGTGATATCCGGCTGGACAGCATGTATGGTCTCTTTGGTTTTGAACAGGTACCAGAGGGTTTCGGGCTGGCTTTATCGTACCTGACGATCATCGTGGTGATCAATTCCTTTAACCTGATCGACGGGGTGGATGGACTGGCCGCGGGCCTGGGTATCCTGACCATGCTGGTATTCGGGTCTTACTTTTTTGCAGTTAATCTACAGGCATATGCTCTGCTGTCCTTCTCCATGGCGGGTAGCCTGGCAGCATTCATGATATTCAACCATCACCCTGCCAAGATATTCATGGGTGATTCCGGCTCACTGATGATCGGCCTGGTGAATTCGATCCTGGTCATTAAGTTCATCAATGTGGCCCACGACGAGTCGATCGCTATCCCGATCAGTTCATCGGTAGCTATCGGGTTTTCGATATTAATCGTTCCCCTGCTGGATACCCTGCGTGTTTTCAGTATCCGGATCATCAACGGAAGATCGCCGTTCACTCCTGACCGTAACCACGTACATCACTTGCTGCTGGACAGGGGATTGAGCCATGCCGCCGTCACATTCACCCTTGTAGGTATCAATATCGGGTTCATCCTGCTGGCCTGGTTTGGCCGCTCATTGGGAACTACTTTGTTGTTATCCATTATGCTGGTGCTTGCATTTTCAGGAATAGCATTCTTGTATTACTACCGCAGACGCAGGACCATGGTCATTGCCAGGCGTCGCGATGGCGCTGCCGAACTAAAGCTCACTACCAAAGTAATGACCCTGAGCAAAGAGTCCCAGCAGGAGGCCGCCGAAAAAAATTAATCGTTCCAGGATTTCCTATAGCATTGCCCCGTCTCGTTTAAAACGAAAACAGGGCTTTTTTTCCGCGGCAAGCTGTCCATGAATACAGCCGTTTCCTTAGATTTGCCGTCCGGTAAGGAGAAAACCCTTTCCCTCTTAAACAAGGATATTATGACAGAAGATATTTCCTCCATTATTGCAGTGGCCGACGACCACATGAAAAAAGCCATCAATCATCTGGAGACCGAACTGATAAAAATAAGAGCCGGTAAGGCCAACCCCCAAATGCTCGACGGTATCCAGGTGGATTATTACGGATCACCGGTGCCGATCAACCAGGTGGCCAATATCAGTGTGATGGATGCCCGTACGCTGACGATACAGCCCTGGGAGAAAAACATGGTGCAGCCGATTGAGAAAGCAATTATTGGTGCCAATATCGGTGTAACACCACAGGGTGATGGGGTGCTGATCCGGCTTTCATTGCCTCCGCTTACGGAAGAAAGAAGGAAAGAACTGGTAAAGAAATGCCAGGGAGAAGGGGAGCATTCCAAAGTAGCAATCCGCAATATTCGCAGGGATGCGATTGAGAGTATTAAAAAATTACAAAAGAACGGGCTGAGTGAAGATGCGGCCAAAGATGCAGAAGCAGATGTACAGGAAGTAACCGACCGTTATACGGCTGCAGTTGAAAAACACCTTACAGCCAAGGAAAAAGAGATCATGTCGATTTGACAACCCTTCGACTTAGCTCAGGAGCAATTTGCAATGGGCAAAACCTTCTTTGATAAAAGGCTTTATAAACTATTCAATCGTCTCTGACACGTTCTCTAGCCTTGTTTAAAATAGAGGTATAATTTGGTAGCAATGGTTCTTCAAGGCTTTTTTCAAGAATCGCCTCTATATCCCATAAAACCCTTTGTTCTGACTGATCGTGAAAATAACCGGCAGGTAGATTTTTGTTTAACCTGCTTACAAACTCAAATAAGACAATAGCTTCTTCCTTTGATAAGTTGATTATTACATGCGGGACACTCATTTCTTTTTTAGCCACCTTCTTATGTTTATCCTTGGGCCTGTCAAAGATAATAAAGCCTTCATGTACTAAATTTTTCCCCAATCCTTCTCCCATCTGGTATATAGTTGCCGAACTTTGCCTATTGCCTATTGCCTGTTGCTTATTGTTTTTTCCGGTCTGTTGGCAAGATAGACTCCCAGCAAAATGATACCAAGGCAAAGTGGCTGCACCCAGGTTATCTTTTCATTGTCGATCAAACCCCAGCCCAATGCGATAAAAGGAATGCCGTAGGTGACCAATGAAGCAAATAATATCCCGGCCCTTTGCACCAGCATATAAAATAGTACCGTGGCAATGGCGCTTCCTGCCACACCCAGCCCCACCGACTCCCATACGGAACGTTTGACAACAGGATCACCAAAATCAAGCTGGAAAAAACCCTGTTGCCAGAGAACGATACCAGCAGGAATGGTCATGAAGGCCAGGGAAACTGTAGCAATATGAACAGGATTTAATGCTTTCAGGTAATGCCCCACCATATTTACATTGATGCCATAGAGGAAGGTCGCCATTACGATCAGCAACGTGTACGAAAAGTTGTCAAGGCTTATGGCTTTTTTTTCGATGATGAGTGGAAGGGCGGTAAGCAGTACCAGTCCGAAGAAACCGGTAAGTACACCACCGATCTTCTGGCGGCTGATCTTATCCTTAAAAAAGAAGATCCCCACCACCACCACGCAGATCGGTGTCAATGAGTTCAGAATACCGGCCAGCGAACTGTCTAAATGGGTGATAGCTTCCGCGAACAGAAAAGCAGGTAATAGATTGCCGAAAACAGCGCTGAGAATGACCCGGCCCATTTTGCCTTTAGGGATCCTGGAGAAATGAAAAAAAGCAAAAGGAACAAAGACCAGCCCGGCAGAAAAGATACGCAGGGCGGCGATCTGCGCGGCAGATAAACCCAGCTGGCTGTCATGCATCAGTTTGAAAGAACTACCCCAGAGGATACAAAGAATAATAAAAATGGCCCAGCAGATAAACTTATTGCTCATAGAAGGAGGGCAAAGTTGATAAAACAGGAGCAGACCGCCTATTAAATTTACCTCCGTATATTCGGATATATTTTAAAAACAGGATCATATGAGCAAGGTCAAATTAAGCAGTATCTCTACCCGGGCTCCGAAGGAGTGGAATAAAGAAGAGACCAAAGCGAAAACGGATATCCTTATCAGGGAGCTTGATGAATTGCAGAATCTTTTATATGCAGAAAACAAGCATTCGGTATTGGTCGTGCTCCAGGGGATGGACGGCAGCGGTAAGGATGGCGTGATCAGGAATGTACTGGGCAATATGAACCCCCAGGGCGTTTCAGTAACATCCTACAAAGCGCCGACCGCGGAAGAATTGTCCCATGACTTCTTATGGCGTATTCATAAGCATGCTCCGGAAAAGGGGACAATCAAGATCTTTAACCGGTCTCATTACGAAGATATACTCATCACAAGGGTACACAAATGGATTGATGATGAGATGGCCAAAAAGAGAATGAAGGCCATCAATGATTTTGAACGGCTGCTTCAGGAACATAATCATACTCATATTCTGAAATTCTACCTTCATATCTCCGCGGAAGAGCAACAGGAGCGATTGAGTGAAAGGATGAAAGATCCTGCCAAGATGTGGAAATACAATGCCAATGACCTGGAAGAAGCAAAGTTCCGGGATAAATACATTGAAGCCTACGAGGATTGTTTTGCGGGGTGCAGTGAACCGGACTGGACCATTGTACCGGTCGACCAGAACTGGTACAAGGAACATATTATCGCATCTCAACTGCATGCATTGTTGAAAGGGTTAAATATGCAATTCCCCGAGTTAAAAAAGTAATGCACACCCGAATCGCTGGATAAAAAAAATCGATAATTTGTCTGAACATTAAAATCAAAAATTATGGGGATGCTAAAGGAATTCAGGGACTTTGCCATGAAGGGTAATATTGTAGACCTGGCGGTGGCCGTTGTGATCGGTGCGGCTTTTAGCGAGGTAGTGAAAGGGCTGACCAACTCTTTGATCATGCCATTGGTAAGCATGGTATTGGGAAAAGATGGGGTGGGAGCTTTGTCATTTACGGTCGGTGGTACCATTTTCCCGGTCGGGGTTTTCCTGCAGGCGGTCATTAATTTTATCCTGGTAGCATTTGTTTTGTTTCTCATTATCAAGGCAATGAATTCAATGAAGAAAAAAGAAGAAGCGGCGGCCCCGGCTACCCCCGAGGATATTGCTTTACTGCGTGAAATAAGGGATGCGCTGAAAAAATAATCGTGGAAAACGGGGACCCGGGCTCAACCCCAAATTCCCTTACTTTTGTAATGTCCTGTTACTAACAGGACATTATTTTTCTATTACCAATCAGTTATTACGTGAACAACACATCGTACCAGATTAAATTAGCCCAGTTCGAAGGACCCTTTGACCTATTGCTTTTCTTTATCGAACGGGATGAACTGGATATCTACAATATTCATATTACCGGGATCATCAACGATTTCCTCGACTATATCCATAAAAGCGAAGAATTGAATATCGAGTTGAGCAGCGAGTTTATCCTGTTCATCTCCACGCTGATGCGGATCAAAGCAAAAATGTTGTTGCCCCGGAAAGAGCTGGATGACCAGGGTAATGAGATCGATCCCCGGCAGGAACTGATCAATAAGATCATGGAGTATAAAAGGTTCAAAGAAGCTTCCGCGCAGATGGCGGAGATGGAAGCGCTGCGGATGCTGATGGTAAAACGGGGAAATATCCAACGGGAACTGTCCACTATCGGGGAGGAAGACAGCGAGGGAACAGAGATCCAGAATATCACCCTGTTCAAACTGATGCGGGCTTTTGAACGGGCCATGCAGAAATACAGTGACCGTCTCAACAAGCCGGTGCATACCGTGGTGCAGTATGATTATACTATGGAAGTCAGTCGCGACCAGATGCTGACACAGGCCAGGGAACAGCGGACCCTGTCATTTGAAAGGATCTTTGACCGCTGCGAGAACAGGGTACATGCGATCTTCCTGTTCTTATCTTTATTGGAACTAGTGCAGCAGAAATTCCTGAAGATCATCATTGGTGAAGGAAAGAATAATTTTATCATTGAATACAACGAGCCGGAGAACAGGCTGGCCGAAATGGAAGAGAACATTCAACCACAATAAAAAACTAACATATGAAAAGATCAGCAACTGCAAACTGGAAAGGAACGGGAAAAGAAGGAACCGGTAAACTGACCACACAGTCCGGGGTGTTGAAAAATAAGAAATATGATTTCAGGAGCCGTTTTGATGATGGCACATTTACCAACCCCGAAGAGCTCGTCGCTGCAGCGCATGCTGGCTGCTTTTCCATGAAGCTGAGTTTTGTATTGGGTGCTGCAGGTTTCACCCCCCGGAAAATTGAGACCACTTGCTCCATCACCCTGGAGAACGGCGCCATTACAGGCAGTCACCTGGAAGTAAAAGCAAAAGTGCCGAGGATGAAGGCCGATAAATTTGCTGAATGTGCGGCGGAAGCCAAGGATAGTTGCCCCATCGGCAAATTGTTGAACACTACCGTTACGATGGACGCCTCCCTGGCGTAAAACAGATGAGTCTTTAATTGAGAAGCCATCCGCTAGCGGATGGCTTCTGTTTTAGTCAGTTGGTTTTGGCTTCCTTTCGTTACTGTTTGAATTTTCGGTTTAATGGTAAATGATTTTTGATCAGAAATATTTTTGGAAACCCTTTTTATCCTGTCATTCAATCATAGTGTAAATCTACCCTGGGGTGAAGGCCTTATTTTCTCTAATTTTAATAAATATTTGGTAAGTAACTCACTTATTGGGTAAACATTTTTGTTTAAAATACTGATAATCATATTATTACAGGATATTCATATTTCAGTATATTTGGTGAGGAAAGCCTGGTAATGAGGATAAGTTATTTACTAATTGTATCAATAAGCCTGCAATGAATACATCATCAGCTGTTTTATGGCAATTGATACAAAGCATGAACAGGAATGAGAAGCTGTTCTTTAAGCGAAAGTTTGCGAATAGCGGCGGGACAAAAACCCCCTTGTACCTGAAACTGTTTGATGCCATCGCCGCGCAGAAGAAATATGACGAGGAGTTGTTGCTGAAAAACCTGGTGCCGGCTATCACCAAAAGGAATATCGCTTTTCAAAAGCACTACCTGTCGACCCAACTGAATGAATGCCTGATCAGTTATGCGAATCGGGATAATGTTGAGCAGGAGATCTACAAGAGTATACAACTGATCCGGATCAACCGCAAGAAAGGATTGTTGACCGAGGCCCTTTCGCTCTGGAAAAAGGCCATCATCAAAGCGAGGAAAGCAGAACTTTTTGCAATGAGCCAGCTCCTTAAAAAGGAATTCGAAAAAATGATCCTGTTCAGCAGTGCTGGTGTACACTATGATGACCTGCACCACCTGTTTCGCTCGAATATAATGACCTATGACGAGTACGCAGAAATGATAACGCTGCGTGACCTGTATGCGGAAGTACTGATGCTGAAAAGAAAAGCGCATTTCGATTTTGACGATGCCCTGAAGACCGAGATCAACGGGCTGCTGGAAAAAGTTTCAGAACGTAAGCAGGGCCTGCAGAGTCGTTCCTTCTGGTACCGGCACTATACGCGGATGTGTCATGCTACCTTACACTATTTACTGAACGATTCCGCGTCTTCCCTTCCGCTGATACAGGAGGCGGTAAAGGATTGGTGGGAGCAGCATGAATTCATCAAAACGGATACCGAATATTATGTCGAACTGCTGAACATGGTAAACTATGCCGGTGTGATGCACAGAGCCTACGATTATGTGGAGCAGGTTTTTAATCATCCTGCCAATGAACTGATCGGTGAGGAGGTTCAGAAAGCCCATTTCGAAGTGGTAAAATACCTGGCGCTGAATAAGGTCTATAATAAAACGGCCCGGTACAAAGAAGTCGCCAAGCTCGTGGCCCATATGAAAAGCCGGTACACACGCTGGGAGCCATTGCTGAACCCGGAGATGAACCGGACGGTCTGTTTTTCACTGGGCATCGCCTGCTTTGTACTGGATAACTATACCGAGTCACTACAGTTCATCAAAAGAGGGGTTACTTACTTCAAAGACGGCACCCGGGAAGAACAGTTCATTTTTGCGCATCTCTTTCTCCTGCTGATCCTGTACAATATGAACAACACGAAATTATTTGATGCGCAGTATAAGTCGACCTATGCCTATTTCTATAAAAAAGGCAAGACACACTCCTTTGAGAAAACGCTGATGCATTGCTTCCACGATACTTTTTACCTGAACTCGTACAAAGAAAAAAGTGAGCTGGTCCGGAAAGCGATCAGTGAACTTGAATCCAACCAGGACAGTGATGTGCAAAAGCATACGCTGAACATCTTTAATTTCCATGGCTGGCTGCTCAGCCAGGTGCAACGTATCACCTATAAAGAATACGTACAGAAAAAATACCTGAAAGAAACGACCGAACGGGAAAAAATGACTGCCAACGCCAGAGCGGGATCAATCGTAGACCCAGAGCAATAAGGGTTTTTTTGAATGGTTGATGATCTGTTTTAATTGTACCAGCAGGTTCGGAGAAACGGTAGGGCAGCCATTGCTCTGGCAAATATCATCGGTTACTGCTGTCTCCGGGATACAACTGTGGGAATGCAGTACCACGGTTCGTTCGAATGCATTGTTATTGCTGGTATCAAGACCATGAAGTTTATAGGAATATCCAAACTTGCCCGTGTAGGAACTCCCGATCTTGTATTTGCCCAGCGAAGTACAGCCACTGCCGACCACGTTACTGTAGCGTCGTCCTTCCAGCCAGTATTCAAAACAATTTCCATGAGCTACCAAACCCGAAGCCTGTAGCGTATCCTTCCCGAGGTCATATATAAAGAAACGGTTCTGGCCGGAGGGAAGACTCATATCTAGCAGGAAACAGATCTTATCATTATATCCTTTGCGTTGTACAAAGGCTTTGGCTGCTGCGACTTTCTGTTCGAGTTTCTCCAATTTTTCCGGAGGAAGAGAATAGCCGGCTTTTATCTTAGGGCTATGCAGGGCTTTTTGTTTTTTCCAGGCTTTGCTTTGTGAGAACCAGGCCAGGCCCATAAAAGCGATAGCGATAATAATGAAGAGGCGAAAAAGCTTCATGTAACAGCGGTTTGGATGGTATGATGCTTGCTGAACGAAAATCCACAAAAGAAATTTGCTGAAACCCGTTAAAGCTTTCTGAAAACCCGGCTTGTTCAGAACCGCCAGCCTGTATAGAGTTGTACTACATTGTTCTTTGCGTTGATACCGGGAATAAAATTGGGGCGGGTGCCTCCTTCGCTTACATCATTCAAACCGATATTGAGCCTTGTGCCTATAAAGAAACCTTTAAAAGGAAATACTTCAAGACCTGCAGCCAGTCCATAATCAAAGCGGTGAAAATAATCAAAGAGGCTGCCACTGGCGGACCCGGTGCTGTCTACACTGGCATTCAGCAGAAAAGCCACCTGGCCACCGGCATGTAGCTGTACTTTTTTCGTAAAATTGATCGTAACGAGTTGCGGCAATAGCAGGTAATCAAGGTTCACATCGCCAGTATTTGTACCGGTCTTATAGTTATAGCCTTGCCGCGATAGAATGAACTCGGACCGGAATCCCAATAGCTTCTTTGCTTTCGGAGCGATATACCCGCCGATCATGAAACCTGTGCGGCTGTTGGCATTAATACCAGTAGCATTGATGACATTGGCAAAATTGAGCCCGCCTTTCATGCCGATACCCAGTTGAGCCACCGCATAGAATGGAGAGAAAAAAATAAGAAGGAGAAGAAACCTGTGCATAGCAATGTTTGGTAAAAGGTACAAATTCCTTTCGAGCCTGGTAATTTTCACTTCAGAATTCACGCAGTGCACCGGTTTTAAGCGTACAAAAAAAGGTATGCAGCAAGATAGAAGGATCTTTTTGCATGCTTAGGTGTAATCAGGAAAAACGTTAAAAAAGAGAAAAAACACGAAGAATATGAGCGAATACCCAAGGTTGATCAAACCAATGATTTTAGCTTGGTGAGGAATTATCATAAATAATTTAACCGCAAAGACGGTAAGTATTCGCAAAGACGCTGTTATGAATGAAAATGAACTTTCAAAAATTGCAGTTAATTGTATGTTTAAAGTGCATAAGAATCCTGGCCCTGGTTTGCTTGTGAGTTCCTGTGAGGAATGCCTTTATTATGAGTTAAAAAAGACCGGTCTGAAAGTTGACCGGCAAAAGCCACTGCCGTTGCAATATGATGAGATCCGGATGGAAACAGGTTACCGGGTTGACATGGGTATAGAAGACAAACTCATAATTAAAATTAAAGCCGTGGAGGCATTAAATGATGTTCATAAAGCCCAGGTGAGAACATACCTTAAATTGTCCGGTTGTAAACCTGGTTTACTGGTCAATTTTAATGTAGCCCTAAGGAAAGACGGGATCAAGCGGGTCGTAAATGGACTATGACCTTTGGGCTTTCTTTTGCGTCTTTGCGGTAAAAAAACTTATTGCATTAACTCCTTAACCGATAGTTTATTCTTCATCATTTCTCTTATTGTATCCGCAATAGCCGCTGTATCGTAGCCGCATTCCTTGTAAAGTTCTTTGGGTGTTCCATGTTCCACCAGCCGGTCAGGGATTCCAAGGATCTTTACTTCGTTCTTGTATCCATGCCGGGCCATGAATTCAAGAATAGCGCTGCCGATTCCACCTTTCACCGTTCCGTCCTCTACGGTTACCAGCTTTTCATACTGCTGGCAAACTTCGTGGAGTAATGCTTCATCAAGGGGTTTGGCAAAACGCATATCGTAATGACCAGGGTTGAGGCCATCATTCTTTAAATCACGGATGGCTGCTGCAGCAAAATTACCCGGGTGACCAAAGGAGAGGATGGCGATATTATTTCCTTCTTTTAATTTTCTTCCGGTGCCGATAGCGATCTCTTTCATTTCTGTTTTCCATTCGGGCATCACGCCTTCACCCCTTGGGTAGCGGATGACAAAAGGAAGTTTGGTTGATTCCAGTTGGGCTGTGTACATCAGGTTGCGCAATTCACTTTCATTCATCGGGGAGCTGATGATCATATTGGGAATGCAGCGCATATAAGGAATATCGTAACAACCGTGATGGGTAGGACCATCATCGCCTACAAGACCCGCACGGTCCAGGCAAAATACAACGGGTAATTTTTGTATCGCCACATCATGCACCACCTGGTCGTAGGCTCTTTGCATGAACGAAGAATAAATATTACAGAAGACCTTCATCCCCTGTGTGGCCATGCCGGCACTTAACGTTACCGCATGTTGTTCGGCGATACCCACATCAAAAGCCCTGTCCGGCATTTTCTCCATCATGTACTTTAATGAAGAGCCGGAAGGCATGGCAGGAGTGATCCCGAATATCTTGTCATTCTTTTCTGCGAGTTCAATCATCGTATAGCCAAATACATCCTGGTATTTGGGTGGTTGTGGCAGATCGAAATGTTTCTTTTGTATCTCCCCGGTTATTTTATCGAACAGGCCGGGTGCATGCCATTTGGTCTGGTCTTTTTCCGCAAGCGCATATCCTTTTCCTTTTACAGTTACGATATGTAAAATTTTTGGACCCGGTATACCGCGAAGGTCTTTCAGCGTATCTACCAGTTTGGCTACATTATGCCCATCGATGGGGCCAAAGTAGCGGAGTTTTAATGCCTCGAATAAATTGGAACTGCTGCTCACCATTCCTTTCAGGCTGTCGGTGAGCTTGTGTGCCATCGCACGGCTGAAATTTTTTCCTACCGGCAATTTGCCCAGCAGGTTCCACACATCGTCCTTTACTTTATTGTAGGTAGGAGAGGTAGTAATATCTGTCAGGTATTCTTTAAGCGCACCGACATTGGGATCGATGCCCATGCAGTTGTCATTTAAAATGATCAGCATATCGGTATCCGCTACACCCGCATGATTCATTCCCTCGAAGGCAAGACCGGCCGTCATAGCCCCATCGCCGATCACGGCCACCACTTTCCGGTCTTTTTCACCTTTATATTTTGCGGCCATGGCCATTCCCAGTGCTGCAGAAACAGAGGTAGAAGAATGCCCGACGCCGAATGTATCATATTCACTTTCGCTTCTTTTCGGAAAACCGCTGAGACCATGGTATTTCCGGTTCGTGGGAAAGTTATCCCTCCGGCCAGTCAGGATCTTATGTCCATAAGCCTGGTGACCCACATCCCATACCAACTGATCGTAA
>JANOHQ010000245.1:0-11015 GCA_031406595.1 Chitinophagaceae bacterium
CCCAGGTTAACCTTGTTGGTATTCCCGGCAGGTTTTGCAAGATTGATGGAGCCTAAGAAATCGGTCAGTTCTTTTTCATAGACATCGGTGTTGGTGAGCGCAACGAGATTTACCATTCTTTCATAACCTGTGGAAGTAACAAGGAGGACAATTCCTTTATTGCCATCGTTATCAAATGCAGCATATCCGCTTTGAGCTTCCCAGCCGTTTTCGGTGACAGGGGTTTGCATTTCAGGGGCACCGGAAACCGTCACCATTTCCTTCACCAATGTTTCCCAGGCGGCATCAAAATTCTCTTTGGAGGAAGCATTGCCGGGAATAGATTTTACTACGGTAACGGCGCAATATGTTCCTTTCGCCGGGTCTTCTTTTGTGAGCTGAACCGTAGTGGCTGTTTCCTGTTTTTTCCATCCTTTTGGCGCGGTGTAAGTTACAAGATCAAATGTAGCCTGCTGGGCAACCGAAAGAAGGCCAAGCATACTCAAAGTAGCAAAGAGGAATAGCTTTTTCATAGTGTAAATATTCAAATATCAGCTCGGCTAAAGACTCCCCTGAAAGCAGGATATTAGCAATCAGCAGGCAGATTTAACAATTGGCCGGGCTGCTATTACTCAATGAAGATGAAGAGACTGACCGGTGCAGGCGTTTACTTTTTTTCTTCGCAGGGTATCTCTATCAATACGGAAGTGCCTTTTGAAGGGGCGGTCCGGTAATCCATTCTTCCCTTTACTATTTTGACACGGCTTTCAATATTTTTAAGTCCCATTCCTTTTTTTATCTGCGGGTCATTCAATTCAAACCCGTTTCCATCGTCTTCTACGGTCAGGTAAAGCCGCCGGTTATTATAGCTGAGCTGGATGATGGCATGTTTGGCCCCGGCATGCATGATGATGTTCTGCAATAATTCCTGGACGATCCTGAAAATATGAAAGGACTGTTCTTCGTCGAGGTACATATCACCAGTAGACAAGGTTTCAAATGAAATATCCAGCTCGCCCGATTGGCTGATATGCTGGCAATAATCTCTCAGTGAATTTTCCAGGCCGTATTTTAACAGGCTGTCGGAAGCCATACTATGTGAGATATTGCGCAGCTCTTTTATCGAATCATTCAACTTGCCGATATTGTAATTGAATTTTTCTTCTTCTGTTCCGGTCATCTCCAGCTGGTTTTTCATCGCTGAAAAAGAATGCTTGACCCCGCTTAACATGCTGCCGAGCCCGTCGTGCAATTCCCTGGCCATCTTGGTGCGTTCCTGTTCAATGGCCAATTCCTTTTCCATGATCATTTTCTGCCGTTGCAGTTGTTTGCCGAGGTAGCTCCGGACAACATACCAGCCCGAAAGAAAGATGAGCAGCAGGAGTGCGGTGATGAACCACCATGTTTTCCAGAAAGGTGGGCGTATCGCAAAATGGTATTGGATCTTTTTATCCGGGTAGATCCTTCCCGGGTATTTGATTACCACGGCAAGGTCATAGTTGCCGGGTGGCAGGTTGCTGATCCCGAAATCAGCTTTATTACTGTGTTGCTGCCATGACTTATTTTCGCCGTTCAGCGTGAAACTGAATATAATGCTCCGGCTATCGGTAAAGGAAGGTGAGGTGACCGAAAAAAGAAAATTGTTCTGTAAATAATTGAACTGCGTGGCAGAGGAATCAATGGTTATGTCATTAACTGTTATTTTACTGAACCATGCTTCCGGGTCATAGTCAGGGGCTGCCATGGTGAAAGGATCGTATTTGAATAGTTGCAGGTTCTCTGTCCGGGCGTAGATCATTCCTTTATCATCCCTGTTCAATTGGAGGATGGGCTCAAAATGGTTGATACGCGATGATACATTCCCGATAAGGGTATCTGTTCCCGCAAGGGTAATGATGTCGAGCCCGGTCGCAGTACCAGCAGCCACCCGCCTTTCATCTATCTTCAGCAGGGTTTCCACGAAATCGTTCGATAATCCTTTTTCCCTGGTCAGTCGTCCAACAATGGTGCAGGAGCGTTCTGTTATTTTGGCGATCAGTATTCCATTTTGCCGGGAAGCGATCCAGAAAGTATCCAGGTTCCAGTGGATAACAAACCTTGGTTCGAGCCCAAGGTAAAGGAAGGACGATTGTTT
Source organism: Chitinophagaceae bacterium (assembly GCA_031406595.1). GTDB lineage: Bacteria > Bacteroidota > Bacteroidia > Chitinophagales > Chitinophagaceae > JJ008. The sequence goes on from JANOHQ010000245.1 coordinate 2,114, forward strand.
TACCAGTTTGTTATTTTGAAAACTGAATTTCGCAATATCATTACTCCGGGAAAAGGCCCAGTAGTTATTTTTTTCATCCACTACAATGTTATCAGCAAAATAGGGCAGTGGCTGGCGATAGGATGACATATCTTTTTTTACCACCGTAATATGATTGCCTCCGAGCAAGAGATTTCCTTGCTGGTCCGTGTTCGTATGAGGAGAGGGGAAATGGGCAACAGTATGGGCCAGGGAAGAATCCCCTAAGGCAATATCTTTTCCCTGGTTATTGGTAAGACGATCAGGAGAGGCATAAGCCCAATAGTTTTTCTGCCAGTAAAAAATGGGCTCGGGGTAGGGCTTTTGACCGGCAGGGATCTCCAGTACACGATCATCTTTGAAAACCAGTGCTTTTTTATTGGTCAGCAGGAAAAGACTCTGGTCGTCGGATGAATTGGACGTGTAAACATTTTCAATAACTGTATTCCCGAATGCGGATACGATCTCGTAGTTGGTTTGCATGAGTTTCTGAACGCCTTTCCCGTATGCGATAAACCAATAATTGTTTTCCCGGTCCTGGAACATATCATTGATCCCGGTCAGCAGTCCATTGGCAGGCGAATAGGAATGTGTATTCCGGGTGCGGGGGTCCACCTGGCGACAACCCAGCAGGTCGTTGAGGAACCAGATATTTCCCTGGCGGTCAAAAAAGATATGTTGAACGGCGAAAGCCGGTGGGATCAAATCGGTGAACCAGGGTTTTTCCACCAGTAATTTCCCTTGCTCAAGCGCAGCTTTATTTAGCTGGAGAACACCAGAAGTAGTACATACCATTATCCGCCCTTCTTTATCCACCTGCATGTTATAGATCCCTGACAGGGTGAGAGAATCTATTATAGTTTCTTTGTCTTTATCCCACAGGTAAATGCAATTACTTTTATACTGGTAATAGTTAAACACAAGCTGCTTGCCGGATAAAACAACTTTGTCAAGCGGACTTTTTTTGACCGCTGTCGGGCGAACCAGCCCGATATCCCGGATCGAATTATTTTTATACAGGTATAAGCCATAGTTCGAAACGAACATTTTTTCATTACCCGGGAAGGAGAGTATCAGGGAGGCTTCGGGTACTTTGCGGAGAAAGCCGGTATCAAGAGCTATGTTTTTTTTACTGGCATGTATCCAGTTTCCATCAAAGGATAATAATTGAATACTGCCATCAGGCAGTAGTATGCCGTCATTGATCATTCCAACCGGGAATCCCGATACCTTCGTGTGATTGGTGAAACGCTGACCATCATAGATACTCACCCCATCCCTGGTCAGGAAAAAAATACGACCGCTGCCATCCTGTATGATCTTACTGACCCGTGCATCCACCAGCCCATTTGCCGGGGTGTAGGTTTCATAGTATTGTGCAGCACCACAGGAGCTGGTAAAAACGAGGAAACAAACAAATGCCCACCGCATTTATAAATGTAACAGAAAAAAAGTGAAACCGCAATTATTCAAAATCATCATAGAGCAGGTATTTTTTCCGGATCTCTTTGAATTCGCTGAGTTTGGGTTCCCAGCTTTGCCGGATCTCTGTTTCGCTTTTTCCATCTCTTACCTGTTCCCAGAGATCGTTGTTGCCGGCTAATTTGGTGAAAAAAGATTCTTCCATCTTCCCGGATTTCGGGAGGATAAAGAATTTCTCTTTCTCCGGGAACAATGCATAGGCCTCCATCAGCCATTTTAACTGGATCCTGTTATCCACCTTGTCGAATACTTCTGCCGGTGTACCCGAAACATCCCATCCATAGCAAGTTTGGCCATATAATTTCGAACTTTTGGCGCCTTCATTCGGATTGGGGGTAAATGAGTAAAGGTTCTTTGGCAAAGTTGGATGCCCGAAAACCTGGAATTGTTTTTTGGTACCCCTCCCTTCACTCAATACTGTTCCTTCAAAGAAACAGGTAGAAGGGTAGAGCCATATCGATTGGATATTCGGCAGGTTGGGTGAAGGTTTTACCGGTAAATCATATTTTGTTTTATGATCGTACCCCTTGCATTTTATTACCTGGAAATGAAAGGGGGTGTCGGGGGAATTCTTTGCCGTTTTATAATAAGCATATTTCGCATTGGCTTTTTCGCTCAGCCATTTTTCCCCGGCGATCATAAAAGCATATTCGGCGATGGTCATACCGTACACAACCGGCACAGGTTGACGACCGACAAATGAACGATATTTCGTATCCAGTACGGGACCATCTACATAATGCCCGTTGGGATTGGGGCGATCCAGTATCATCAGTGGCTTCCCTAAATCCATGGCCGCTTCCATAAATTCTTCGAGGGAGGAAATATAGGTATAGAAACGAACGCCCACATCCTGTATATCGAAGACCAGGAGGTCGACACCTTTTACATCTTCTGCAGAGGGTCTTCTTTTAGTTCCATATAATGAAACAACGGGAATACCTGTGGCCTCATCGGTATAGTTCCCGATCTTTTCCCCGGCATCGGCTGTGCCACGAAAGCCATGCTCGGGTCCGAATATCACTTTGATATCGATGCCGAGTTTTCTCAATGTATCTACGAGGTGTGTATTCCCTACCATCGAGGTCTGGTTGGCAAAGATGCCTACGGTGCGGCCTTTGATCAGGGGCAGGTATACGTTGATCCTGTCGGCCCCGGCCAGAACCTGCGGGTTATCGGCGCTGGCCTCCGCAACGGCGGCAGGTTTGGCAGTAATAGCGCCGCTAGGTAAACCCTCATTTTGGGCGAAACAGGAAGTGCTGATAAGTAGAACAGGCAGCAGGGATCTGAGTAGCTTCATGGCATTTGTTTGAGTGGGATCAACGGGTAAAATACAGAAAATATTAACTAAGACAGGTTCGAATATTTAAACGGTTGCATGGTTGATTTTTGGCTACCTTGCAGCCCAATTTTTAATCAAAAAAAATACAATGGCGCAGGTAAAATCTGGTGATAAAGTGAAAGTACATTATCATGGTAAACTAACCTCCGGGGAAACATTTGATTCATCAACCGGTCGTGAACCACTTGAGTTTGAAGTAGGCAGCGGGATGGTTATCAAAGGATTTGATGACGGCGTAACAGGGATGGCAGTAGGAGAGAAGAAAACGATCAATATTCCTTACGATGAGGCTTATGGTGCCCGGAACCCGGAAATGATGATCGAAATGCCAAAGGATCGTTTCCCGAAAGATATGGAAATAGAAGTGGGTATGCCATTGATGATGAGTGACCAGCAGGGGCAGCAATTCCAGGTATCCATCGTAGAAATAAAAGAAGAGGCGGTGATGCTGGATGCCAATCATCCGCTGGCCGGAAAAGACCTTGTATTTGACCTGGAGCTGGTGGAGATTGTTGGTGGAGCACCGTTGATCATTATGCCGTAATTTCAATAGGGAATAGCAATAGGCAATTGGCAATAGACAATTGGCAATAGTTCACGATAGTTGTTGTGAACTATTTTTATTTTGGGTATGCATTTAGTGCAGGTGGCTTATTTTTTTAGCCAGCGTTAGTGCTTCATATACTATTGTGCTAAGTTGTGCTTTAAAACGACCCATTGCCAATTGGCTATTGCCCATTGGCTCCTTTCCTGTATATTCGATGCCCCAAAAAGAGAGAGTATGTTTGAAAGCTACCGATTTACCGCAGCAGAGCGTTTTATGAGATATGTGCAGGTGGATACCCAAAGTGATCCTCAATCTAACTCACATCCGACGACAGAAAAGCAAAAAGATCTTAGTAAGATATTGGCTGAAGAATTAACGCAGATGGGCATTGAAGATGCGCATATGGATCAATGGGGCTATGTGTATGCCACCATCCCTGCTACAACGGATAAGAAAGTTCCTGTTATTTGTTTCTGTGCCCACGTGGATACAGCACCTGACTGCAGCGGCACGAATGTGAAGCCGATCCTGCATAAAAATTACCAGGGGCAGGACATTGTTTTGCCTGATGATAAAACACAAGTGCTGCGGGTCAGCGAGTATCCTTACCTGAAAACACAAATGGGCAACGATATTATCACTGCATCAGGAACTACTTTATTGGGTTCCGACGACAAAGCCGGTGTGGCCGGGATCATGGACCTGGCGAATTTTTTAATGAGTCACCCCGAAGTGAAACATGGAGTGATAAAGATATTATTTACTCCCGATGAGGAAGTGGGAAAAGGAACAGCTAAAGTTGATCTCGAAAAACTCGGGGCCGATTTTGGTTATACACTCGACGGTGGAGAAGCCGGTTCACTGGAAGATGAGACCTTCAGTGCCGATGGGGTGCAGGTGATCATCCATGGTGTGATCGCTCACCCGGGTTATGCAAAAGATAAAATGATCAACGCGATGAAGATCGCCGGTGAGATATTGGCGGCCTTGCCCAAGGATAGGTTGTCTCCCGAATCCACGGATGGCAAACGGGGGTTTATACACCCCGTAAGGCTGGAAGGCATTGCCGAAAAATGCACGATCGATTTTATTATCCGCGATTTTGAAACGGATGGTCTTGGCAAGAAAGAAGATTACCTCCGTACACAGATCGAAGAGCGTATGCGAACATACCCGAAAGCAAGTTTTGAATTCAAGGTTACCGGGCAATACCGCAATATGAAGGAAGTACTGGATGTGCATCCCCATGTGGTGGATTTCGCAAAGGAGGCGATCCGGAGGGCGGGGCTTGAGCTGAAGATGGAAAGTATCCGTGGCGGTACCGATGGCAGCCGCTTGTCATTCATGGGTTTGCCCTGTCCCAATTTATTTGCGGGCGAACAGGCTATCCACTCCAAACTGGAGTTTATCAGTATACAGGATATGAACAAGGCAGTGGAGACGATGGTGCATTTAGCGATGGTTTGCGAGGAAAAAGCTTAAGAAGATTGTGAGCCCTGAGGCTGATAGCCCGAAGCCCAAGGCCTAAAGCCTCATCACAGCAAGCTTGGTTGGTTTAATATATTGTACATTGCGATATAAATTTTAAACTATGGAGAATTTAGTAAGCTGGCTTTCTTCCAACTGGTGGATCATAGTGGCCGTGATCATTTTCTTTGGCTCCCTGTTCACCATTAACCAGGGTTATATCGGTGTGATCACTATGTTCGGTAAATACCGCCGGATCGCCCGCCCGGGTTTGAATATGAAGATCCCTATCCTCGAATCGGTTGCCCGTAAAGTGTCGATCCAGAATCGCTCGGTGGAACTGGAATTCCAGGCGGTAACCGCTGACCAGGCCAATGTGTATTTTAAAAGTATGCTGCTGTATTCTGTTCAGAATGCAGATGAGGAAACTATCAAGAAAGTGGCATTCAAATTTTTTGCCGATAAAGACCTGATGCAGGCATTGATCAGGACCATCGAGGGTAATATCCGTTCGTTTGTAGCTACCAAGAAACAAGCAGAGATATTGGGACTGCGTAAAGAGATTGTTGAATATGTTAAAGCAGAGATCGATCATACATTGGAAACATGGGGTTATCATCTCCAGGATCTGCAGATCAACGATATCACATTTGATAAACTGATCCTTGATTCGATGAGCAAAGTGGTGGCATCCAACAACCTCAAAGCTGCCGCGGAGAATGAAGGGCAGGCATTGCTGATTACCAAAACCAAGGCTGCCGAAGCAGATGGTAATGCGATTAAGATATCGGCAGAAGCCGAGAAAGAAGCGGCCCGCCTCCGGGGCCAGGGTGTGGCACTTTTCCGGAAGGAAGTAGCAGCCGGTATGACCGAAGCGGCAGAGCAAATGAAACAGGCCAACCTGGATACGAATGTGATCCTGTTCAGTATGTGGACGGAAGCGATCAAGAACTTTGCGGAGTATGGAAAAGGAAATGTTATTTTCCTGGATGGAAGTTCACAGGGTATGGAGAATACAATGAGGCAGATACAGGCATTAATGGTCAAACGTGCAGGAACCTGATTAGCAGTATCTTGTTAAATATGTCTAAAATCGTAATGCCACGTACAACGTGGCATTATTTTTCTCGTTCAATGAAGCGTTATTCAACAGCTGTTAATAACAACTACAAAATAAATTATTAGTCAACTCCTACTTTTACACCTAAAGAAGAAAATCTATGGACCTTTTACAGATTGCCGACACGCTTACACAGGTAACAAAATATGCCGCCGGCGATACCAACCACGATGGAACCTTAAGTTTTTTTGAATTACTAAAAATGGGAGGATGGATCATGATCCCCCTCGCTATTATGCTACTGGCAGCTGTGTATGTTTTCGCCGAACGCACCATTGCGATCCGGAATGCCGCCAAGATCGACGACAATTTTATGAATATTATCCGCGACAATATCGTCAGCGGGAATATTGCAGCCGCAAGAAGCTTTGCCAAGAATAACAATAACCCCGTTGCCCGGATCATCGATAAAGGGATCCAGCGGATCGGGAAACCGATCGACAGTATCGAAAAGAGCATGGATAATGTGGGTACCCTCGAGATGTATAAACTGGAAAAGAACCTGGGTCTGTTATCCGTTGTTTCAAAAGCGGCGCCGATCTTCGGGTTCGTGGGTACACTGATCGGGTTGATGCAGTTGTTTTCCAACATTAATAACTCCAACGAATTTGAGGTTGGTACGATCGCCGGTGGTATCTATACCAAACTGATCACGTCGATAACCGGCCTGGTGATTGGCCTGGGATCTTACCTGGCTTATAGCTACCTCAATACACAGATCGATAAGACCTCCAATAAAATGGAAGCTGCTTCATCTGATTTCCTGGACATTTTACAGGAGCCAACCCGCTAAATCCACCCGATGAAATTCAGAAAAAAACATAAAGGAGAAGCCTCAGAGGTCTTTACTGACTCGCTGAACGATATCCTGTTTATCCTGCTGATGTTCTTCCTTATTGTAGCCACACTCGCGAATCCCAACGTAGTGAAAGTGGGTCTTCCCCGCGGAACCAAGGACACCAAGGCGAAGCAGAATATCATGGTATCGATCGACAAGGACCAGCAATATTTTATCGGCACTACAAAAATCGACAATGCCATTTTTGACTCCATGCTCCGTAAAGAGATCAGGAAATACAAGGCGTTCGTAGATACACCTACCGTGGTTATCAATGCTGATACGGCCGCCTATTATGGCGAAGTGTTCCGGATCATGCGGATCGCCAAGAGAGATACAGCGAAGGTGGTAGCAAGAATTGACTAGGAGATATGTAATATTTAAGATTGAAGATTTAAGATTTTGCCGGGCAGAGTATCAATCATCAATCTTACATCAATAATCTTCAATAGTTTGCCCTGATCATCCGGTCTTTTTGCTGCATATCCTTTTTTATTTCGGCAGTATAACCGGCCTGCTGAAAGACAGCAGTGGTGTCTTTTCCAAGATCTTCATGTATCTCGGTGAAAATGCTGCCATTTTTTGTCAAATGAGTTTTCCCGAATTCGGCTATCGCTTTATAGAATACAAGGGGATCATTATCGGGTACAAAGAGTGCTGCCGCCGGTTCATGTTCCAGCACATTGCGCTTCATGGTTTCCTTGTCTTTTGCCGGTATATAAGGAGGATTGCTGATGATGATGTCAAAAGCAGGGAGTGATTCCCATGTTGATTGCTCCAGGAAATCCAATGGCATGAAGTTGATGGCTGTTCCCAGCGTATCGGCATTTTTTTTGGCAGTCTCCAATGCACCTGCACTGGTATCACAGGCCCATACTTCCGCCCTGCGGATCCTTCTTTTTAAAGCGATGGCGATACAGCCGCTGCCAGTACCGATATCCAGTATCTTCAATTCATCCACAGGAAATTTGCAGTTGGTGATCACCCATTCAACGAGTTCTTCTGTTTCGGGCCTTGGGATCAGAACACTATTATCGACATAGAATCTCAAACCGCAGAACCAGGATTCGTTCAATACATACTGAACAGGTTCCTGCTGCAATAGTCTCTCCGTATACTGCTTTGCCCTTGTTTCTTCCTCAGCGCTCAGGGGTTCATTTTTATATAGCATGCGTTCGGTCTTCTTTGAACCTGTTATATGTTCCATCATCCAGTCGGTGACCTGGGAAGCTTCACTGTCGCCGTACAGGGGGCGAAGTTGGTTAAGAATATAATAGGTTGTTTCTTGTACAGTCATGTTCAATTGACAATAGACAATGGATAATAGGCAATTAGTAATAGACAATAGGCAAGAGCCAAAGTCATCAGCCGGGAGCTAATATACTGCACAAACCAAGACGAAACAGGATGAGGTATATTTGCCGTTGATGACCATCGATCATAAATACATGCAACGTTGTCTCGAACTGGCAAAATTAGGAGCTGGTTATGTTGCGCCCAACCCGATGGTGGGGGCGGTATTGGTTTGTGAGAACAGGATCATCGGGGAAGGCTGGCACCGGCAGTATGGGCAGGCGCATGCGGAAGTGAATTGTATCGCTTCGGTTGCAGAAGAGAATAAACACCTTATTGCATCTTCCACACTATATGTTTCATTAGAACCCTGTGCCCATTTTGGGAAGACTCCTCCCTGTACGGAACTTATCATAAAGTATAAGATACCCCGTGTTGTCATCGGTTGCCGGGACCCTTTTAAGGAAGTGGATGGAAAAGGTATTGAACAATTGCAGGCAGCAGGCGTGGAAGTGGAATTGCCAGAAAAGTTATTGCAATACGAATGTAAGAATCTGAACAAACGGTTTTTTACTTTTCACCAGGAGCAGCGGCCCTATATTATTTTGAAATGGGCGCAAACGGCAGACGAAAAGATAGCGGCCCCCTTAAATCCCCCCGATCCTTCGACAAGCTCAGGAGGGACTTTGGACCCTGAAGGTTCTGATAAACACTTCAGTTCCCGAAGTATCGGGCAAAATGAAACGACCACTTTATTGTCAGACTCCCAGAAACGTCCTTTGGAGGGCAGGGAGG
>JANOHQ010000286.1:0-8493 GCA_031406595.1 Chitinophagaceae bacterium
ACCAATGCGTGGCCCAGGGTGTTCCTTTTGCCAGGGAGTACGGCGGTTTATTGAACAACCGTTCTTTTGGTGGCACACAGGTGAAAAGAACTTTTTATGCCGCAGGCCAGACGGGTCAGCAATTGCTGATCGGTGCTTACCAGGCATTGGAAAGACAGGTGGCGCTGGGAAATGTACAGATGTACACCCGTCACGAGATGCTGGATGTAGTGATGGTGGAAGGGAAAGCAAGAGGCATCATTTGCCGTAATCTCGTGAATGGTGAACTGGAACGTCATTTCGGTCATGCGGTATTGTTATGCAGCGGCGGTTATGGCAATGTATTTTATTTATCCACTAATGCGATGGGCAGTAATGTAACGGCTGCCTGGAAAGCACATAAGAAAGGGGCGATGTTTGGAAACCCCTGTTTTACACAGATCCATCCGACTTGTATCCCGGTAAGCGGTGACCACCAGTCGAAACTGACATTAATGTCGGAATCGTTGAGAAATGACGGGCGCATCTGGGTACCCAAACAACAGAATGATTCCCGCAAAGCCAATGATATACCCGAAGAAGAAAGAGATTATTATCTCGAAAGAAAGTATCCTGCATTTGGTAACCTGGTGCCAAGAGATGTGGCATCGAGAGCTGCCAAAGAAAGATGTGATGCTGGTTATGGCGTTGGGACAACAAAACAAGCGGTCTATCTCGATTTCAAATACAACCTGATCAATAAATACGGGAAGACAGAAGCTGGTAAAATGGGTATTGAAAACCCCGACACCGAAATATTGATCCGCCTTGGTAAAGAAATGGTGAAGGAAGAGTATGGTAATCTTTTCGATATGTATGAGAAGATCACAGGTGAAAATCCGTATGATGTACCGATGCGGATCTACCCGGCAGTGCATTATACGATGGGTGGATTATGGGTGGACTATGAACTGATGACGAATGTGAAGGGATTGTATTCATTGGGAGAAGCTAATTTCAGTGATCACGGCGCAAACCGCCTGGGTGCATCGGCACTGATGCAGGGATTGGCAGATGGATATTTTGTGATTCCTTATACAATAGGAAATTACCTGGCAGATGAAATTGCAACAAAGCCAATTCCATTGACGCATGAAGCATTTGAACAAACAGAAAAAGCTGTTGCTGATAGAATCAATACGTTGATGAACATTAAGGGTAAGCAAACTGTTGAAAGTTTCCATAAACGCCTCGGCAAGATCATGTGGGAGAAATGCGGCATGGCCCGGAATGCGCAGGGATTGCAGGAAGCTATCACAGAGATACAGGCATTAAAAAAAGAATTCTGGAGCGATGTACGGATACCCGGTACGATCAATGAAATGAATCCGGAGCTTGACAAAGCCGGTCGTGTCGCTGATTTCATTGAGTTAGGCGAATTGATGTGTAAGGATGCGCTGAACAGGAATGAAAGCTGCGGCGGTCATTTCCGTGAAGAAAGCCAGACAGCGGAAGGAGAAGCGGAGCGTAAGGATAATGAATTTGCTTATGTTTCAGCCTGGGAATACAAGGGCGAGAGTAATTGGGAATTGCATAAAGAGGAGTTGAATTTTGAAGTGGCGAAACCGACGCAACGCAGTTACAAATAATTGCTCGATGGTTAGATGGTTGAGTGTGCTGTTTAGCGGGAAAAAAACATTTTTTTAAGGGAAAAATCACGGAGGCTGAAGAATATTTTGCATTGACCAAGAACTAAATTGGCTGAAGATTAATCTCAGACAATGGCTCTGACCGGGAAATATCTTAAGCTGAATGATATCGATGCATACAAAACTGCGTTTCATTTAAGTAATTACATCTGGAACATAGTCATAAAATGGGAGTCTTTTGCCAGACGGACAATAGGCGAGCAATTTGTTGAAGCGGCTGATTCTGTTTCTGCAAATCTCGCTGAAGGATTTGGGAGATATTTTAAGAAAGACAAAATAAAATTTTACCGGTATAGTGCAGGCTCTGTGAAAGAATGCTTTGACTGGAACGAAAAATCAAAAATTCGGAAACTATTAAAACAAGAAGAGTATGCGCATATTTTCGGGGAATTGCAAAAGTTACCCGAATCAGTGAACAGATTGATCAAGTATACGAATCTTAAGCTTTGCAGCTAACAATCAAGCAATTGAACAATAAAACCATCATTGAATGGAGCACTACAATATGAACCTGACCTTGAAAGTATGGCGTCAGAAAAATGCGAACGACAGGGGCGGTTTTGAAACTTACCCGGTAAAGAACATCTCGTCCGAAATGTCTTTCCTCGAAATGTTTGATGTCCTGAATGAAGAGCTGATAAAGGAAGGAAAAGACCCCATCGCCTTCGACCACGATTGCCGTGAAGGTATCTGTGGCGCCTGTTCTATGTACATCAATGGCCGTCCCCATGGACCCTGGCATGCAAACACCACCTGCCAACTGCACATGAGAGCTTATAAGGATGGAGATACCGTTGTTGTTGAACCATGGAGAGCTAATTCATTTCCTGTGTTGAAAGACCTGGTGGTTGATCGTTCTGCATTTGACCGCATCATCCAGGCCGGGGGTTATATTTCCGTGAACACCGGTAGTGCAGTGGACGCCAACGCTATACCTGTTGAAAAAGATAAGGCAGATGCGGCTTTTGCTGCGGCGGCCTGTATCGGCTGCGGGGCCTGTGTAGCAGCCTGTAAAAACTCATCAGCCTTGCTGTTTGTTTCGGCCAAGGTCAATCATCTCGGCTTATTGCCACAGGGAAAAGCAGAGAACAAAAAAAGAGCGCTGAGCATGGTGGCGCAGATGGATAAAGAAGGCTTCGGATCCTGTACGAATACAGGTGCCTGTGAAGCGGTTTGTCCCAAAGAGATCTCCATTGAGAACATTGCAAGACTGAACAGGGAATACATGCTGGCGGGAGCTGTAGCTGATAAATAATATCAAAATACAAATGTTCCTTTCAGTGCAACTGACCAGATAGCGTTAGCACCGTTTTCTTTCATCATTATGATGCCCGGGCCAATCCCGATATCTCTGCTTATAAAATAAACTCCTTCCAGTTTACCCCCGATATTGAATTGTGTATTGCCATTATAGATCCCCAATGCCGGACCAGCAGTCAGTTTGATATCTGTTCTTTTGACAGGTATATATAATAAACCTCCAAAAGCATGCAGGAAAAAATAGCCGGGGTAATCATAGTCATAACCGCTGACCGTTTCCTTTTTGCCGAAATAATAAGCAACTCCACCCTGGTAAGTAAAACGGAATTTCTTCGGTTTTGTTTTCGCGTACCAATGCCGGCCCGGTGCATATTCTGCGCCGACACCAGCGATATGCGAAGTTGAAAAACTGCCAACAGGAAGGTGAATACTTACCGAAACTGTCGATGCTTTGGGGTCGATATATTTCAGAAGCTGTGGCGGTTGAGCAATGAGTGTAAGGAAAGGTAAACTGAAGAAGAGCAACAACAGTATTTTCTTTTGCATAGTTACAGGTCTGTTTATTCCATCACTACCGGATGATCACGAATGTTCCCTTTTTTTCGATCTTCTTTCCGGAGCGGTTATCCGTGGCCACGATCACCCAGACATATACACCGCCATCCTGCACATAGCCTTTTAATTTGCCGTTCCACCCCACATTTCTTTGCGATGTGGAGAATGTCCGTTCACCCCATCGGTTATAAATACTGAAATCATGGAGTGTAAACTCTTTGGTGATGACAGGCATGATATCATCATTCAACCCGTCATTGTTGGGTGTAAAACCGGTTGGCATGTAAATACCGGGATAGGGCATCACTTTTATCGATACATAATCTGAATCACTGCATCCGGCATCGTTTTGCACCACTACTTTATACGTTACTTTATCACCCGGTGTGGCAACAGGATTAGCAATACCCGGGTTGGATAGCCAGGTGGCCGGTGTCCAGGTAAATGAACTGCCGCCTCCCATTACGCTGAGTTGTACCGTTTCCCCGGCTTCTATCTCCCTGTCAGGTGACGCCATGATATTCAGCACATCGAGGTTAAGATTTTTGGTGACCGATTTGTTCAGACAGGGAGTTGTTGTCAATATATCCAGCCGCACAGTATAATTACCTGATGCGTAAGAATGCACCGGGTCTCGCAAAGTCGATGTATTTCCATCCCCAAAGGTCCATAGATAACGAACGCCTGTACTGTCAGGGATCAGGGTTGAAAGATTATTAAAGGTCACGGATCCTGCATCACAAACTGAAGTAAAATCAAAATCAGCGGTAGCTGCCAGTCCCCCGGGGAAAATCGCTTTTGATCTTTTTATGTACCCACATCCCATGACAGATGTTATTTCCAGGGTCACTGTATAGCTTTGATTGGCCGGCGTATAAATATGAACGGGGCTCTGCAAAGCGGATGTATTTCCATCTCCAAAATCCCAATCCCAGTTTATTGTACCCGGCATGGTTGTAAAACCATTAAACTGGACCCTGCCAGTGCAACTGTCAACGATCGTATACGAAAATCCATTGGTGGGGTTGACAGAAAGGTCATTGATATAAGCGGGCAGCCCAAGATAAGAAACGCCGGGACTCAGTACCACCTGCGTCTCCCTGAAATCACAGCCAATGCCTTTTATCTCCGGCCGGTTAACCGCACCCAATGAATTAGAAATTTCAGCAAGATATATCTTACCATCAGGGGCCAGTTGAATACCGTAATACCTGGCCGTCCCGGTAGAAATGGTTATCCTCGAAGCAATGATAGCAGCAGCCGGGATCAAAGTCGACTCTACCTGCTCAATGGTCCTGCCGTCCGGGCAGGTGAGGTACAATAATTTAGAATCACCGGAAAACTCACAGGAAACCAGTCTTGAATCGGGGAAGCCGATCGTTTTGGGATTGGATAGTATGCCGGTAGCATTATCAAAATCAAAAAGCTGGCAAAAATTAGGAGTAAAACCAACTACATCCGATTCCGGAAAATGTGTCTGGCAAACCTGCTTTCCATCAGGACTTACTTTCAACATTCCTGTATTGGTGACAAAATGCTGGTTCATCACGATCCCGGTTGTTGAAACAACAGGCGAGGCCTGTAGTCCTGAACAGTCGATCAACCAGGAACGGAAGACATTTGAATTATTGTCATTGGTGATCACCCATACATCCTTCCCATTGGCATGACGTGCCGCTACCATTCTTTCGGTGCAGGATGACCATAGCAATGTATTTTTTGTAACCACTTCTCCGTTACCGTTATCCCTGCTCATATCGATAATGGAGTAGGTGTACCCATTCGCAAAATTATTTTCCACTGCATCTGTCGCAAAAAGATAAAAGAGGTTATCGTTCCCAGGTACCGGCACAATAATACAGGCCTGTACGGACGATACATTACCCCGGAGATTATCACCGTTCAGCATTACCTGGTGATTCCGGTTATAAACGGTCACCCCGTTGGAATAAAAAAGCAGGTCGCCATTATAATCGCAGATACTGGCAGATCCTTCATTGGTTGACAAAGCGCCATCTGACAGTACAGTGGGTACAGGCTGAGAGCCGGGATTAAAATTGAGACCGGCATAACGCCCGAAATACCAGCGATTATTCTGTTGTGCAAAGCTGTTAGCGCAAGAAAAAAACAGGATGATGATTATATAAAGGCGATTTCGCATGGCTAATTACCGGAATGCTATACTTTAAGACATTTTAAACCCCAATTTGCTGCTTTTTTACGGAATTAACAGCCTGGGATAACTTTCATGCAATAAAAAGAACGAATTTTACGATTTTGAGTTAAACTCATTGCTTTTGAGCTGGTTAGCAAGGACATTGTGCATCGGATCCCTGGCGCTGTCATCCCTCTGGAGCAATGCTCAAATACCTGTTGGTAATACGGTAACCAGCAACCTCCGCCAAAAGACTTTTATCGTTACTGCCGACAGCCTGGTGATCGATACCATCAGCATTGTACCCAATAGTTTTTCCATTGCGTCTGTCCCCGCAACTGAGTACCGGCTTGACCTGGTCAAAGCGGTGCTTTACTGGAAAAAAAGACCGGCTACCGATACGATCATCCTTACATACCGGGTCTTCCCCTTCCGTTTAGATCCTGTAGCGCAACGGATGAGCTTTGACAGCGTGATGAACAATTTTTATGTCAAACCTTTTGAATTCAACAGCGGTTTGACTAACGCACAGCGCGGCATTTTTGATTTTGGCACGTTAAAGGCAGAAGGCAGTTTTGGCCGCCAGATCGGTTTTGGTAACCGGCAGGATGCGGTGCTGAATTCTACGTTGAACATGCAATTAAGCGGGATGCTGGGCGACAGTATCGAGATCCAGGCCGCGATCACCGATAATAATATTCCTATCCAGCCTGATGGCAATACGCAACAATTGAATGAATTTGACCAGGTCTATCTCCAGTTCAAAAAAAGGGGATGGCAATTGAGTCTCGGAGATATCGATATCCGCCAGAACCAAAGTTATTTTCTCAATTTCTATAAACGGTTGCAGGGAATATCTTTCCAGACTACTAACCGGCTATCAAAGAATGTTCAGTCGAAAACCCTGGTAAGCGGTTCGATCGCCAAGGGAAAATTCACCCGGAATTTTATTGAAGCGCTGGAAGGAAACCAGGGCCCTTACCGGCTACGGGGTGCCAACAATGAATTCTTTTTTATTGTGCTGGCCAATACCGAACGGGTTTTTATCGATGGGCAGTTATTGCAGCGGGGAGAGGACCAGGATTATGTGATCAATTATAATTCGGCGGAGATCACGTTCACGCCCAAACGAATGATCACCAAGGACAGCAGGATCCAGGTGGAATTCGAATATGCGGACAGGAATTTTCTCAATGCGAATCTTTTCCTGGCCCAGGAATTCGGGATTGGCCCAAAAATGAAATTGAGGATCGGTGCATTCAATAACGGGGATGCAAAGAACTCACCGGTGAACCAGGTATTGGATACACGACAAAAACAATTCCTCGCTGATATTGGTGACAGTATTCAGAATGCACTGTACCCTTCTGCGGCACTGGATAGTTTTGCAGTGGGTAAAATATTGTACGAGAAGATTTATATCGGTCTTGATTCTTTTTACCAGTACTCCACCGACCCGCTATTTGCAAAATATAGTTTGTCTTTTGTGGACCTGGGACCAGGTAAGGGCAACTATATACCGGATCTTAACGGTGCCAATGGGAAAGTCTATAAATACTTGGCACCGATAGCAGGAGTAAAGCAGGGACAATATGAGCCCGTGCAAATATTGGTGTCACCGAAGAAACAACAGATCGTAAATCTCGGTATCGATTATGCGATCAGTAAAACCACATTATTGAAAACCGAGTTCGCCACCAGCAGTACCGATGTCAATACTTTTTCTCCCAAAGATAATGGTGATGACAGGGGATGGGCGGCTAAATTGCAACTGACCAATGAAAAAATGTTGCGGGCTGCAAGAAAGCTACAACTCAATACAGGACTGGATTATGAATATGTGCAGGGAAAATTCAAACCTCTGGAAAGATTAAGAACGGTGGAGTTCTCACGGGATTGGGGCTTGCCCTTTACGCCCTTACCGGCTGATGAGCAGATCATCCGGGTGGGTGCTACGCTACGGGATAAAGCCAACCATTCTTTGTCCTACGGAGTGATCAATTATAACCGCAGTGACAAATACAATGGCTTCCAGAATTCCCTGTTGCATAGCGCTGCCTGGAAAGGATGGCAGCTGAACAACCAGTTTATCATTACCAACTTCAATACCCGTAACGATAAGGGCTTTTTTCTCCGTCCCATTATAGATATCAGCAAGGAACTGAAACAATTCAATAGCTGGAGACTCGGACTTAAATATTCGCTGGAACAAAGTGAAGCAAGGCATAAAATCACAGACACGCTGACACCATTGGCTTTCTCATTTGACAGTTACAGCGTTTACCTCAAGTCGAATGAAAGTAAAAAGAATAAATACGGTATCACGTTCTTTACCCGCTCCGATAAGTACCCGTTGGGCAAGCAATTGATCCGTGGTGACAGAAGCTTAAACCTGAATCTGCAGGCAGAATTGCTCGCCAGCCCAAAGCGTCAGTTTTATCTTAACACCACGTTCCGTAAATTGAAAGTGTATAATAATGCTGTATCCAAACAACAGGAAGATGAAACTATTCTTGGGCGTGCGGAGTATGTCATGAATGAATGGAAAGGGCTGTTGACCGGAAATATATTATATGAGGTCGGGGCAGGACAAGAGCAGCGCAGGGATTTCGCCTATCTCGAAGTACCTGCCGGTACGGGACAGTATGCCTGGATCGACTATAACAATGATGGCGTGCAGCAGATCAATGAATTTGAACTGGCGGCTTTTCCTGACCAGGCTAAATTTCTCCGGATCTTTACCCCGACCAACGATTTCATCAAAGCGAATTTTTGTAACCCTTTCAGATCGCCCGCTGTCAACAGTGAACGGGGGCTGATATTCAAACTGTAATTGAAAGTGATAAAATTCGCTTT
>JANOHQ010000058.1:0-26224 GCA_031406595.1 Chitinophagaceae bacterium
TTATACGATGACAAAGGCCAGCCCTTACGAATGATCGGGGCGATGACGGATATTACCGAGAAAATGACCCTGGAAAAAGAGCTGGCAGACCAGGCGCTTAAACAACAGAAGATCCTGACCGAAGTAACGATACAGGCACAGGAAAAAGAAAGGAACCAGCTTGGTAAAGAGCTACATGACAATATTAACCAGGTGCTGGCCACGATCCGCATGTTTCTGGGTATGTATGCGGAAAGCAATGGTAAAAGGCCGGACCTGATCACCAAAAGCATGAGTAATGTAAGTTATGCGATGGAGGAGATCCGTAAATTATCCAAATCCCTGGTGGCACCTTCCCTGGGAGATATCGGGCTGGCTGAGTCACTCGAAGAACTGGTAACCGAAATGAACCTGGCAGGTAAAACGCAGGTGGAACTGGTGAACCAGCTCAGCGATAAACAAAAGATCGACAAGAACATGGAATTGATGCTGTACAGGATCACACAGGAGCAATTAAATAATATCTGTAAATATGCCAAAGCGGAGAAAGCTGTCATTACCTTACGGACAGAACCTGGTAACCTGTTTTTTTCCATTACCGATAACGGCGTTGGGTTTGATCACTCGGTCAAAGCTAATGGGATCGGTTTGAAAAATATCAGCAGCCGGGTGGGTTTTTATTCGGGTACAATGAATATTATTACAGCCCCGGATAAGGGTTGTAAATTGGAGGTCAATATTCCTTTATCATAAAAAAAGGGTATGAAAAAACTTTCTGTCGTTATTGTAGAAGATCACCAGATGGTCAGGGAGATGTGGGTGCAGTTGTTTGCCACGGAAAAAGAAATAGAAGTGGTCGGTGAGATCGGGAATCCCGAAGAAGCCATTGAGCTGATCAAAAACAAACGACCCGATGTTGTATTGCTGGATATTAACCTGCAGGGTTCTTCAGGTTTGGAACTGGTACCGCTGATCCGGAAATTCGCACCGGGCAGCAAGATCATTGCCGTATCCATGCATAACCAGCCAGCCTATGCCAAGAAAATGCTGCAGTTGGGTGCGATGGGTTATGTAACCAAGAACTCTTCACATGAAGAGATCTTCAAAGCCATAGTATCGGTGATGAAGGGCAAGACCTACGTGTGCATGGAGATCAGGAATATTCTTTCAGACCAGGCCCTGCAGGACGAGCCAACCGGGCCCGATGTAAAGGAACTCTCGATACGGGAGATCGAGATCATACGGTTGATCAAAGAAGGGCTTTCTTCCAAGGAGATCGCGGCCCGCCTGAATATTTCCATCCGCACGGCTGAAGTACACCGGCATAATATCCTGAAAAAGCTGGGGTTGAAGAACACCGCTTCTCTTATCAGCTTTATCAATACTACTGACCTTTCATTTTGATCCTAAAAGTCTAATTCTTCGGCAAGCTCAGAAGAGAGAAAAGAGGAAAAGAGAGAACCTCCCTTGGGTAATTGCGTTTATAACAGGCCAGACTCCTCTTTTATCTCCTTCTACTCTTCTATACTCTTAGCTAATACCATTATTATACAGAAACCCCTAGTATAAACTACGTAATCCCTTAAAATTCTTGCGCCCAAAGTCCCTTGAAAGTACCGTTCCGGTTAATTTTGCTTATCCTTCTATCCTTTGATAACTATATTACTTTAACTCTCCTGGCAGTGGCGGTGAATTGCGTTTAACCAATTTTACTATGCCAAATCCAATTACTATATTAATTGCGGATGATAATTTTCATATCCGGAAAAGCCTGCAGATCCTGTTGGAACCTTTTGAGAATATGCGACTGGTAGGTGAAGCAAAAAATGGAGAAGAAGCTATTGCACTCGCCGCCGAACTTTCTCCCGATATCATACTGATCGATATCAATATGTCACCTGTAAATGGTTTTGAAGCCACCCGCAAGATCATTAAACAAAATCCTTTCGTTAGGATCATTGCCCTTTCCCTGAATAATGAAGTTTCTTATTGCAGGAATATGCTGCGCCTGGGAGCGAGGGGTTATGTAACCAAAAGTTCGCCGTGTAATGAAATCATCACCGCAATCACCGAAGTGGCGGCGGGAGGAAAGTATATCGATAAGAATATCCTGGGAATTATTTAACCAACCCGATCTCATCAATGCTGCTGATCAGCTTTGCACCGGGTATATTGAATTTTTCTTTTACCGGCTCACTCAATCCTTCTCTTACTACAATAATGATCTTTCCGGTCCTGGTTTGTAGTGTTTCTTTTATAACCGGATAAAACCCTTCACCCCTTAATTCCATAGGACCCACTTCGTCAATGATCAGCCAGCCGGGTTTGTCCATTGCTTTTGTGATCACTTGTTCTGCTTTATCAAAACCGGTTTTACTAAAGACAAATCTTCCCACTTTCAATGTATCCTGTTCTCCTTCCGTGGCTTCCATCAGGAATTCTTCTTTTGTATGCGCATCCATAAAAATTCGTTTGCCGCTGATGACCGGCGTAAGAATGCCATAGACATCATCTCTTTGGACCGACCAGTTTAATAAAGAGGTGGTTTTGCCGCTACCGATATTTGCTGTGAGGATGTAGACCTCACCCGCCTCAACCCCGGCCCTTCTCCACGGGGTGGAGAGGGGAGAGAACGCATTCACCAACACCATTTTAATAAAATGCCCGATGCGTTTCCTTCCCCTGTATCCTGTAGTCCGTGTCCAGCATTGCGTTAGCAGTTCCTGTGTGGAAGGCAATAAACGGAGCACTTCGGCCACATGCTGCCTGGACTGTCCTTTTTTCTTTTCCAACCATTGGTGCAGGATGAGTTTCAGCGCCGGGCCAATAATAAATATCCAGGCCAGTATGATAATGACGGATCGTAAAAATAGTTGAAGCGAGATATGTGAAGGCAATAACGGTGTGCCCGGTTTAAAATAGGATTGCACGTACAATCCGATCAGTAGTAGCCATATAATGAAAATCCCCGTGCGAAAACGTTTTCTTTTTTTGGAAGCTTGTGGTAGTGCGATTGCCGATGTTGCGGTAACCGGTAGTTCCAATCCTTTGTCCTTTTTCCATGCTTCGATCTTTTTCGGGAGAATGGATGCCCACCAGCCAACCAGTAATCCCGTGAACAAATGCAAAAAGACATAGGCGCCACCGATCAGCAGGCTGTAGTTGGTGGTATTTTTTTGTTTGGTAAGACCATTGATAAAATCATTGATCACTTTCCACAAGTCATTCCCATACACGATCGTCAGCACGAGGATACGCTGCAATCCCGACTCCAGTAAGGCCAGCAGGGCAAGTAGCATACAGGACAACCGGAAGAATTTTTTATTGCGGAAAAGCAATTCACCCAATAAACCCTGGAAGAATACGGCGATATAGGCTGGTGGCGGAGCCTGCGGGCTGAGCATCATTTTAAAGATCGCCACAACGATGGTGGCTTTGATGATAGCACCTCTTACCGGAACATACCAGGCGATCAGGCAAATACAAACAACGGCAGCGCTGCCAACGACCAATCCTGACACCGGGATCCTGAACCCATGGATGATACCACCAAGCATGGCTTCGCATAATACCCATATGGCAATAAGACGATAGTAAATGGCCGGACTACCTGTTATAATAGGAGCATTAGTCATTAGTAAGTAGCACAAAGAACACCAGGTCTGACACAAAGGTCACCACATTGTGTTCTTTGTGGTCCATCGTGTTCTTTGTGCTCCTCAAATTATATTAACTTTATTGATTACGAATATAGTTACAGTGATACGTTTTATTTTAAATGAAAAGGAGATTGCCACTGACCTGCCACCCGGTACGGTCTTGCTGGATCTAATCCGCTACCATGAGCATCTCATGGGTACCAAGATCGGCTGCCGTGAAGGGGACTGCGGAGCTTGCACCGTATTAGTGGGCGAGATAGCTTTTGGAGAACTCCGCTATGAATCAATGACCAGTTGCCTTTTACCGATTGGAAATGTAAATGGTAAACATATTGTGACGGTTGAAGGCACCAACCCTTCGCCAGGCTCTGGGCAAGTGCTTAACCCCATGCAACAGGCCATGGCCGATGAAGGAGCTACTCAATGTGGTTTCTGCACACCTGGTTTCGTGGTATCACTCGCGGGATTTTGTTTAAGCGATAAGCAACCCACAATCGACAATGCTATTGCAGCTGTAGATGGAAATATCTGCCGTTGCACCGGTTATAAATCCATCGAAAGAGCAGCGGCCAGGGTAACCGGGTTGATGAAAGAAAGGAACAATGAAGATCCTGTTGCTTTCGCAGTAAAAAAGAAAATGCTACCTGATTATTTCTCTACCATAAAAGATAGACTTTCCAAACTGGAAACAATCCCACTCATGACTCATGACTCACGACTCATGACCGTCGGTGGCGGAACCGATCTCTACGTTCAGAAGCACGATGAAATGACCCAAGCCCCCATCCGTTTTGTTTTTGATGATCCTGCATGGAATGGTATAAAAAAGGAAGGGAACACCTGTATCATCGGCGCTTCAGCCACGGTCTCCGATCTGAAAAATTCCTCCGTGATCAATAAAGCGTTCCCCGACTTTCAACGCTATGCCAAACTGGTTTCTTCTACGCCGATTCGTAATATGGCTACTATCGCAGGGAACTTTATCAATGCTTCACCCATCGGCGACCTGACGATCTTTTTCCTGGCATTGGATGCAAAACTGGTATTGAGCGATGGTGTAACAAAAAGAGAATTGTCTTTGCGGAAATTATACAAGGGTTATAAGACGCTGGATAAAAAACCAGCAGAGTATATCGAGCAGATCCGTTTTGAATTACCCACAAAGGGTAGTTTCTTCCATTTTGAAAAAGTAAGCAAGCGTACCCACCTGGATATTGCTACTGTAAATTCGGCGATCTATTTACAAATAAAGAACGAACTGATCACAGAGGCCGGTCTCTCTGCCGGTGGCGTTGGGCCCGTGCCAATGTTCCTGCAAAAAACATCTGAATTCTTAGCGGGCAGGGAAATAAACGATGAAACAATTACAGGAGCCATCGAAGTAATGAAAACAGAAATATCACCGATCAGTGATGCGAGAGGAGCTAAGGAGTATAAGACGTTATTGTTGGAGCAATTGATAAAAGTTCATTTTATGAGCGTACTGTCATCCTGAGTATAGCGAAGGATTGTCGAAGGGTGATTCACGAAAACACTGTCACCCTGAGCCTGTCGAAGCGTGATTCAAAGAAACGGTTTATGAAAACAGGACATAATTATTATGTGTATATCGTCCAATGTGCAGATGGGCTTTATTATACGGGGATTACCAATGATCTTGAAAGGAGACTGTGGGAACATAACTCGGGTTACAACGACACCTGTTTTACCTTCAAAAGAAGGCCTGTAAAGTTAATGTATGAAGAACGGTTCACTGATATAAACAATGCTATTGCCTGGGAAAAGCAAATTAAAGGATGGTCGAGAAAAAAGAAAGAGGCTTTGTTTATACGTAATTGGGATGAAATAAAAATATTATCTAAGTCAAAAAGCACTAACGTCATCCTTCGACATCCCGAAGCTTCGGGACTGGATGACACGGAGAATCAGCAAAACAACACCGTCACCCTTCGACTAGCTCAGGGTGACACAGAGAATCAGCAATGAAAAACATCGATTCATATACACATTTACGCGGCGAGTCCATCTACCTCGATGATATCCCGGTACAGAACGGAACGCTGTATGCATCTGTCTATGATTCCCCGGTAGCGCATGGTAAATTGGTTTCGCTTGATATAGCTGAAGCGCTGGCTATGCCAGGTGTGGTAAGAATCTTTACTGCCAAAGATATTCCCGGTGAGAACCAGATCGGCGGGATCGTGCCGGATGAAGAATTGTTAGCGGGCACCCATGTTCATTTCTGCGGGATGCCTATTGCACTGGTAGTTGCTGATTCCGATCAGACAGCTAAAGCTGCAGTGAAGAAAATAAAAGCGGTGATTGAACCATTGCCCGTGATCACAGACCCGAGAGAAGCTAAAGAAAAAGGAGAGCTGATCATTCCGCCCCGGACATTTAAACTGGGAGACGCTACAACTGCCTGGTCGCAATGTGAACATATTTTTGAAGGGAGTACCGAAACTAACGGTCAAGAGCACCTGTATATAGAAACACAGGGTGCCTATTCTGTACCCCAGGAGAATGGGGCGATACGGATCTATTCTTCAACGCAGGGGCCAACAGCAGTACAGCGTACAACAGCAAGAGTGCTGGGTATGTCCATGAATTATATCGAAGTGGATACCACCCGTCTCGGTGGCGGCTTTGGCGGCAAGGAAGACCAGGCCACTACCTGGGGTGTACTCTGTGCGCTGGCAACTTTTCATTTAAAGAAACCTGTCAAGTATTGTTTGCACCGGATGGAAGATATGCGCATGACAGGTAAACGGCATCCCTACTCCTCCGATTTTAAGATCGGGCTGAACAAAGAGCTAAAGATCCTTGCTTACGAAGCAACATTTTACCAGAATGCAGGGGCAGCCGCCGATCTTTCCCCCGCAGTGATGGAAAGAACATTGTTCCATTGCAACAATGCCTATTTTATTCCGAATCTTACCGCAACTGCGTATAGCTGCCGGACGCATCTTCCTCCCAATACCGCTTTCCGTGGTTTCGGCGGGCCACAGGGGATGTTCGTGATCGAAGCGGCTATTGCCAAAGCGGCAGAACAGCTAAATATTCCTGCGTCGGTCATACAGGGTAAGAATTTATTACACACAGGTGATGAATTCCCTTATGGCCAAAAAGCAGAAAGCGAAGCGAATGAATGCTGGAAGAGAGCCGATGATCTTTATGATATTGAAAAACTACAAAAAGAGGTTGCCGCATTTAATGCTTCGAATAAATTATACAAAAAGGGTCTTGCCTTAATGCCTATCTGTTTTGGTATCTCTTTTACCAAAACCCTGATGAACCAGGCCAGATCGCTGGTACATGTGTACACGGATGGCAGCGTGGGTATCAGTACCGGCGCCGTAGAAATGGGACAGGGAGTGAACACCAAGATGTTGCAGGTGGCTGCCCGGGTCTTTTCTATCGATCCTTCACGGATAAAAGTAAATACTACCAACACCTATCGTATTGCCAATACCTCGCCAACCGCCGCCAGTGCTGCTGCCGATCTGAATGGGAAGGCAACAGAAATTGCATGTAAAGAAATTTTAAAAAGATTGCAACAGGTAGCAGGGCATGAAAAGATTCTTACCGCTGATATTGAAAACACTTCCCTTCCTCCTTTTGAAATAAAAGAAGAATGGATCTATGTCAACGGTAAGAAAACTGAATGGACCTGGAATAAACTGGTGATGGCGGCTTATATCAAAAGAGTAAGTCTTTCAGAGTTGGCGCATTACACACCGCCAGGTATTCATTTTGATGCGACCAAAGAAAAAGGACATCCTTTTGCTTACCATGTATATGGAACCGCTATTACAACTGTCACCATCGATTGCATGCGGGGTATATATGAAGTGGATTCGGTAAAAGTGGTACATGATTTTGGCAACAGCATGAACACCATGATCGATATGGGTCAATGCGAAGGTGGTATCGTACAGGGCATCGGCTGGATGACGATGGAAGAGATCGTGTATGACAAAGAAGGAAAACTCCGTAGTAATGCATTGAGTACTTACAAGATCCCGGATATTTATTCTGTTCCCAAAGAGATTACGATCCATCCATTGGAAACACAAAAAGACAATCCTGCCATCTTTCGCAGCAAAGCGGTTGGTGAGCCGCCGCTGATGTATGGTATCGGCTCCTATTTCGCCCTGCGCAATGCAGTAAAAGCATTCAATCCTGCTGCGGTCATTCCTTATGATGCGCCGATGACACCGGAGAAAGTGCTGATGAGTTTGTATCAAGACAAACTTCCCTTACCTCAATAAATTATTACCTGTGAGAAAGTTTGGGATTTTTTCTGCGACGATATTTATGTGTATTCTACTCGCCGGAATTTATGGAATGCTTCATAACCAAATCACTTACTCCCTCTCGCCGGAATACTTCACAGAATTCAAATACAAACAATTTGGTTTTGACCCTGCTAAGTTCGGAGAAGCCAGGCAAACAGTTGCCGTAATAGGCTTTCTTGCATCCTGGTTTGTCGGCTTAGTTATTGGGATAGTGATCGGACTTGTAGCGCTTATTGCAAAAGACCACCTCGTTATGCGTAAGCTTGTTCGCGGCAGCATTGTATGGATATTCTCAATAGCTATCCTGTTCGGAATCATCGGTTTTTTTCGTGGCAAATTGTATTTGATCGAAAGAGGAGTAAATTGGTGGATACCGGAAACTGTGATCAACAAAAATGATTTTATTGTTACCGGTTCTATCCATAATTATAGCTATCTAGGCGGTGCCATTGGGATCGTAATTGCAATCGCTTATATGATTGGGGAAAATAAACGGATCATCAAAAATGTCGCCCCTACGGGGCTTGGGTCGCATCTTTAATATCATCTACCAAAATATCGGCCCTATGGCCCTACATTTTAAAACAAATTTCGGTTTAGCCTCAGCGTGGCGATATTTTGATACCACACACAAATCATTCTGCCAAAATGACCGCCCTATGGGCCTGCATTTTAAAACAGATTTCTGTTTAGCCCCAGCGGGGGCGATATTTTGGTAGCACCATAGGGTGCGACATTCGGGTAGCCCCATCGGGGCGGCATTATCATTCATGTAAAATTGTAAATTGTGTAGAACCATAATATTTGCAAGATGCCCAACACCTATTCTCAAATATCCATTCAATGTGTTTTCGCCGTAAAGGGTAGGGAGAACCTGATTACTGTAGACTGGCGGGATGATCTGCATCGGTACATCGCTGGTATCATTAAGGAGGAAGGCGCAAAGTCGCTGGCCGCAGGTGGATGGCTGGACCATGTGCATATTTTCTTTGGAATGCCTGTTACGATGAAAATTTCCGATTTTATGAGCGCCGTAAAGGCGAGCAGTAGTAAATGGGTGAACGAAACGATTTTATAAAGAATAAATTCAACTGGCAATCGGGGTATGGTGCATTTTCTTATTCAAAAGGCCAACGTGACACAGTGATCAAATACATTATGAACCAGGAAGATCATCATAAAAAGCATTCATTCAAAGAAGAGTATCTAAATATGCTTCATGAATTTGACATGGAGTATGATCCAAAATATTTGTTCGAGTTTTATGAATAATCCTGTACACCGTGGATAAGACTATGCAAACCTGGAATTTCATTAATACATCCTTACTGGAAAAAACTCATGTCATGCTGCTCTATGTCCTCGACAGCAGCGGCAGCAGCCCCGGTCGCCAGGGGTTTTTTATGGCCGTAAACGCAAATGGCGAAATGGCCGGTTCGATCGGCGGCGGTATCATGGAGCATAAGTTTGTGGAAGTGGCCAAAGAAAGGCTCAAGGGACAAGAGCACAAGGCACAAGAGGTCAGGAAACAAATACACGATAAATCTGCAGCGACGAACCAAAGCGGGATGATCTGCTCGGGAGAGCAGACGATCTTTTTATATCTTCTTCAGCAAAAAGATAAAAAAACAATAGAAACCCTCCTGGCATCGTTGGAACAATATAAGAACGGGACGCTTATTCTTTCTCCTGCGGGAATACAGTTTGATGCCAGCGTTCCAGCCAATAATTTCGAATACAGGTTTCAATCTGAAACGGATTGGGTCTACAAAGAAAAAACAGGTTACAAAAACAAATTGTTCATTATCGGTGGTGGCCATTGCGCTCTTGCTTTTTCCAGGCTGATGCGGGGAATGGATTTTTATATCACCCTATTTGAAGAGAGAGGGGGATTGAATACACTGGAGCAGAATGAATTTGCACATGAAGTAATGATCATCGGCGATTATTCTGCTCTCTCCAATCTTATTCCTGCCGGGCCCAATCAATATGTGGTAATCATGACATTTGGTTATCGTACCGATGATATCGCCCTGCGTTCATTGCTCGACAAGCAATTCAGTTATATCGGCGTGCTGGGCAGCAAAAAGAAAATGGAAAAACTGTTTGATGATTACCGGGAGGATGGAATTCCGGAAACGGCTTTGCAACGGATCCATACGCCGATCGGTCTTTCTATCGGCAGCCAGAGCCCGGAGGAGATCGCCATCAGTATCGCTGCCGAAATAATACAGCAAAAAAACCAGCGGCTATGAAGAAGTTTTTATTCCTGCTATTCTTATCGCCGCTTACTGTTCTTGCCCAGGATGACTATTCCACCCGTGACCTGAAAGACGGTAAGTTTAAAGCAGACAGCAGTTATATCTATACCCTTCCATTCGAAGACAGGAAAAAAGTATTCTTGGTGCAGGGTTATGAAAGTGCCTTCAGTCATAAAGGCGAGAAGGCACTGGATTTTAAAGTAAAGAGCGGGACAAGAATTTGTGCCGCAAGAGGTGGAATTGTAACCGCAGCCCGTGGTGATTCGGATAAGGGTGGCCTGAAACCCGAAAATCTTTCCGATGGAAACTATATTTCCATCCGCCATGCCGATGGCAGCACAGCCTGGTACTGGCATTTTAAAAAAGGCGGAGTGATGGTCGCCGAAGGCGATACTATACAAACGGGACAATTCATCGGCTTAAGTGGTAATACCGGTTATTCGGCGTTCCCGCACCTGCATTTTGAAGTACAGGGCTACAATTATAACCGGGAACATAAACAGTTGCCAACCCGTTTTTACACGCAACGCGGCGTTATTTATCTCAGCCCTGGCCGGTTTTACCGCAGCTTTCACCAGTGATAAACGGTTTGTTTTCCCTGTAGCAATTCGTTACCTTGACTTTTCTAAAATCAATCGCATGTTCATCGTTTATATCTTCGTCGGGCTGGTAGCCACACTGCTTATAATTGCAGCACTAATGCCTAAAACATTTAACGTAGAAAAGACTATAGTGATAAAGAAACCGTTGGTGACGGTAATGGACCGGGTAAAGAATCTTAATTTTTACAGTCAATGGAATCCCTGGCAACAATCGGATCCTACCGCCACGCATGATATCACAGGAACAGCCGGTGTACCCGGTCATAAATATTCCTGGAAGGGAAAAAAAGTAGGGGTCGGAAGTCTTACACTGCAAAGTCTTGATACCAGCCATATTCATTTTTTACTGGAATTCTTCAAACCCTGGAAAAGCAAGGCCAAAGACAATTGGCTATTTGAACCCTGGGGAGATATGGATACCAAAGTTACCTGGCAAAACAGCGGCGAACTGCCATGGCCTATCGCCCGGCTAATGGGACCGATGCTTCAGAAAAGTCTGAGCAAGCAATTTGAACAGGGGTTGGAAAATTTAAAAAAGATGTGTGAAGGCTGATCACTGATTGCCAGGGTTACGTTGATTTTTTACAAATGTTTGAGATCCTTTACGGTTAATTCATTTTCTACATTGCCCGTATTCAGCGTTGAAGTGGGTTCAAAAAGCATGATCTCCACTTCTTCGTGGGCAACTGGTTTGTGTTCCACTCCGCGTGGCATGATCAAAAATTCTCCGGCATTCACCGTAATGATCTTGTCGCGCAGATGCATATCGAAACTTCCTTTCACTACATAAAATAATTCATCCTCATTATCGTGATGGTGCCATACAAATTCACCTTTGAATTTCACCAGCTTCACTTGCTGTCCGTTTAATTCACCGGCAATGCGGGGATTAAAATAGTCGCTAAAAGTGGAAAGCTTTTCTGAAATATTTATTTTTTCCATATTATTTATGCTAAAGCGATTTATTAAATAGAGTTGTTGTTGATTTGGTTGCTATATAATCTGCTTTGGTATTATTCAATGATGATACAATCGGCCGCTGCCTTTGCTTTTTTCCGCAAGGCATCCATATCAGCACCGGGCTTATCATAAGCCAGCGCTACCGCCATTCTCCGGTAAGCCCTTGTCGTGGGTTTGCCAAATATCCTGATATCGGTTTGCCTTTCTTCCAATGCCTTTTCCATCCCGCTTATCCTATACTGCTCCGCGTTCTTATTTGCGAGTACAACAGCGCTGGCACCGGCTCTTTCCAGGGTGATCTCCGGGATCGGCAACCCCAGGATCGCTCTTGCATGCAATTCAAATTCCGAAAGGTTCTGTGTCCCGGCCAGTGTCACCATTCCCGTATCATGCGGGCGGGGACTGAGTTCTGAGAAATACACACCTTTATCTGTCAAAAAGAATTCCACTCCCCATAAGCCTGCGCCGGTCAGGGCTTCTGTTACTTTGGCCGACATTATACATGCTTCTTCGAAATCGTTAGCGCTGATCGCCACCGGCTGCCAGCTTTCCTGGTAGTCGCCTCTTTCCTGGCGATGCCCGATCGGCGGACAAAAAATGGTGGGGCCGTTTTTTTGTGTAACAGTCAATAGGGTGATCTCTGTGTGGAATGAAATAAATTCTTCAATGATCACTTCTTTGATATCGCCTCTTGAATTGGTAATGGCGTAGTCCCATACTTTCTGTTTGTCATTCTCTGCATTTAATACAGATTGACCTTTCCCCGAAGAAGACATCAATGGTTTTACCACGCACGGCATTCCAATTTCATTCACTGCTTTTGTAAACTCCTCGAATGTGGTTGCATAAAAATATTTTGCCGTACGCAAACCCAGCTCCTTACTCGCCATATCCCGGATCAGTTTGCGGTTCATCGTATAGTTCGCTGCCCTGGCACTTGGCACCACCTGTATGTTTTGTTTTTCATAGTCATAAAACCGTTCTGTGCGTATCGCTTCTATTTCCGGCACCACCAGGTCGGGTTGATGTTTGGCAATGATCGCATCCAGAGCCGGACCGTTCAGCATATCCGCTACTTCAAAGCCGTCGGCTACCTGCATAGCGGGAGCACCAGCGTAACTATCTACTGCGATCACGGTTTGTCCCAGGCGTTTTAACGCGATCACCAGCTCTTTACCCAATTCGCCGCTGCCGAGCAGTACTATTTTTTTATGCATAACACAAAGTAAAATAAAAAAGCCGTGCGTTGGGATGAAAACTCTGAACCACCCTTCCTTCGTCAGGGCAGACTGCGGACATAGTAAACATATTGAACACATAGATTTCTATGGGAAAAACCTATGTTTCTGATGTGCCTATGTGGTTGAAGTTTTTTCCCTGCGTTTGCACCATCTTCTGCGTGAAACTAAAAAAGCGACGCCCTTTGCAGGATCATCGCCTACTAGTATATCAGCATATATCAGTTGCACGCAGAGTACACAGAGAACGCAGAGAAGTATCTGTATAGATCTCTGCGAGCTCAGCGGTCTCCGCGTGAAATTCTAATTTCATTCTCTAGTTAAAAGAAGAATTGTTCTTTTACGATCTTACCATCCTTTACTTCATACACTGCGATCTCGTCCATTTTAACGCGACCTGCTCCCTTCATGGTAACATCCATTCCCATTGCAATAGAAAAATGATTCCCGGCCACTACAGGCTCGGTCGAATAGCCCCCGTGCATTTCTTCCACCATCCCATTGAATGCCTTTCCCTTTTCACGGATCGCATCCAGTCCTTCGGCGTTGGCCATTCCCATTGAAAGGGCTTTTTCCGGTTCGATACTTACAGCGTTTTCGGCGTAAAGCTCGTCCTGTATCTTGTCGTATTGGCCGGTTTGGCCCAGTTCATTGAACCGGTTGGCCACTTCCTGTGTTGTCATAACGGCTTCTGTTGTTGACATAATAAATGATTTAAGTTTAAAAATGGATAGAGAAATTACATCATTTGAGTTTGGCAAAAAATTAAATAATTGTGAACGGTCTGTTGCTCTGGATGGAGTTATTTTTACAGGGATGAAATTCCTTGTTTTTATAGTACTTGTTCTGCTGGCCTCCTGTTCGGCTAGCAAAAACCCCTTGCGAAAGGAAGTAAAACGTTTACAAAATGGCGAATTGAAAGACGATACCAGCTATGTCTATGCCCTGCCTTTTGAAGAGGGCAAAGACTTCCGGGTGATACAGGGATATTTCAGTCCTTTTACTCATAAAGAAAGAGCGGCCCTGGATTTCAATATGAACCAGGGAACAAAGATCACGGCGGCAAGAGAAGGTGTGGTGGTAAGGGCGAAAGAAGACGGTACAAAGGGAGGGTTCAACCGGAAATACCGTTCCCATGGAAATAATATCGTGATCCAGCATGCCGATGGTTCCCGTGCCGGTTACTGGCACATCAAATATAATGGCGCATTGGTGAATGTGGGCGACACAATAAAAAAAGGACAGGTAATTGCAATCAGTGGTAAAACTGGTTTTGCAGCTGTACCGCATCTTCACTTTTTGGTATGGACCAATAAGAATGGTAACTGGCAACAGGTAGCTACCCGGTTTCAAACTACTAACGGGATAAAATATCTGCGGAGTTGGAAAAAGTATACACGACCCGAACTACAGGTGCAAGTGGGGTTTGGCAAGTAGCGAGTGGGGTTATCGTAGCATTGGATCATTGTTTCATTCCCACTAGCTACTAGCTATCCCCTACTTGCCTCCAATTAGCTAAATTTGAAAAAACACAAACACTGTCTCTCCACGAAATATACCAGCAATTCATCACCGGGATGCAGAATACGACATGGCTTGAGTATATCGCAGTGTTTGCCGGGATCGCCAGTGTCTGGTTCAGCCGTAAAGAAAATATCCTGGTATATCCTGTGGGATTGATCAATACGGTCATTTACATCTATATCAGTTTCAAATACCATCTTCCTGGCGAAGCCAGCGTGAATTTTTATTATACTGTGATGAGCTTATACGGCTGGTATATCTGGATGAAAAAAGATACGCGGCAGGAAAAGGTACTTCGTATCACTCATTCCAATCAGCAAATGTGGTTGAACCAGTTTTTGTTCTTTGCTTTCTTTTATGCCGGTATCTATTTTGCCCTTGTCTATTTAAAAGATATTTTTTTTGAAGGTGCTATCCCCTGGGCAGATGCATTTGCTTCCGCCACTGCGTTTACGGGCATGTGGCTGATGACAAGAAAAAAAGTAGAAAGCTGGTACTGGTGGATCGCTACGAATATTGCTTCTATCCCTTTGTATTTTGTAAAAGGATTGGTCTTTACCAGCGTTTATTATATGATCCTTCTTGTCTTTGCTTTCTGGGGATTAGCAGAATGGAAGAAAAGAGCAAACCAGTACCGGTAAAAAATGCGACGCGGATTCATCATCGGGAAATTTTTGCCGCTTCACCGTGGACATCTCGCCCTGGTTGATTTCGCCCAACAACATTGTGACCTGCTGTATGTCCTGGTCTGCTCTGCGAAAACAGAGTCGATTGATGGTATGGTTCGACAACAATGGTTATACCAGGAACTGGGAGACAGGCCGGGAATCAGGATACTCTCGTTCCCTTATAATGAAGAAAAGCTTCCCAATACCTCTGTTTCATCCCGTGAAGTTTCACAAAAATGGGCGATAGCATTAAAGGAAATTGTTCCGGATGCGGAAATAGTATTTACGTCGGAGCCGTATGGTGACTACCTGGCCGAATACATGAACATCAAACACATTCCGTTTGATGAAAAAAGAATTACCGCTCCTGTTTCAGCTTCGGCTATCCTGAAAGATCCCTTTACAAACTGGGGTTATATTTCAAAAGTTGCAAGACCATGGTTTGTAAAAAAAATTGTGCTCCTGGGATCTGAGTCCACCGGGAAATCTGTTCTTGCAGAGAGATTGGCAACACATTTTAATACCTCACATGTGCCCGAAGCAGCCCGTGAAATAATTGAAAAGACCGATGAATGCCGGTTTGAAGACCTGGAAAAGATCGCGGCCTTGCATGCAAAGAGAATTGGCCAGGCGATCGGTGACGCTAATATGTTGCTTTTTATTGATACCGATATTACCATTACAAAATCCTATGCCCGTTTTCTATTTAACAGGGAGTTGGAAGTTCATCCCTGGGTCACTGAAGCAAATAAGGCCGACCTGTACCTGTTTCTTGAAGCAGATTCACCATTTATCCAGGATGGTACAAGATTAGGTAAAGATCAACGGGATCAACTTAGTCTCTACCATAAAGAAGAGTTACGCCGAAATAACATTGAATATGTTTCTCTCGTGGGAAGCTGGGACGAACGATTTAATTTAGCGGTGGCTATCATTGAGGATAAATATTTTCCAGGTCATGCTTAAAAAAATCGTCATCATCGGCCCCGAAAGCACCGGCAAAAGTAATTTGTGCGAACAGCTGGCACAGCATTATGACACAATATGGTGCCCTGAATTTGCAAGAGAGTGGCTGCTTAGCAATGGCAATAGTTATGAGTATGACGATTTGCTCACTATTGCAAAAGGACAGCTCGCACTCGAGGATGAATATGCTGTAATGATCAATAGGCAATTAGCAATTGGCAATAACCCCGTTATAAAAAACCCTTTTCTTTTCATCGATACGGATATGTACACGATGAAAGTCTGGTGCGAGTTCGTTTTTCAAAAATGTCACCGCTTTGTCCTTGAGCAGATCGTTGAAAAAAAATACGACCTGTATCTTTTATGTGATACCGATCTTCCCTGGGTGGATGATCCATTGAGAGAATATCCCGACCTGGAGAGCCGACAGACATTATACCATATCTATAAAGATATCATGATCAACCAGTCCGTTCCCTGGGTGGAGATCAGCGGCAGCCATGAAGAAAGATTGCAAAAAGCAATTGCGGCGGTTGATCAGTTGTTGAAATGAACATAAGACAATAGTTTATGCCGGGAATCCCGAAGCTTCGGGAGGGAAGTCGGGAAGAAAGCCACCTGGAAATCCTTCCTTCCTCTGAAGGAGTCCTTTGGACCGTGTCACCGTCCCTGCCTCCCGTCAAGCAGGATCCCGGCTATATTTCAATTCCTTAATCAGTATTTTCGCAATTCATGAAAGAGTTCCTGCAAAAAAATCACCGCCTGGCTTTTTACGGTCTCTGGTTATTACTCGGGCTGATGCAATCCGGTATGACCGAACTGCAGGATGATGAAGCCTATTATTGGGTCTACAGCCAATACCCCGACTGGGGCTATTTTGATCATCCCCCGATGATCGCTGTGCTGGTGAAAATGGGTTATGCTATTTTCCCCAACGAATTGGGAGTGCGGTTATTTCCTTTATTGCTGAATATCTTATCCCTGGTAATCATTGAAAAGCTGATCGATAAAAAGAATCCATCTCTTTTTTATGCCATCGCTTTATCTATGGCTGTGATCCAGCTGATGGGTTTTATGGCCGTACCTGATACACCGTTGATCTTTTTTACGGCACTTTTCTTTTTATGTTATAAACGATTTCTCGGTACCACTTCCTTGCTGAATACATTCTTGCTGGGGCTTTCCATTGCATTATTGTTTTATAGTAAATACCATGCTGTGCTGGTGGTGTTCTTTGTGTTGCTTTCCAATCTCCGCCTGTTCCGGAAATACCAGCTCTACCTGGCGGGGTTGATCGCTATGCTTTTAATTACACCACACCTGCTCTGGCAATCCAATCATGATTGGGTGAGTTTCCGGTATCATTTATTTGAAAGTAATGTCAATGCCTATAAACCCACATTTACCCTGGAATATATTGCCGGGCAATTCTTTTTACCGGGCCCCATCGCCGGCCTGATCCTCGTGCCAGCCGCTATTTTGTATAAACCGAAGAACAAGTTTGAAATTGCGTTGCGCCACGCTACGGTCGGCATTTATGGTTTTTTCCTTCTGAGCTCATTCCGCGGAAAAGTAGAAGCTAACTGGACTTCACCCGCGCTTGTTTCCCTGATCATATTATCACACCAGTACCTGGATGAAAAATTGCGCTGGCAAAAATGGCTTTTCAAATTATTACCCATCTCCCTCGTATTGGTTCTTTTTGTGCGGGTGATCATGGTCGTGGATATCATACCCCTGAAAGCGATCAAAGAGCGTTTTCATTCCTGGAAAGATTGGCCGGCAGAAATGAAAGAAAGAACAAAGGGTTTACCTATTGTCTTTAGTAATTCATATCAACGGGCATCCAAGTACTGGTTTTATACGGGACAGATAACCCTTTCACAAAATCTATATACCGGAAGAAAGAATAATTATAATTTTTGGCCGGTGGAAGAATCCCTGTTAGGCAAGCCTATTTACTTTATGGATATCTATGGTATAAGTGGGGTGATCGATTCGTTGAAAACACCTATCGGTATGATCCGGTATCGGTATGACTCTTCCTTTGTTTCTTTTGGAACGGCGAAGATCTTGACTTACGCGGCAACTTATACAATCAAAGAAGGGGATTCATTGCATATAAGTTGCGCAAAGGATACCGTTAATGATCATTCCCGCTATTTAAGCATTCATCCGGAAACAAA
The DNA here is from genome assembly GCA_031406595.1 of Chitinophagaceae bacterium. GTDB lineage: Bacteria > Bacteroidota > Bacteroidia > Chitinophagales > Chitinophagaceae > JJ008. The sequence goes on from JANOHQ010000058.1 coordinate 18,342, forward strand.
GTACTCGATCATGCTTGTATTTTTTGATAAGAAGAGGGTTGCGAGGGAGATACCGTTGGATCTGCGTCTCGATCAGCTCCATGCAAAAACCCTCCGTCATACTCACTGGCTGCAGATGGTTGTAAAGCCCGGTCTTCCAAAAGGAAAATACAAAATGATGTTCTCCATCGCCGTACCCGGTTACAACCCCACGCATAACAGCAGTAAGTTCGATCTGACGGTAGAGTAAAATTTATGGCGGGGCCATCCCTGCGATCCGCTGTATATCAGGATCGGTCTGCAGGTTATTCATCTGTTGCATTATCCGCCGCGAACGGTTAGCCACAAAACCGGAGAGTGGTTTTACTTTATAGCGTTTGGGATTAGGAAGACAAGCGGCAATCATGGCGGCTTCCTGTTTGCTCAGGTTCTTTGCCGGTTTATTAAAATATATCTGAGAGGCCATTTCAATACCAAATATTCCATCACCCATCTCGATTACGTTCAGGTAAACCTGCATGATCCTTTTCTTCCCCCAGATCAGTTCGATCATAAAAGTAAAATAGACTTCCATTCCTTTGCGTATCCAGCTTTTTCCCTGCCATAAAAAAACATTTTTGGCCACTTGCTGGCTGATCGTACTGGCACCCCTTGTTCTACCGGGTTTTTTAGCATTATACTTCTGTGCTTTCTTGATGCTCTTCCAGTCGAAGCCATGATGATCCGGGAACATCTGGTCTTCCGATGCGATCACAGCCAGCCTTGCATTGGGAGAAATGGAATTGCGGCTGACATAATCTCTTTTTAGCCCATGCCCGCTGATCCAGCTCATCAGTTGCGTCATCGTGATCGGCGGGTTCACAAATTTCAATAGTATGATATAGAAAAACTGGAAGACAAAGATCCATAGAAAGATGCGTTTTGTCCATTTCCAGGTCTTGCGCAAGATCTGCCTGAACGGAGTATTTCCTTTTTTAGAGTCGTTTGCCATATGCCAGAAGTCCCCAAATTAAGGCAATACCAAAGACAATTAAAATAATACCATTGACGCGGTTAATGATATGGATATTGTGGGGGGTTAGCCTGTTACGGATTTTACCCGCCAGCATTACTTTCAGGATATCAGTACTGAGCATCCAGGTAAGACAGGTAGCAAAAATGATGATCCGGTCACGGACGGTATGGCCGATCACGGCGGTGGAGGTGGTGATCCAGAAAATAAATACAGCAGGGTTCAGCGTATTCATAAAGTAACCGGAGAAAAATATCTTAGCATAATCCCGCTTGCGGAATTTGATGACCTGTTTACCTTCTTCGTTGACCTTTACTTTCTTAAAAAAAAGAAAATAGATCCCCATCGATACTAAAAAAATGCAACCCACGAGACCTACCTGGTTTTTATAGCCCTTCAGATCCTCAAAAAGCTGTGTGAAAATATTACAGGCAAGGACCAGTGATACATCGCTGGCAGAAACGCCGAATATAAATGCGAATCCTCCTTTGTGGCCGTTGTTGAGGCTTTGTTTGATGATGGTAAAAAGGACCGGTCCCACTGAAATACTCAGTAGTAACCCAAATGTTAGTCCTTTCAGCATAGCCTCAAGCATAATAGCAAAGTACGAATTTCACATTACTTGAAGCAACTGTGTATAGCTTAGTACATATTGATTCAGCTTCTTTCCTACCTTTTTTTGTGGAAAAAAAGGTAGCCATCCTTCGATAAACTCAGGACGCCATGCACAAACGAAGCTGCACCGTTTGTGCGGTCAATGAAACAATTAACAAGGTGGCATAGACTTTAGTACGAGCTGTTGCAGCGTGCTTTGCGGAGTACAATCCTTCGACTTCGCTCAGGAGCGCTGGATTTTTCGCCAGGAAAGGCCCTGCTCGCCGCAGTATAGCAGGATGTCGAAAAATAGGCGCTAGGAATTTTCCGTTTATTCAAGGTCGTAATGGATCCGTGATTAGAAAAATTTGCGTCAGCAAATTCGCTGCGTACTTTGCTCTTTTCGCCCTCCGCGAGAAACTGTATTTATCTAAACATGTACGTTATCAAACTATTGATATCCTACAAGTGTCCCGCCTGCAAAAACCTGGTCCATTCTTCCAGCATCTTTCCTTTCATTACTCTTGGAAATTTATGCTGGCTGCCCAGCTTACCTTTTAGTTCCATAAACTTCATGAACTTCTCTTCCGGCAACACTTCCAGGAATACTTCTTTGAGTGCACTGTCTCTTTCGGTGGCATAATCATCATTCAGTGCCCGCAGGTTTTCATCGATGCGTTTGCGGATCTTCTCTGCATCCACTTTATCATTGGTGGCAATATACCAGCGGTGAGCAAAAAAATTGCCGTGCGGCAAACCGACCACCGTATATTCGGGAATACTGACATTGAATTCTTCACTGACCAGCTCGATGGCCTTGTTCATATTCTCCACACTGAGGTGTTCACCGGTAAGACTGAGGAAATGTTTGGTACGACCGGTAATACACACTTCGCTTTTTTCCAGGTCAACAAACTTGATCGTATCCCCGATCAGGTATCGCCAGCTACCGGCATTGGTACTCATCAGCAAGGCATATTCTTTTCCCTCTTCCACTTCATGAATCATCTTTGCTTCGGGGTTAGCAACGATCTGTCCTTCGCTGTCAAAATTCTTATCATCAAAAGGTACAAACTCAAAAAATATATTATTATTCAGGATCAGTTGCATCCCTTTTGCCTGTTCCCTTGTTTTATAGCCAATAAATCCTTCGCTTGACAAATAATTCTCTATATACACAATAGGTTTGCCGAGTAATTTTTCAAACCCTTTTTTATATGGCTCAAATGCCACGCCACCATGCACAAAAAAACTGAAGTTGGGCCATATCTCGTGAATGTTCTTCACCTTATAATGTTCGACCACCATTTCCATACACATCTGGCACCAGGCCGGGACACCCACGATATAACCGATATCCCATTCTTTTGCATGCTCAACGATCTCATTTAATTTCTGGTTCCAATCAGCAATAGCTGCGATCCGGCCACCGGGTTTATAAAAAGTCTGGAACCAGAAAGGTCTTTTCTTAGCTAAAATGCCACTAAGATCTCCGGCGTACCAACCGGCTTTTCCCTTTTGAAGATCAGTAGCGCCACCCAAAAATAAAAAACCTTTCGTCATTGCCCTTTTATTGGCTTCATCATAACGGATCAGGCTCAGCAACTGGCGTAAATAATTAACCGTATTACTCCTTAATAGTTCCCGTGTAACAGGAATGTATTTGCTTGCGGCTTCCGATGTGCCGGAGCTGAGTGCATAGTATTTGATCTTTCCCGGCCATGTTACATCCGGTATCCCTTCCAGCGTTTTCTTCCACCACCCCTCATATATCTTATTATAATCATGTACGGGAACAAGTTCCTGGAATTTTTTATCCGGGTGTTTGCTTAATAATATATCGTCGAACCGGTATTCCTGGCCGAATTCAGTGAACCGGGCCTTCTTTAAAAGCTTCTTCAATACCCTGATCTGCTGCCGCCGTGGATCATTGGGCGGGATACGCAATGCAGCCGCAATAGCGCGGGGTAATTTTATATCGATAATGGTCGCCATGAAGCTTTTGTGATTGACTTAAAGTTACGAATATATGCAATAAGCAATGGGCAATAGACAATTGGCAATATGGCAATTGGCAAATCTAGTGCTCCCGGTCAGTATTTCTCCGGATTAGTTATCATGTGGTTCAGCAGCCTTCCTATTTCTGCACTTTTTTCAGACAGCTCCACATGTTTTTCTTGCGTGGTATAATCGCAGGCCAGGGCAAAATCCAGCCAACCAGATGTTTCCGAATTTTCCATATCACTGTCCGTAACCTTCGCTACGAAATGGGCAGGGTAGCGCTTCTTCCGGTAAGCCTCCAAAAGGCAAATACAAACACTCCTGGAAGATCTCCTGATCTGGTCGGTGAGTGAATAGGTTCTTCCCTTGGAAATTTTTTCGACAACTCAAAAATATCCATAGCCAGTTTGAAGGCTAGCTGATACACCATCGTTTCTTTAACCGTTGCAGATGCCATAAAAATATTACAGGGATCGAAAGTAAAAACGCCGAAGTGAATCCCAATGTGTAAATCCCCGGATAATCTGTTGTTTTTCCCCTTGCCAATTGCCTATTGTCAATTGCTAATTTTCTATCCTCCTAGATTGCGATACATTTTCCAGATCAACCTCAGATCCCCGACCGGTTCATAATCCCTGGCATACCAGTAATCGATCATTTGCAAACTGTCCGTGGGTAATTTTTGTTCGCCAGATACAGCAATACCGTTACAGGCTATCACAGCATCATATAACCGCGGCAAATGTTTTTCCGGTACGGCATAGCCGATCCATGTTTTTTGAGCAAACACTACAGAAAAACAGTTGGAGAAAAATGAAAGAGGCTTCTTAACAATAAAAAGTTGTAACGGGAAGGTTATGATGCCGGCCAAAGCGATCATCACATCCACCAATCGCTTCAATCGCCGGTTATACGGATCGGCGAGTTTATATCCATTCTCCATCGAGACGGATTCTCCGGAAGTATCTTTTGAATCACTTCCCACAATACTGCTGCTCCCAACGGCATGGATCTTGGCAACGATCTTGTTGGGTAATTGCTGCAGACCTTCTATAATCGATGTATAGGACAAAGCTCCCCGGCAAAAAATCACTTCCCGGAAAGGAACGGTGACGGCAAGCTGCCGGAGATTTTTCCAGCTGCCCAGTGCTTCGGCATCGGGGTCGCCTGTGGTAATCCTTCCCAATACCCGTTGATCGAGACCGGCTTCCTTCAATAACTGTAATGCTTCTTTGTACTCCCGCACAGCTCCGGCAATAACCGTGGTGGCATTGGCTTCCTTTTGTTTGGTACTGTTCAGCACGGCGGTCTTTAACAATACCCATCGCAATATCCCTATCAGCACAAATGCAAGCAATGCGCCGAATAAAAGAATGCCTCTCGAAAAACGATAATGTTCGGGCAGTAATGCATACGCGGCCAATAATACGATCGTGGCGATCAATGTGGAGCGAACGAGCTCCGAACGCTTGTACCACCGGTCATACAAACCTGCGTAATAGGCGGCAATAAGATAGAATAGTGTATAGGCGGGGAAAGCGATCCACAGCAATTGCTTTTCATACTGGATATTCGTTTTCACATAGGTGGTCCAGAGGTTTTTTACCAACCAGAAAGAAAGAAGGATCAGCCCTGCATCGATCACTGGTAACCCGATCTTGCGGATAAATGTACCGATGGCCGTCAATGCTGCCCGGAACCAGATAGCGACATGAATTAAAAAAATGAAAAACCCGGCCCGGCTACCGCCATAATGTTTGCGAACAAAAATACTCATGGCCTTGTAAAACATCCGCACATAATTCATACTGGCTTTGCGGGTACTCTCGCCTTTGAAATGGATGATGGAGCGACCGGCAAAATAATAATTCTTATACCCCGCTTTCTGGATCCGGTAACTGAGGTCTACATCTTCCCCATACATAAAGAAGGTCTCATCAAAACTCCCCACTTTCTCCAGCACTTCTTTTTTGATCATCATAAATGCACCGGCGAGTACATCCACTTCATTGCTTTCATTTTCATCCAGGTGCCCGAGATGGTATCTTGAAAAGGTTTTTGAACGCGGGAATAATTTCGACAGTCCGAATAATTTATACAGGGATGTCATCGGGGACGGGAAAGCCCTTTTTGATTCTTTGAGAAATTTGCCGCTGCCATCCAGCATTTTTATTCCCAGCGCCCCGGCTTCAGGATGCGATTCAAAAAACCGGATGCATTCTCTGAAACAATCCTCGGGGACCAGTGTATCGGGGTTCAGGAAGAGAACATAATCGCCCTTGCTTTCTTTCAGACCCTGGTTACAGCCCCGGGCAAAACCGAAGTTCTCCTTATTGGCTATAAAACGGGGCCCGGGAAACTTCGGGGCCAGGTATTCTACGCTATGATCAGAAGAGTGGTTATCTACGACAATTATTTCCGCCTGCAGCCCTTCAATGGCCAGCTCTACGGAGCAAAGGCATTGCTCAAGGAAATGCTTGACATTATAATTGACTATGATAACGGATAACTGCATCGTAATGAACCTTCAAATCTAAAATTCCCGCCTGCCTTCAAAAATAGATTTTATATATATCAGTCGGGCAGGTAATCCCGACATTTCATCGCTCAATCTAAAACAAAGCCGCCGGACCACCACCCTGGCTCGCATGCTGTTGTATACCGGGAAATCATATGAATCAATAAATCAGTGGCTATCTTTGCCCATGCTCAAATCCACATTGATAGAAGCCGCCAAAGCGGGTGCGGCCGAGATCCTTCGTTTTTTTAACAGCGATTTTAAGATAAGTAATAAAGAGGGGGTCAACAACCTGGTGACAGAAGCTGACCATGCTGCGGAAAAAGCCATTATTTCGGTGATTAAAGTCAATTTTCCCGACCACCAGGTCCTTGCGGAAGAAGGTGGTAAACTCGCACAGGGGTCTGCCTGGAAATGGATCATCGACCCGATCGATGGCACGGTAAATTTTGCCCATGGCATCCCGTTGAATTGCGTGTCGATCGGTATCGAACACGAGGGAGAGATCGTGATGGCCGCGGTATATAACCCGCATATCAACGAATTTTACTTTGCAGAAAAAGGAAAAGGCGCCACGCTGAACGATAAACCGATCCGGGTAAGCGAAGAAACACAGACCATCAAAGCCTGCCTGGTAACCGGTTTTCCTTATACTTATATTAATACGCCCAATGGTCCGCTGGAAATTTTTGAACGTTTTATCCGTAAAGGGGTTCCTGTAAGAAGACTGGGTTCCGCTGCCATTGATCTTTGCTGGGTAGCCGCCGGACGTTTTGATGGGTTTTATGAACATAAACTTGAACCATGGGACAGTGCTGCGGGTTATTTAATTGTGGAAGAAGCTGGAGGAAAAGTGACCGACCATGAAGGAAATAAATTCTCGGTCTACCAGCACCGTATCCTGGCCACCAATGGAAAGATCCATGATGAAATGGTGGCCATCATAAACAACAGGCAAGAATTGTAGAGATAAGAATTGACGATTGAAGATTTTAGATTTGATGGATCGTCGTAACAATGTCACAATGAAAAAGGTCACTCAAAATATTAAATCTTACATAGTAAATGTCTAACCGTACAGAAATAGCCTCATTGGGTGAGTTTGGGCTGATAGAACACCTGACCCGGAATATAGAATTACAGAATGCCTCGTCTGTTATGGGCGTGGGTGATGATGCCGCAGTGATCGATCATTTCGGCAAACAGACTGTTGTGACCACCGACCTGCTGATCGAAGGTGTACATTTTGACCTGAGCTACACACCGCTGAAACACCTGGGTTATAAATCCGTGATCGTGAACCTGAGCGACGTGTATGCTATGAATGCCGTTCCTACACAGATCACACTAAGCCTCGGATTCAGCAATCGTTTCAGCGTGGAAGCGCTGGATGAATTCTATGAAGGCGTATATGCGGCTTGTGATAAGTATGGCGTTGACCTTGTAGGAGGAGATACTACCACTTCCCAAAAAGGTTTTATAATTTCCGTGACCGCGATCGGTGAAGTATCGCCTGATAAATTTGTAAAAAGAAGCACGGCACAAAAAGGCGACCTGCTTTGTGTAAGCGGTAATCTTGGCTCGGCTTATGTAGGTCTATTGTTCCTGGAAAGAGAAAAGAAGATATTCATGGAAAGCCCTGGTGTGCAGCCCGACCTTGAAGGTGAGTCTTTTGTGATCGGGAAATTATTAAAACCCGAAGCAAGAAAAGATATTGTAGCCTTTTTTGCAGCACAGGAGATCATGCCTACGTCTATGATCGATATCAGTGACGGGTTG
>JANOHQ010000312.1:0-9137 GCA_031406595.1 Chitinophagaceae bacterium
CAGGGAGTGTGCACAATGAACCCGATGGCATTTTGGAAAGTCAATTGGCCACAAACCTGTTAAGTGCTTACCATGTGACGAGAACGGTACTGCCCAAAATGGTCGCGAGCTCTTCGACGGGCTCCCCGAAAGAATCGGGACAGGCAGGGCGGCATATTTTTAATATGTGTTCGATCGCTTCCCTGCAAGCATATCCGAATGGTGGAGCATACAGCATCAGCAAATTTGCATTATATGGATTCAGTAAGAACCTCCGGGAGGAAATGAAACCGCACGGTATCAAGGTTACTTCCATTCACCCGGGAGCGGTGATGAGCGATTCCTGGGGGAATTATGACAATAGCAAAAAAAGGATCATGGAAGCGGATGATATTGCTAAAATGGTTTATGCTGCTTCGCAATTATCCATCCAGGCCTGCGTGGAAGATATCCTTATACGACCGCAACTGGGTGACCTGTAGCCTGCCCGTCAGGTAAGCCAGCCATTAAAAAGAGCTTTTTCCCTTTGGTACATTTTAAACCCTTCTTTAGGAAAGCGATACTATTTTAGTGCGGACTTATGAAGAGGATCACCGTCATATTTTCCCTGTTCCTGCTGGTGTTTGCTACACAGGCTCAGACAGGTTTTAAGACCATTGTGCCACAGCAACCCATTGTGGCCGGTGAATCCTTCCAGGTGCAATATATAGTGGAGGATGGGGATAAGACCACCCAGGTCAAACCACCCGTGTTCAGCAATTTTCGTTTTGTAACGGGACCCAATATCTACATGGGTTCTGTGGTTACAGCAGGCGGTGCAAAACCTGTCCGGAATGCCGTCTATACCCTCGAAGCTGTCAGACCGGGAAGATTTATTATCCCCGGTGCCAGTATCACTATCAATGGAAAGACCATCCGCAGTAATGATGCGTTGGTGGAAGTGATCTCCCTGAATGAGGCAGTAAAAAGATTCAATGCAGAGAATGGGATCGGGTCATCTGACTATTTCCTCCATCCCGGGGAGGATCCTTATCAAAAGATCCGGCAGAATCTTTTTATAAAAATGCTGGTGGATAAAAAGTCCTGCTATGTCGGCGAACCGGTGCTGGCAACTTTCAAACTCTATTCAAGACTCGAATCAAAATCAGATATCGTGAAGAATCCCGGCTTCTATGGTTTCACGGTGTATGATATGGTGAATCTTGCTGACAAACAGGTAGCAACGGAAAATGTGAATGGCAAAGCATTTGATGTGCACACGATACGCAAGGTCCAGTTGTATCCATTGCAGGCGGGCCAGTTCACCATCGATCCTATGCTGGTAAAAAATAAAGTAGAGTTTTCGCGGAGTGTGGTCAATAAAAAAACAGAACAGGAGATCGTGGAAGGCGTGCTGGTCGATAAAGAAGAAGAAACACCGGCCGAAGGCACAGCCGTATTTGAAACGGAGTTTAGCACAGAGCCTGTTATGATCCGCGTCAAACCTGTTCCGGAAAAAAACAAACCTGCCGTATTCAACGGTGCCATTGGCGACTATACCATCTCTTCCCGTGTAGTGAATCCTTCTTTAAAAAAGAATGAGGAAGGATTTTTCGAGATCATTATCAGCGGGGAAGGAAATTTTACCCAGTTGACCGCGCCGGTTGTTCAATGGCCGGCAGGTGTAGAAGGATTTGAACCGGTAGTAAAGGATACGTTTGACAGAACCCAAATGCCATTGGCGGGAACAAGGGTGTTTCGTTATCCGTTTGTTTGCGCTTTGGCCGGCAACTGGCAGCTTCCACCGGTAAGTTTTTCTTTTTTTGATATTGACAGTAATAATTATAAGACCATTTCGACAAAGATCGTCGAAGTGGTTTCCAGTAATGAAGAGAGAGCAAAGATTGTGATGGGCGAAAAAAAAATTTCTATTGCTGAGAAAAGCGAAAGAGCAGCCCGGACAGCCGGTATCATCGTTGCATTGCTGGTAGTGGTGATCGTACTTTACTGGGTGTTTAAAAAGAAAGAACCGGAAAAGATAATAGTCGCAGAACCTCTACCAGGCCCCACTGTTGATGATTTACTGGAACCTGCTTATACCGCTGCATCGGAAGAGGGTAGCAGGTTTTACCGGGTTCTTCATGGGATTATCTGGGATTTTGCAGCCGCCAGGTTCGCCTTGTCAGGAAGCGGGATGAGCAAGCAATCGCTGGCAGTAAAGATGAGTGAAGCGGGTATCGGGACTGATATGAGCCGGCAACTATTTGAAGTATTGGATCAATGCGAGGCAGGAATGTTCACCACCGCCAATTTAGAACATGATAAGCAGGATTTATTTTCTTTCGTGAAGCAGTTGCTGAGTACGATTGGTTTACCGGGTACGAATGATCGGGTTTAAATACGGATAACCGGGAATAAACAAAAAAAGCAGCCCTTTAAAGCTGCTTTACTATTAAACCTACGAGTGAGAAAAATTTTCACTGATATTTATTGAATAATAATGTTGGGGTCTGTTGTGTTGGTGTTGGTGTTGGCAGGCGTTTTTTTCCGGAATTCTATCTCAGACTGTATGGCTCTCAGCGCCAGGTAGCATTTAGCATATTCGGTTTCCTTGCGCGGCTCATCACTCAGTTTAAGATATTCAGTGGTATGGATGGTCAGCATATCTAAAAGGACGTTAGTTTCTAGAAAGCGCAACTCCTGCATTTTTTTGTTTTGAGTTAATATTGGTGAGTGGTAGTCGAAAAGCAACATCCCATTACAACAAATTTCGTGCAAGGTTAAAAAAAAGTTATTAAGATGTTGGGTAAAGAAGTAACAGAAAGAACTTCATTTTACATAACGGGAAAAAAATTCCACAGTTCGCGGATAATATCCTGTTAAGAATAAGGAAAACTGGTCAGATCTTTTCCAGTAGGCTTAAAAAATCCTGCTTACGGCTACGGGAGACAGGGAGGTGTATCCCATTGTTTATGATGACTTCACCACCCTCGCCCCGGATATACCGCTGCACGCAGCGCATATTGATCAGGTAACTGTGATGGATGCGACAGAATTCATCTCCCTGTAATACCTGCTCCACATCTTTCAGGGTTTTGGAGATCACCATTGGTCGTTCCTGGTTAATGAAAAATAATTTACAATAAGCACTGTCGCTTTCACAGTACAGGATCATTTCCGGGTCTACCATAATCAACCCTTCCAGCGTAGGCACGGCAAAACGCCGCGGTTTCTTTTTACTATTCAGGATCTCCAGGAGGTTGTTGATACGTTGGGAGGATTTCAGCGCCTTCTGTTCTTTGGCTCTTTCAATGGTTTGCACCAGTTCTTCCTTATCAACAGGCTTTAACAAATAGTCCAGTGCACTGTGTTTGATCGCCTTGATAGCGTACTCGTTATAGGCCGTGGTAAAGACGATTTCAAATTCGGGGTGATGAAAATTTTCCAGCAGTTCAAAGCCGTTCATACCGGGCATTTCGATATCCAAAAAAACTATATCCGGGTGTTGTTTGGCAATGCTGGACAAAGCTTCTTCGCCGCTGGCACAGGAAGCGATGATCTTTACCTGGCTGCAATGTTTATGCAGAAGATGCTCCAATACTTCGCGGCAATGTTTCTCATCATCTACTATAATGGCAGTCATGTGTCTTGTATTTTAGTGTTATTAAAACCCGTGTGCCGGTATTGCCTGCGTCATTGGCGAGATCGGTGATCGTAACACCAGCGTCAACGTTATACACTTTGTTCACGATATCCATCCTCTCTGCAGTGATCTTCATTCCGTGCGATTTCTGGCGGGTTGCTGTTTTGCTTTTCAATCGTTTGGCCTCCTCCCGGCCTACACCATTGTCTTCCACTTCGATATGAAGGGTGCCATTGATTTTCCAGAGTCGTATGTCTATTCTTCCGCCGGGGGTTTTCCGGTGCAATAAACCATGCCAGATTGCATTTTCGACGTAAGGTTGGATGATAAGCGGTGGCACCATCACCGTTTCCACGTTGATATCCTTTGTAACTTCCAGTGAATGCTCAAATGCATTATCAAAACGCACCGCTTCCAGCTCAATATACAGTTCGAGGGCTTTCAGTTCGTTTTCCAGCAACACCCATTCACTCCTGGAATTATCCAGTATCAGCCGCATCAGCCGGGAGAATTTGGTAAGGTAGCCTGATGCATTGTCCGGATCATTCTTCAGGATAAAATTATTGATACTGTTCAGGCTGTTGAACATAAAATGCGGATTCATTTGTGCTCTAAGGGCCTGCATTTCTGTTTCCGCGATTCTTTTTTCGTAGTCGTTCTTTACCCGCTCTTCTTTTCTTATTTTTTGAACCCGTCGCCGGTACCACCACCACCCGGTGACCGCAACCAATGCGAGTAGCAAAATTTTGAACCAGGCTGTTTGCCAGAAAGGAGCAGCGATCGAAAAGCTCCAGGAGGTTTCCTGGTCATTGAATGTGCCATCTGTTTTCCTGGCCTTTACTCTGAACGTATAATTTCCCGGGGTTAATGATGCATAGCGGACACTACCCTGGTTGCCATTGCTGATCCAGTCCTTGTCAAAACCTTCCAGTTTACAAAAGTACTCAATGGCCCCTGGTGATGTAAAATCAAGCAGGCTGTACTCAAACCTGAATGTATTTTCTTTATGGGAAAAAGAATGATCATCGCTGCGGGTGATCATTGTATCATTTCGCCGGATGAGGTCTATTACTAGATTATTGTCTTCCCGCTGAAGCACTGACGGGGCATAGAAGGAAAACAGGTTATTGTCAACTGCTGTTGCTACTATATCTCCGGGAAGACAGGCAATGCTTTGCTGGAACCTGGAATAAGGCAGACCTGATTCTTTATTAAAAAAAAGCTTTTGCTGCCCGGTAGTGTTCATCCAACCGATGCCTTTGGAAGTAGTAAACCAGGGTTGATCGTTTTTGTCGATGGCGACGCTGAAAATAGTATTATCCGGCAAGCCATTTTTTGTTTCATAATTGGTAACAGCCGGGTTCTGTCCATCACCGGCAGCAACCATGGCAAGACCACCTTCCAATGTGGCGGCCCAGGCATTGCCTGCCCGGTCAATGGCAATATCATTTATCAACGAAGAATGAAAAGCACCGGGCAAAGCGTCATTCCTGGGGATGTTCCTGAAAACGCTGTCCGTGACGCTGAAACGATAAAGGCCATTGCTATAACTGCCGATCCACATACAGTTCTTGTTTGGATCGAATTGAAGTGAGTGAACAATGGATATATCCAATTGGTCGGTGGTGGGTGACCAGGTGGTTCGGTGAACAGGATCAAAAACAAAAAGCCCTTTTCGCCGTGTACCCAGCCAGTAATTCCCCTGTGCATCGATGGCCATGCAGGTAAGCGAACCTTCATTCAATGAGGAAGAGAAATTGAGTTTAATCCAACTATTGGTTGGATAATAATAGGCGAGCAACGCATTGTTGCATAAAAGGAAAACCGTATCCGGATGACGGGAATACAACGCATAACAGGTATCATTGCTAAAAGAGAAGGGTCTTTTGAGGGGGTCGGCCTTGCCCGTCTTGTTGTTTACTTTCCATATCGTGTTATCACTGTAGGAAGCGACCAGCCATTCCTCCCGGGCCTGGGTATAAATAAAATTCTTAAGGGAATAAGCAATATCATACTGCAGGTTTTGAGGAAAGGAGACGTGGAGGTTGGCATTTAAAGAGGGCACAAACCGGCTCATTCCTTTTTCGGTGCCGATCCAGGTAGTGCCTTTGTTGTCCCTACAGACAGTTGTGATCTTTCCAGGTAGCAGTGAATTTTCTTTAATGCCGTTGCCTGGTATGAAAGCAGCTACGTCATTGTTCTCATTGATCCAGGCAAGCCCTTCGGGAGCAGGAATGAATAAGCCCCCAACGCCTGACGTGTAAGGAAGCATGGATTTGTGCCTGTTAGTATTGGCACCGATATCTTTTTTCACCATCCGGCGCTCGTTGTTTTCGTAGATATATAGGATACTTCTTTCATCGGCACAGTATAGTTTACCGCTTCCCTTCTCATAATAAAAGAAACTGATCCTGTCCAGTGCTACTCCATACATCAGCGTAAAGGACCCGGTGAGTTTGTTGAAACTAAAGATACCTTCTGTAGTGGCCAGCCAGAGTTCTTCCGCAGAGCGGGGAGCTATTTTAAAGATCGAATGATACTTTGCGGTGTACCCGATCTTGTTATCGGTAAGGTATTGCCGGAAGTCAAAAGAGTGTAGTTGCTTTTTTAAAGGGTTATACCGCAATAAATTTTTAGTATCCGCAGTGATCCACACCGATGTATCATTTTCGGGGAACACATCCCATACATTTTCAAACGGAAGGTTGACCTTTTCTCCGATGGAAGCCTGTATGATCTCGGTAGTATCCGTAAAAATATCGATGCGGTTCAATCCTTTTCTCGTGGATACCCAGACATGACCTTTGCTATCCTGTGCAATGGAGTTTATATAGGCATCCGAAAGATCGTGATGCTGGGCCGACAAAGGCCGGTATACCTTAAAAGATCTCCCATTGTACCGGTTAAGCCCGCTTTCTGTGCCTATCCAGGCATAACCTGTTTTGTCTTTATAAAAACAGGTCACACGATTATCACTCAACCCATCCGCTTCTGTTTTATTAATAAAAAAGGGCTGGTGCTGAGCCTTCAATTGCAGCAAACAAAAAAGGCCTGGAAGCAGTATCGTGAATTTTTTTTTCAATCAAAATTGTTATCAGAAGTAAGTTACACATAAATATTTTTTGCTGCTTTGCCTGCTACCCCCGGGCTTTCCCGGTTTTATGGTGGTCATTTTTGCTCAAGCTGGTGTAGTCTTTTTTCCAGGTCCACGAACTTCGTTTTCAAAACATCATTTTCTTTTTTTAGCTCAGCTATCAACTGTTGCTGTTCCTGTATCGCTTTTATAGCCACCACGGCAAAATTATGATAGGCTATCCCTTTATAATTATCCTGGCCGGTCACTACAAATTCAGGGAATATCTTCTCTACGTCCTGTGCCAGGAAGCCGTATAAGAGCATATTGCCTTCGCTTTTTGTGTAGTGATAGGTCCTGGGCGCCAATTGCATCACTTTATCTAAAAGGGTGCTGAGCGGAAGAATATTTTTTTTCAGGCGGCTGTCAGAAGGATTGACAAAGGCTCCGCTGACAGGATCGATATAAGAGTAAAGTCCATTGTTGTATTCAAATATGTAATTATTATTGGGATCGATGAACGTCCGCCACTGGTTCGTATTCACGGATCGCTGCAAGCGGATGCCTCTTGATTTATCACTACCTCCATCCGTTTGTTGTATAATATGCAGGTCGGTCAACGGAACGGAATTGTTGATGCCCACACGGGTGCGGTTACTGATATCGCTGCCACCCAATGCAAGACAGTTATTACAAGCAACTTTTGCATTGGCACCAATGGAAGTGGCATAATCATAGCTCAATCCCGTAGCAGACCCCGAACCATAGCCAATTGCCGTTGCGTAGGAGGAAGACGTACCGGTATTCGTTAAATGCCCAATGCTCACATTGCCATCGCCGGAAACATGATTGAACATTCCATCAACACCAATTACCAGGTTAAAACTGCCGGTCAAATGGTTTTCCATGGCCTTGTCCCCGATCCCGATATTCTTGAACCCATTATTATCCCTCAAAGCATCATTGCCGATGGCCAGGTTCCAGGATTGCGCTATGTTCGAGTAAAGGGCACCATGACCGATAGCAATATTATCACTACCGCTTGTATTGGAGTATAGCGCATCCAATCCCAAAGCGGTGTTCAGGTTCCCGGATATATTTTTAAAAAGTGTCCGGAACCCCATGGTCGTATTACCATATCCCAAAGTATTTGCAATAAGCGATTTGCTGCCTACAGCGGTGCTGGGGTGATTAAGAGCCATACCAGAAGGACTGTAACGCATCAATGCCGAATCGCCGATCGCAACGTTATTATGCCCCGCACTATTAGTGAATAA
The DNA here is from genome assembly GCA_031406595.1 of Chitinophagaceae bacterium. Lineage (GTDB taxonomy): Bacteria > Bacteroidota > Bacteroidia > Chitinophagales > Chitinophagaceae > JJ008. The sequence goes on from JANOHQ010000312.1 coordinate 7,952, forward strand.
AGCTGATTCACCGATGGCTACATTATTATATCCCGTATGCCCGAAATAGAGCGCATCTTTTCCAACGGCTGTATTATTATTACCGGTCGTGTTGCTGATCATAGCCTGGTGCCCGATAGCCGTATTATTATTCGCTGCCGTGTTTTGAGATAATGTGAGATATCCCATCGCAGAATTGGATACACCTGTAGTATTTGTATTCAGTGCATTGCGGCCAATAGCGGTATTCTCGATGCCTGTTGTGTTGAATGACAATGCCTGTGAGCCCACACCCGTATTGCTATAGCCGGTTGTATTATAACTCAGCACTTCCGAACCAATAGCGGTGTTCGCATGCCCGCTTGTTATATTGAGCGTGTTATATCCTAAACCTGTATTGAAAAAACCGGTCGTTGCATTTTCCAGGGAATGATCTCCGATACCTGTGTTATAGCTGCCAGTACCGGCAAGATTGGTCCCGCTCTGATAACCAAGAAAGACGCTTGACTTCGCCACATCGATCCTTGATCTTTCTACCCATTGCTGGCTGTCATAATACCAGAAACTTTGGGTGGTCGTATCATAAACCATCAGCCCTTTGGCCGGGCTGATGATGGCTATTCTTGACGAAGAGGAGGTACGGGGGATCAGCAATCCTTTGCCCGCACTTTTTATATCGAGTATGGCGCTGGGATCGGGACTGTTATTGCCTATGCCTACGTTTTGTGCATTAATTCCTAATTGCAGCAGCAACAGTATTGATACGGTTATCGTTCTCATATGAGGGACATTTTTTTTCCAGGGCTTCAATGCGTTTCAATAATTCTTCGATCAATTTTTGTTTTTCACTGTCTTTTTTATTCAACAGTTCGATCTGTTGTTGTTGTTCTTGGATCGCCTTGATGGCAATAACCCCAAACTGGTTATAAGCAACGCCGAGATAGCCATCTTCTCTTTGAGCTACAAATTCAGGGAATATTTTATTCACTTCCTGGGCAATAAAGCCGTAACTATAGTCTTTGGTTTCACGTTGATTCTTGTAGAAGAATTTCTTGGGTGCTAGTCGCATCAGCTTATCTAGTATATCATTGCCAAGTGGCGTGATGTCTTTCTTATATCGCTCATCGCTTCCTTGAGAAATATTTCCATTCCAGGTAAATGCTACCCAGATGCCGTTGTCGTCATTGAGCTGAAAAATTAAATTGTC
>JANOHQ010000339.1:0-4842 GCA_031406595.1 Chitinophagaceae bacterium
GGAATTAAAACCATAAATAGATAAAAGATAATATCTATACTTCGACAAGCTCAGTAGATAAAAGTGAAGAAGCCGGTAGATAAGTGAGCCAACTTTTATCTATTATCTTTTAGTTTTTATCTGGATTGAAAAGGCTATCCACAAACTCATGCTTATCAAACACCAGCAGATCTTCCATCTTCTCACCCACACCTATGAATTTCACGGGAATTTTAAACTGATCAGCAATCGCTAACACCACACCGCCCTTTGCCGTTCCATCCAGTTTGGTGATCGCTAAAGCAGTTACTTCCGTGGTAGCCGTAAAATGCTTTGCCTGCTCGAGTGCATTCTGCCCGGTAGATCCATCGAGTACCAATAAAACCTCGTGTGGCGCATCCGGTATAGTTTTCTGTATCACTCTTTTGATCTTGCTGAGTTCCTCCATCAGGTGGGCCTTGTTATGAAGACGTCCTGCGGTATCGATCAATACTACTTCGCTCTGTTTTGCAATAGCGCTTTGCACCGTATCAAAAGCTACGGCTGCCGGGTCGCTGCCCATATCCTGTTTTACGATCGGCACTCCTGTTCTTTCGCTCCAGATCGTGAGCTGGTCAACTGCCGCCGCACGAAAAGTGTCGGCAGCACCGAGCAATACACTCTTCCCTGCCTTCTTAAAATTATAGGCCAATTTCCCAATCGTTGTTGTCTTTCCAACACCATTAACCCCCACTACCAAAATGATATAAGGTTTTACAGGCAGCTCCGAATCAAAAGCATAACTGTTTGATGCAGGAGCATCTACGAGCAGCAGCTCGATTTCTTCCTGCAGCATTTTATTAAGCTCTGCCGTGTTCAGGTATTTGTCTTTAGCTACTCTTTCTTCGATCTTCTTGATGATCTTCACGGTCGTTTCAATACCCACATCCGCACTCACTAATGCTTCCTCCAGGTTATCCAGCACTTCTTCGTCTACGGTGCTTTTACCGGCGATCGCCTTGGTGATCTTGGAAAAGAAACCTTCCTTGGTCTTTTTCAGACCTTCGTCAAGGCTTTCCTTTTCTTTCTTTCCAAATAGTTTATTAAAGAATCCCATGTTGGTATTTACTTTTTCTTTCTCCGTACAAACCGGTATGCAATCCCTGCGATAGCCACTGCCAGGATTACCCAAAAAAGGGGATTGATTTCGTACGTCGATAATTGCATGTCGCCTTCATTAAACAAAAAAGCCATCACACCAAAGGGCATGACAGCTGATATCATTACTCCCCTTTAGGGGCTGGGGGTTTACTTTTGCGCTAAAAATTCTTTGATCTTGTCTTTGTGAACGATCTGTTCTTTAAAAGTGTAAGCACCTGTTTTAGGGCTGCGTACTGCTTTGATCACTTTTGACCAGTTCTTTGCTTCGGCGGCTGCTCTTGCATCCTTTGTTTTGATCGCCGTTTTTGCTGCTTTTGCCATGGTTATTAATTTGGAAATGTGCTGATGTGGAAATGTGGAAATGAGTGTTGCATTTTCACACTCTCACATTTTCACATTAATTATTTGATTTCTTTATGAACAGTTACTTTCTTTAAGGTCGCGTTGAATTTCTTCAGCTCGAGTCTTTCCGGGTTGTTCTTTTTGTTTTTTACCGTGATATAACGGCTGGTGCCTGGCCGACCACTTGTTTTGTGCTCAGTACATTCCAGGATCACTTGTACACGACTGCCTTTCTTTGCCATTTTATTTTACTTTAATACGTTAGATTAGAGTTTCTCTCCTTTTGCTCTTAGTTCTTTCACAACTGTGAAAAGACCTTTCTTGTTAATGGTACGGATCGCATCAGCAGATACTTTCAGTGTCACCCATTTATCTTCTTCTGCCAGGTAAAACCTTTTTTTCTGCAGGTTGGGCAGAAAACGACGCTTGGTCTTGATATTCGAGTGAGAAACCTTGTTTCCACCGATGGGAACTTTACCTGTAACCTGACATACTCTGGCCATGATTGTTCTAAATTTTAGTCCCGAAATTTCGGGAGGCAAAGGTAGGGGAAAGAGCGGATATATTTCTGCTTAAAAAGGCTTTTTTTTCAACCCCTGTTGAAAACTCCGAAAAGGGCCGTTGGGGTTCATTTTCAGGGAGAGGTGACTCCTTTTTAAAGGTGTCACCTCTCCCTGCAGCCACCTAGTTTCCACTGCCCACCCGGTCGGTTTCCTCGGTGGCTCCGCCCCCGGACCGTTTAATGGCTTTCATGGTCTTGCCAAAACGCCAGCTGAAGGTCAAACGGACCACGCGGGAGTCGAACTTTAACCCAAAAGGCTCGTCTGAGTTTTCAAAGATGGAATACCCGGAATAATTCTGCGTACGGAACATGTCCCTGATCGTCAACCGCAGCGTGCCCTTATTTTGAAGAATCTGTTTGGAGAGCCCGGCACCCAGCTCTCCTTGCGGTGTCAGCCATTCCTGCAGGTCGATCTGGCTCTTCGTCTGATAATAGCCGCTCAGCTCTGCCGCCCAGCCTTTTTTAAACTGGAACTGGTTATTCAAACTGAAATTCAACTGGTCGATCGTGGCTTTGATCGGTGCCCAAACAACACCTTTTATGATCTTGTGATTGTACACCGCGATACTGGTCATACTCCACCATTTGGTAACGGGTAACTGGAGAGTAATGGTGGCACCGAAATTATGAAACGTACCCACGTTGCCCCGGGTATAAATGATGATATTCTTGTTGACATTGCTGCTGTTGGAATCAATGATGAATATCTGTGAAAAGTAATCCTTCAGGTAGCTATACGAAATCCCTGTCGATAATTTTTGTTTATACGTATGTATGATTTCCGCCTTCCAGGTGTACTGTGGCAGGATAAACGGATTTCCTCCTTCAAACGTGTATTTATTGAGCGTTACCAGGAAAGGATTGAGGTTCTGGAATGCAGGCCTGTCGATCCGGCGACCAAACCGGAGCGTAAAATTATTGCTGCTATCAGCATTATAAGAAATAAATGCCGAAGGGAACAGGCTTCCGTACTGGCGTTTGAAAGACGAATCTTTTACAACCGTGTTGCCCAGCTGGTTGGCTTTATAAGAAGTAAGTTCATAGCGCAGACCTGCCTGCCAGTGCCATTTTCCTTTCTCAACATCAACACTGGTATACGCGGAATGTATTTTCTCATTATATAAGAAATGATTACTCCTGCCCAGGTCATCCTGCCAGGATATGCCATTATAAAAATAATACTGCGCCAGGTTATCCGTATTCGTGCTGGCGGTTTTAAGGCCTGCTTCCAACAGGAAACCTTTGAATCGTTTTGAATAATCCAGTTTGGCTGTAAATATCTTCAGGTCTGACGGAATATTCCCTCTCGTGACTTCCACCGGGCTGCCCGGGGCGTCCAGCTGTGTTTGGAAATTCTGATCACCGGTAATATCGAAATTGATAATATCCACATCAAAAAACAGTTCGCTGTTATCAACCAGTGTGTGTTTTGCATTGAAATTGACGCCTGCTCTTTCAAAACGGCTGTGCCGGATTCCCTGGGTAAATATCGTGGAGTCGACAACATATGATGGCGACATCCACACAATCCTGCTATCGCTGATGATGGTCCTGTCATTGATATTGCCGGTGAAAACAAGACCGAAAGTGGTTCGTTTTCCCGCAAAAAAATCGATCCCTGTTTTGAGATTGTGTGAAGTGATCCTTGTCTTTGTGAATGCAGGCTGATCCAACAAAAGCGAATCATTACCGTTCATATCATGGTATTTACGCAACGCTGTAACATTCATTTTCTCATGTCCCAATCGCACACCATAGTTGGCGAAAATGTTGAACTTCCCTGCACGGTAATTCAGGTTAAGACTGTTATTGCTTTTCCCATAAAACCCCTGCCCATAACTCAGGCTAAGCGACCCATTAAATCCTCTTTGCCTGATCGTTTTGGTTTTGATATTAATGATGCCGGCATTCCCTGCGGCATCGTACCGTGCGCCGGGATTGTCGATCAGCTCGATCACGTCAACCGTTGACGCACTCATGCCTGACAGGTAAGCCTGAAGCTCCGTCCCGCTGAGCTGGGTTTGCTTTCCATCGATCAGTATCATCACCTGGGGCTTTCCTTTCAGGATGATCGTGCCATCCCTTCCTACGGTGACACCCGGTGACTTTTCGAGGACATCCATTACCGTGGCACCAGCATTGGTGATACCTGCATCAACATTGACAATGGTTTTATCAGGCCTGAACTGAACAAATGGCTTTTTGGAAGTGACGGTTACATCGGTCAGTATACCTGCTGCAGGTTTCAGGGTAAACGCCCTGCTGAATAACTGTCCTGGTTGTTGGGCATCAACACGCAAAAACTGGTTCCCGAACCCCGTATAACTGATCCTGATTATATACACAATTGATTGCAATCCCGAAAACACAGCCATTCCTTTCTGGTCTGAGCCCTGGGTCTGTACCAGTGACGAATCCGATTTCAGCAGTTGTACAGAGGCGGCGGGCATGGGCTGTCCCACATCGTTTAGCACAGTGACCGAGATGGTGGCACCTTGCTGGGAAAAACCCTTTGCTGTGATACACAAAAGAAAGAAACAGGTGATAAGCTTTTTCATGCGATTACAAACCACTAAAGTATTCAAACAAGGTCACAACTTGTTTGTTTTTTGTGCCAGTGGTAGTTTTCCTGTTTAGGATGCGGGCAGGGAATTTTACGATCATGGTCATCCGCTTACCGGTAGTGTCCTATTTCGAAATTTGGCCGTTCAAATGATAATAACTGAACCACCCTTCCTTTGTCAGGGCAGGCTGCGCCACTCCCGATAGCTATCGGGAAGGAACATAGGCAAGCACATAGGGGTCTCTATGTGAAATCT
>JANOHQ010000486.1:0-6171 GCA_031406595.1 Chitinophagaceae bacterium
AACCTGGCGCAAACGGTAAGGAACGGTTTATTTGGTTCTACTCCAACCAATGATGCCCGGAGAGATATCGAGATCCTATACCGTTTAAATGATGGAAGTGGCAAAGCGGTCAATAAATTAAAGGTTCGCTTATACTATTATACTTCGATGGCTACTGTGGCCCCCGACCTGCTGGAAACCCTGGCAGAAAGACAGTCAGGAGGTGTTTTCCTGAAAGGCGGTGAAATGGCAAGACCCGAACAGGCTGCAAAACCAAGACCTCCCTGCGTTATTATTATTGCCAATTAGTATACACCGGCTAAATTTGATAAGCCCTTTACCGGCTTTTCATGCAAAAGATCCTGCTTTCATTACTACTGACCGGGTTCCTGCTTTTCTGTTTTTCACAGGGTCAGCCGGCGGTTGACCGTGCTGCACAGTTGAAAGTCTATTCTATTGCAGCAGGCATCTACCAGCAGGCACAAGGACTGGCTGACCGTGCAGGAGATAATGAATCCTTATTGACCAAAGCCGATGAATTGTACCAGCAGTCATTGGTGCAATTCACCCAAATCCTTCCCGCTATTGAAAAAACGGGAAATGACTCGCTTGCATTCCTGGTAAAGCTGAAAACCGGGTTCATTCACTATTATTTTGAAGAACCAGGCGATGCAAAAAGAGATTACCTGGCTGTGATGGCACTGAAAAAAAAATTACCAGCCTTCCCTGATTCGCTACTATTCATCCCCTGCCTGTATACCGGTGGTATCTATTATGAGCAAAACCAGTTTGACTCAGCCTTATTTTATTATAAAAAAGCAGAACAGATCAATGATGCCCATTCCAAACCATTGGAGGAAGCGCAGCGTTTGTACAACCGGTTAGGTGCCATGTCCTATGAAACAGGCAACTACCGCCAGGCCAGGAACTATTTTGAGAAAGCGCTTACACTGACAAAGCCCGGTGATAACGACTTGTTGACCAATTACCGCATCAATATCGCTTCCATGCTGATCAAACTGGAAGAATACACATCCGCGAAAGCGATATTTGAAGGGCTGCTTCCCTCTCCTTCCTTTGAAAATGAGATCTTCCACAACCTGGGGATCATCAGCCTGAAAGTGAAGGAAAATAAAAAAGCAATCAGCTATTTCCGGAAGGTCAATTACACGGATAACAAGAAGAAGATCGATCTCCTGTACAATTTTGGCGTGGCGTATGCCGAACAGGGAATGCAGGATTCTTCAGCCTTGTATATTGAAAAAGCTCTGGCTGAAAATTTACGCTGGAATGGTCAGCGAAAAAGTATCCCGCATGGATTGATCCTGAAATTCCAGGGAGAGGAGCTATTAAAACACGGTTCATACCAGGAAGCGATCACCCGTTACCAGCAGGCTATCCTGCAATTTCACTACCCATACAACGATACGGTCATCCGGGCCAACCCGGAGCAGTTCACCGGTGTCTACTCCTTTATTAATCTTTTCAACACACTGGTAGCTAAAGCCGGTGCTTTTGAAAAATGGTGGCAAGCAGAAAAAGATACTCAATTACTCAAGGTTTCATTGCTAACCTACCAGGCTGCCTTTAAACTGGCAAGCTATGTGGAAAAAACCTATAACTCTGAGGAAGCACGTTTGTTCCTGGGTAAATTAAAATACACCGTACATAATGAACCGATCAGTATCGCGCTGAAGCTATATGAACTTACCGGGCTTAGGAGTTACTCAGAGGCTGCCTACTTCTTTGATCAACAAAATAAAGCTTCAGCCCTGGCTCTCACGATCCGGGAAAATGAACTGAAGGACCAAACAGAAGGAACGAATGAATGGGTGAAAAAAGAAGTACTGTTGAAAACGGCTATTACAAGACTATCGTTGAAAGCAGCTGCCACCACGGATAGCGCCGGCCTGGAAGCGATCAATACGGCTATCCGTGACCGGGAGATCGAATTAGTCACGGTGGCGGAGAAACTGGATGCAGATCCTTCCTGGCAACAAAAGAAATCACTCGAACAGATACCGGCAGTGCCCACCCTGCAGGCAAGACTGGATGATAAAACAGTCCTCCTCTCCTTTCACTTGTCCAAAAATGAGCTGGTTACTTTTTTTATCAGTCAAAAAGAATTCGACTATAAAAAAACGGCTACCGGCTCCAATTTCCCGGAGATGGTCGTGGAATTTAAGCAAGCCCTGTCGAATGTATCCCCCGACCAGCGTTATGCAGGTGAAAAGGCTGCCTCCTTTTTATACCAGCAACTGATCGCCCCCTTCCGGGATAAGCTGGACGGTAAGGAAAGGATGATCATTATCCCCGATGACGAACTGAATTACCTTTCGTTTGAAGCCCTGCAGGATGAACATAAACAATACCTCGTGGAAAATTTTTCCGTGCAATACCAGTATTCCACTGCCTTATTCGGGAAAAATAAAAAAGCAATTACTCTCTCCCGGAATACTTTATCCTTTGCGCCTTTTGCATCAAAAGGATTTTCGGATACAACTGGTGATTTTTTCACAGCTTTACCTGCTTCCCGCTATGAAGTGGCGGGCCTGTCAGGGAAGTCCTTTATGGACGAGTATGCCAGCAAGGAAAATTTTCTCCGCTACATCAATCATTACAGTACCGTGCACCTGGCTACCCATGCCAGTGTTAACAACGATGACCCATCCCGTTCTTTTATCGCATTCTATCCGGGCAAGGGAGAATACAAATTATATGCGCCCGAGATCGCGGATCTGCGTCTCGACTCCACCCGGCTGGTGATCCTGAGCGCCTGCGAGACCGGTACAGGACAACTGATCAAAGGGGAAGGTTTGATGAGCCTGTCCCGCGCCTTTGCTTTTGCCGGCTGTCCCGATATCATCACTTCACTCTGGAAAGCCGAGGACAGGACCACTGCTTTTTTGACCCAACGGTTACATTATTATCTCGATAAAAAATATACGATAGATAAGGCCCTGCAACAGGCAAGGCTTGATCTGCTGCATGATAAAGACACCGATCCCCGTTTTCAAACACCGAATTACTGGGCGCATCTTATTTTTATTGGTGAGTATGAACATGGGCAGTCTTCACCGGGTAAGAAACAACTCATCATGCTGGCTATAGGTTTGCTGATCGCCATCGCAGCATTATTTATAGCAAAAAGCCTGTTTGCAAGAAACAAACAGGCCCGTTTTTCATAGTAGAATATTATTGATGCAATACGATCGTGGGTAAATGGGTATCTTCCCTGTTCCTGACGATCACATTATTGATAATGGTATCATTATATCCGTTCTGACCATCAATGAGTACTTTGTACACGCCAGCATTCAGCCCGACAATTTTAAATTCGCCATCATCATCATCCGGTATCGCGGTGGCAGTATCGGAACCGATCACAGCTTTTACGATCGCATCGGCGAAACGGGGCAGCACTCTTCCTTCGATCCTTCCCGAATGGCTGCGGGTGAATATCTTAATATGTGATTTCAAGCGGTACCCGTTTCCATTTCCGGAACCGCTGTTATCTTCCTGGATGGAATTACCGGCATCGAAATCGATCCAGAAAAGCACCTGCCCTGCCGCTGTGATCTCGAAATTGTTGCTCTCCACATTGGCGATCACTTCCCTGTCCTCATCTTTTACCCGCAACGGGAAGCTTTGACCATCCTTCATCGCGGAGTTCTGCGTACCGAGTACCAGCTTTATTTTCCGGATCCTTGCATTCGGTAATACACCGGTGGCAAACAAGGTATCCAGCCCATTGCGGAAACGAAGGATATTATACACACCCGGGTTAATAGACAGGCTTACCCAACCTCCATTGGGTAATGAATCATCTTCCAGCTTCACTTCAAAGCGGCGCAGATCAATGAACACACTGTCAAATATGGGTGTTTGATGGTCGGTAAGATAAATGGTAACGGCATGCGGCTTGTTGACATCTGTTGCACCGCTTTCGTTAGCGCTTGTTTCCTTCTGACAGGAATACAGAACAATGCTGGTAAAAAGCAAAGCAGGGAGGATAATACGAATGATATTTCTCATGTTATGATTTTTAGATTCATCTATATGTAAATACAGATGAGGCTATCGTAATCACTCCCAACGAAAAATCCTCTCCCGGGAACGGAAGAGGATAACCATTAAACCTGCTTGCCGGCAGGCAGGCCTTAAGTAAAACTTATCTACTTTGGAGCCGTTCTACCTGGCGAATAAGTTTTTCATCCACTTTAGTATTGTATGTATGGGCCGCATCATTCTCTATGGTATTCAGCAGTACAAGAGCTTCTTCATAATCCTTGTTGCGGATATAGCTGAGCGATAAGTAATATTCAGCTTCATCCATTAAGAGGGGTTGGCCGCTTTGTCGTCCGGCATCCAGCACTTCATTAAAACATTTGATCGCTTTGGGAAGATCCTTTGTCTCGAGAGCTGCAGCACCACAAAGAAATTCGCCTTTGGGGCTGTGATCTTCACCGGCATCATGGATGCGCAATACCTCATTATAGTTTTTCTCCCGGTAGGCTTTCTCGGCATTGGTCTCTGCATTGTTACCATCCCTGACCGTGACCAGTTCATACGTGTTGTAATTCGAAGCAAAAACCTTCTCGGGTGACAAAGTCATAGAGTTATAGATCATATACCCGCCGATCAGCAACACTAAACTGGCGGCAACTGCGATACTATAGCGAATGATCTTCCTCCGCGCCGGTTGCATGGTCTTCAGTCCGGGCTTCATTTCCTCCATCATTTCACCATGAATACCGGCCAGTTTTTGTTTCAACCCATATAACCGGATCGCTTCACGGACCGAGCGCAGACTGTCCAGTTCCTCCCGCATTTGGGTATTCTGCGACAGTTCCTGTTCGAGGTTTTGTTTTTCCACCCCGGACAGTTCCCCATCGAGGTATCGAACCAAAATATCGGGTGTAGAATTATCCATGTAATAAGTTTTTCAATGTTTCTTTTAAAGCCGGGTTGGCATTCACCATTTGCTCCAGCTGTTTCAGGCATTTATATTTTTTATTCCTGACTACCTGCTCGTTCTCATAGTCCGTTTGTTCCAGTATCTCCCGCATCGAACGATCCTCGTAATAGAAGAGTAATAAGATCTTCCGGCAGGACTCGCCCAGTTCACCCACGAGCCTGGCTACTTCCGCCCTTCCATCCCGTTCATCGATCAGGTAACCGGCATCCAATTCCACTTTATCCTGTCTTTTTTCAAATTTCTCTTCCCTCAGCGTCGTCCGTCCTCTTTTTTTCAGTTCGTTGAGCCAGATATAGCGGTTCAACGAGTATAAAAAGGTCTTTACCGAGGAATCTCCCCGGAATTTATCCTTTTGCACGCTGTCGATAAAAGCCAGTATCACTTCCTGGAATGTATCTTCCGCGTCCTGCCTGCTCCCGCTGTTATTCATCACATACCAACTCAAACTGCCGAAATCGCTGCGGTATATGGCTTTGATCACTTCGTCCATTTGTTGGCCGGCGCGGATATGGCTTAAAATTTCCGAATCCGGGAAGTTCCTGGTAACCTGCATGCTTTGTACGTAGATTTGTAAGTTTAAAACTCGGTTTTGTAACCTAAACTAGGATAAATTCTTTTAAGATTGCCCAGGCAAAATCATTAACGGTAATGACTTATTTCCAACTATTTGAGATCCCTGTACAGCTGAAAGTAGACCCTGCTACACTATCCCGGAAATTCTTTGAATTGAGCCGGAAATACCATCCCGATCATTCCGCCACTGAAAACGACAAAATACAAGCTGAAGCCCTGGAAAACTCGGCCCTGCTCAACAAAGCCTGGAAAACCTTCCAAAACCCGGATGCCACCATTAAATATGTATTGCTGGAAAAAGGGCTTTTGCAGGAAGAAGAAAAATACGAGCTCCCGCCTGCTTTCCTGATGGAAGTACTGGAGATCAACGAACAGTTAATGGAAATGGACGAGACAACCGACCTCAGCAATCTACAATCTACAATCTCAAATCTTCAATCAGACATCTATGAACCTGTTAAAGAAATGGTGGAAAATTATAAGGACGGCGTTAATACCGAAAAAGAGTTGTTGCAGGTAAAGGAGTATTATTATAAGAAAAAGTATTTGGATAGGATAAGAAAGGAACTTGCTACAAAATAAAAGCTCCTCATGATCTGAGGAGCTTTGTGCCCGGGACTGGAATCGAACCAGCACATCCT
>JANOHQ010000345.1:0-10693 GCA_031406595.1 Chitinophagaceae bacterium
TATTTTTTTATATACCTCCTCCAACTGTAAATATATCCTGCTATTGCCCCCAGCCCGTCTGCCACGATATCCCAAAGATCGAATCCCCGGTTGACAACCAGGTATTTCTGAACGAACTCCATCCCTATGCCGTATCCCAGCCAGAGAATTGCCCAAAACGGGAAACTATTTTTTACGGCATTTGCCGAAAGATCAAAGGAGAGCATAGCCCGGCACCATAGCCAGACCATTATAGCGAAAAGGGCAATATGCACCCATTTATCCACCCATAATTTATCCAGCCAGTTCTCTTTGGGAAAAGAGCTGCCCGGGATGGTTAGTAAGAAAGTGGTGATGATCAACCAGCCGATGGCAAGGAGGAAAGGGGTTTTGGAGCTTTTCAACGTGAAATTATTTCCGCAATATTATACCAAAAGCAGATTATAGCTGACCTAAGCTTATTTTAGGTAGAGTCTCATTTCGAAATCCTGAACCACCCTTCCTTTGTCAGGGCAGGCTGCGAACCTTTGTTTCTTATGTGACTATGCGGTTCAGTTGCTTTTTAAGGCAGGTTAATTTCAAACCCGATCCTTCGTCGTCGCTCAGGACTATCGGGTGCCACACTCCGTTATTTTAAGAAGGGCTATCTGACAAATCGCGTTGGTATTTAGCACAATTTTCTGCTAACTGGTTAGCTTTCATAAGAAAAGGGCCCCAAAAGAGGCCCTTTTTTTTAACCAACTATAGAACCAAAACTACTATAGCAAATAGTGTTGTGACACGTATTTACGTAAGAGGCCGGTTCCCGGATTGGTTGTTTTAATATTTTTACAAACTGGGCTTTCCCATTACCTGGAGCTCTTCCAGGTTTGGTCCACCAGAGTTGCCGCGTTTTTCGATCGTGATCGCAAATGCATCTGCTTTTTTAGCGCCGGTATCCATTTTCAGGATGATCTTTCCGTCGTCGCCAACATCAAAAAGACCCAGGCTGGTCGGTTGTGGCGCACCATCCTGTCCGTTAATAATAGCCCAAAGCTGGTACTGCTTTTCGGAAGGAAGCTTGGGCATGTTCTTTACGACCAGGTAAACATTCGAGGAGGTCGAATCCCAGTAAATATTTGCCGCAGACTTAGGAGCTTTTTCAGTCCCCTTCAGGCTTACAACGGCTACATTGGGGTCGCTCACCATTTCAAGCTTTTTAAGCTTGTCATCCAACTGTGTTTTGTCGACATTGGATTTGGTAAGTTCTGTTTTGAGCTTTTCGTTTTTGGTGTAAAAATCGTAAGCAAAGTATCCGCTTGCAAGCAAGAGAATAACGGAGGCCGCCGCTACCCAACGTAGCGGAGAGGAACTGCTGTTTGAAGTTGATTTTTCCATAGTAATCACCTTTGTTTGGTTAACATTGGATTGCTGACGGATACCCATCATCACTTTTTCTTTTACATCTACGGCAGGTGTAACCGCAAGGCTAAACATCCTGTTCTCCAAAGCGATCTCAAAATCGTTACGGGCGGTTACAAGTTCGGGGTATTGCTTGCAGAGCTTTTCAAACCCGGCGATTTCTTCCGCAGAAGCCAGGCCAAGCACGTAGCTCTCAATGATCCCACTCGATATGTATTCTTGTATATTCAACTTATTGTATCAACGTTCGTAATTGTATCAAAGCGCTTCGTATCCTCGTTTTCACCGTTCCAAGGGGTATATTCAACGCCTTCGAAATTTCTTCGTGTGTAAATCCCTGGAAATAGGACATATCCACCAGCACCCTCATTTCTTCTTTGAGGCTTGACAGTACTTTCCTGAGCCCTACATCATCGATATTAGGACCTGTTACTGCGCCCGGGATATCTACGTTCTCGTTCAGTGATTGGTTTTTTTTGGCATCATTATGCCCCTTAGATCTCACTTCGTCAATAGCTGCGTTCCTCGCAATATTCAACATCCAGGTAAACAGCCTTCCTTTAGAAGAGTCGTATAATTCGATCTTTCTCCAGATGTTTATAAAGACATTCTGTAAAACATCATTGGCGTATTCTTTATTAACGACGATGGAGTTAACAATTCCATACAAAGATCCGGAGTAGTTATCGTACAAATAACTAAAAGCTTGCTCATTGCGCTGTTGCAACAAAGCCACCAGCTCCTGTTCGCTGTATTTGGTTTTGGAATTCAATTTAGTTGGTCAGGGTGTGATCAGTCACGGCTGAAAACACCCGAAGTTATTTACGGAAATGATTAATATCCGGATTTATGCAACCACTGCTTCATAACCGGCAGCATCCAGTAAAGCTTCCACATCTGCAGTGTTATTGACGGTCATTTTCACCATCCACCCCTCTCCGTAAGGATCACTATTCACCGATTCAGGAGAACCCTGGAGTGCTGGATTGAGTTCGATTATCGTACCATCAACCGGTAAAAAAAGATCCGATACGGTCTTCACCGCTTCCACGGTCCCAAAGACAGCACCAGCTTGCAATTCTTTTCCGATAGTATCTACTTCGATGTAAACGATATCGCCCAATTCACGCTGGGCAAAGTCTGTAATGCCAATGGTAGCAGTATTTCCTTCTAGCTTTATCCATTCATGGTCTTTCGTATAGCGCAGGTTAGCAGGGAAATTCATGGTTTTCGATTAAGGCACAAACCTAAGATAAAATGTTGATAAGCAATTAAGGACTAACACTTGTTTGCGAATTCCCCGTACGGATTTTTACAGTTCACCGGAAATTTCATGCCGTTCAGGGGATGATTTACACCATTTGTCGGCAAAGGCTTTTACAATTGCATGACACAGGGTTATATTTGCATTCCAAATTAAAAGTGAATTGATTATGAGAAAGTTAGTTTCAGTTTTTTCGGTGTTTATGCTTATGGCTGCCACCGTAAACGCACAACAAGTTTCTGGTCTGGTAAAAGACCAGCAGGGAAAAGGTCTTGAAAAATCAACCGTTTCCCTTTTAAAAGCCAAAGATTCTTCGATCGTAAAATTGGTAGTAACAGGTACCGATGGCCGTTATGCCGTAATTGCCGGACCCGGAACCTACCTGGTCAGCGCATCCTTCGTAGGATATGCACCGGTATATTCAAACCAATTTGAAGTGGCGGGTGCGGGCGTAACAGTGCCTGACATGACCATTGCAAAGTCTACAGGAAACCTGAAAGAGGTTGTCGTCACCGCTCAAAAACCCCTGGTGGAAGTAAGAGCGGATAAAACCATTTTAAATGTAGAAGGTACTATCAACGCTGTAGGTTACGATGCATTGGAACTACTGCGTAGAAGCCCAGGTGTAATGATCGATAAGGATGACAATGTAAGTCTCGCCGGGAAGAACGGTGTGTCGGTATTCATCGACGGAAAGCCTTCGCCATTATCCGGCTCCGACCTGGCCAATTATTTGAAAAGCCTCCAGTCTGCCCAGATAGAAGCGATCGAGATCATTACTAATCCTTCGGCCAAGTATGAAGCAGCAGGTAATGCCGGGATCATCAATATAAGGTTGAAAAAAAATAAAACCTTTGGTACGAACGGATCAGTGAATGCCGGCATTGTGCAGGGAACCTATCCTAAGTATAACGGTGGGGTGAACCTGAACCACCGGAATAAGAGCATCAATGTTTTTGGTAATTACAATTATAACAATGGTAAGTACCTGATGAAAATAAATTTTGATAAGACACAGGACGGTATCGATACCTTGTTCGTGCAAAGGAATCGTATGGTGTTCAAGAACAATACGCATGGATTCAAAGGTGGTATCGACTATTTTATCAATAACAAGAGTACGATAGGCCTGGTGGTGAATGGTAATATCGCCGACAATGACTTCAATACGTCCGGCCCGATGTACTTCTATCGCATTTCAACCGGCCAGTTGGTGAAAGTGTTGAAAGCGACGAACAACAACGATATGAAACGTGATAATGTGAACGCGAACCTGAACTATCGTTATTCAGTATTGAACGGTGCGGATCTGAATATCGATGCGGATTATGGTTTTTTTAAAATAAGATCTGACCAGTTCCAGCCAAATATCTATTACCTGCCTGATGGCGTTACGGAAGATTACCGCGTGGTGAATAACATGTTGTCTCCGACAAATATTGCCCTTTTCTCATTGAAAACGGATTATGAGCAGAACTACAAAGGGGGAAGATTAGGTATTGGTGGAAAGATCGGTATCGTGAATACAGACAATGATTTCAAACGGTATGATATCTTCAACACTACCAAAGTACTTGACAGCGCAAAAAGCAATCGGTTTGACTACAAAGAAAATATCAATGCTTTGTATGTGAACTATAATAAACAGTTGAAGAAAGGAGTGATGATCCAGTTTGGTCTTCGGGCTGAGAACACGCATTCCAATGGCCATTCAACCGGCTTAAAAAGAGTAAAGGATATTAACAATAATTGGGTATGGCAGAATTATGATTCTATATTCAAGAGAGATTATACGGATATCTTCCCCAGTGCAGCGATGACCTATAACAAGAACCCGATGAGCCAATGGACCGTGGCTTACAGCCGCCGCATAGACCGGCCTGCTTACCAGGACCTGAACCCCTTCGAGTTCAAGCTGAACGAATACACGTACATGAAAGGCAATACCGAGCTGAGACCGCAGTACACCAACAGCTTCAGCGTTACCCATGTTTACAAATATAGGTTCACTACAAAACTGAACTACAGCCATGTAAAAGATATATTCGCACAGATACCTGATACCGCAACCGGTGAAAGCACCAAGGGTTTTCTCCAAAAAAGAAACCTGGCTACACAGGATGTTTGGAGCCTCAGCATCAGTTACCCCTTCCAGTATAAATGGTATAGTTTCTTTGCTACTACTAATGCGAACTATTCTCATTACCAGGCCGATTATGGTGCGGGAAAACGTAAGGTGAACCTGAAAGTACCCTCCCTTACCTTCTTTATGCAGAACAGTTTCAACCTCGGCAAAGGCTGGACAGGCGAAATAAGCGGTTTATACATTTCTCCATCCGTATGGCAGGGAGTAATAAAATCCAAAGCAATGGGTAATGTGGACATGGGCTTGTCTAAAACATTGTTCAAAGGACTTGGTACCGTAAAAGTTGCGGTAAGCGATGTTTTCCAGACAATGAAATGGGGCGGAACATCTGATTTTACCGGTGTGTACAGCACATTCAAAGGACAGGGTGAAATGCCGCAGTTCAAGCTGAATTTTAATTACCGCTTTGGTAACAACCAGGTAAAAGCAGCACGCCAGCGCAAGTCAGCGGTGGAAGAAGAAACAAAACGTACAGAGAATTCTGGTGGCATGGGACAACAGTAAAGTCGATAGTCCGGAGTCATTAGTCGGGAGTATTCAATAAAAAAAGATCCGCTTGTTTTTGACAAGCGGATCTTTTTGTTTTAATCGATATAGGAGTGTTACTTCCCGAAATAAAATGGCGAGTCTTTCTTCATCTCGTATTTTTTTCGTTTGATCAGTTTTGCATGAATGATCTTCACATCTTCCAGCGGACGATCACGGTCGCTGCTCTTACTGGTTTCCACTCCCGCAATACTGTCAACCACGTCTAATCCTTTTACTACTTCGCCATATACTGTGTAACCCTGGTCAAGATGAGGAACGCCGCCGACTGTCTTATAGGCTTCACGGTATGCAGCGGGGATCTTCCTGCCCTGCAGCCGTTGGGTCTCCAGTGAGTCAAGACCGGCATCGGTATAAACCTTTCCCTGTGTCAGGTAAAACTGGCTGCCACTGCTTGCTTTCTCCGGGTTGTTGTCCCTTGCAGCCGCGATCACTCCTTTTTTATGAAACAATGTTTGCCTGAATTCTGCGGGTATCCTTTGGGAAGGTCCACCGCTGCCTAAGGGTTGTCCGGGTTTCGCCGACCTGCTATCAGGATCGCCGCCCTGGATCATGAAATTTTTAATAACACGATGAAAAAGGGTGCTGTCATAAAAACCCACTTTGACCAGTTTCAAAAAATTATCGCGGTGCAGGGGAGTGGAGTCGGATAAACGAATGACGATATCGCCCATACTTGTTTGCAGTAGCACATCCATTTTCCTGTCTTTTTTCCGGAGGGTAGAATCTTTCTGTGCAAACGAGTGCAGGACCAAAAAGGAGCAGCACAAGAAAAGCAAGGTTTTTTTCATGGTGATCATTTAGTCATTGAGATTATGGTCGTCAAAATAAAGTAAGACATGATCTTTTAAAAAATTTTCCTGCTCGAGGGCATTCATATCCGGCATCGGTTTCAGTTGCTTGAAATGCGGCCATCCATCCGTATCTACGCTTTCCAGCTCATAAAAACCACTGGGTGCCAGCAGGCTGCAGATGGCAATATGCATCAGGTCCTGTTTCTGCTCCTTGGTAAATTTGTCTTTGATATCGCCAAATTCCTGGATGCCGATCAGGAACAGGATCGTTTCTACATCCGGTTTTTTGCCAAATCGCTCCACCAGTTTGGCCTCCAGGTCCCACCAGCGCTGTTGCAGGTCATCATTTGCTCTCATGTTGCAAAGATAGCCGGGGCGAAGGTGACACCTTTCAAAAATGGTGTCAGCTTCGCCTCCCACCTTCGCCCTATCTTTGCCGCAAATTGAACAAAACATGTTGCAGTTACAGGTATTGAGACAGGATCCGCAGGCAGTAAAGGAAAGGCTGGTCAAAAAAAATTTTGCTGACACCGGCCTGGTGGATTCTGTCATTGCATTGGATGATGAAAGAAAAAAATTGCAGCTGGAATTTGACAACACCCAGGCAAAGGTCAATACTGCCTCCAAAGAGATCGGGGCATTGATGGGGAAAGGACAGAAAGAAGAAGCAGAAACAAAGAAGGCGGAAGTGGCCACGTTGAAATTGGCGCTGCAACCTATATCTGAAAAATTGGCGCTGGTTGAAAAACAACTCCATGATGAGTTGGTGACCCTCCCTAACCTCCCTGCTGCCGAAGTGCCTGTTGGTAAAACACCTGCCGGGAATATAGTCATAAGAGAAGGCGGGGTGAAACCCGAATTGGCTGCCGGCGCAGTGCCGCATTGGGACCTGATCAAAAAATATGATATCGTTGATTTTGAGACCGGCGCTAAGATAACCGGTAGCGGGTTTGCTTTATTCAAAGGACAGGGCGCTAAACTACAGCGTGCGTTGATCCAGTACTTCCTGGATTTTAACACAGCGGCCGGGTATACCGAATACCACCCGCCGTTTATGGTGAATGAAGCTTCTGCTTACGGAACAGGCCAGTTGCCGGATAAAGAAGGCCAGATGTATCATATGCCGGAAGATAAATTTTATATGATCCCGACATCGGAAGTGCCGGTGACCAATATTTACCGTGATGAAATGGTGAAAGAGGAAATCCTCCCCATTAAAATGACCGCTTATTCTCCCTGTTTCCGGAGAGAGGCCGGAAGCTTTGGAAAAGATGTCCGCGGGTTGAACCGTGTACACCAGTTTGAAAAAGTGGAGATCGTTCAGATCGTTCACCCGGGCAAAAGCTATGAAGTGCTGGATGAAATGGTGGCCCATATTGAGAAACTACTGAATCATCTCGAACTCCCCTACCGTATCCTGCGCCTCTGCGGGGGTGATATGGGTTTTGCCTCTGCCATTACCTATGATTTTGAAGTATACAGCGCCGCGCAGGAGAAATGGCTGGAGGTAAGTTCCGTCAGCAATTTTGAAACCTTCCAGAGTAACCGCATGAAGATCCGCTTCAAGGACGGGAATGGCAAACCCCAACTGGTGCATACCCTTAACGGAAGTTCATTGGCACTACCAAGGATCATTGCCTGCTTGCTGGAAAATAACCAGGGTTCCGATGGTATCAAACTCCCGGCTGCCATACACGACTATTTCGGTGCGACTGCAATTAGCTGAAAATTCTTATTTTAGTTGAAAATTGACCAACATGAAGAAATTGCTAACAACATCTTTTATCCTGGCAGCGATGCTGGTGGCCTGTACTAAAAAAGTAATGCCTGATACCGGTGCTGCATCGGACAAATCCCAACCGGCAAAAGTGGACGCTGCAAAAACAGAAGCGGAGATCAAAGCAGATGCCGAGGCGAAAGCCAAAATTGAAGCAGGAGAAGAACCCGCAAGCCCCGCGACACCGGTAATGAGTGATATGGAAAGGGGTAAATCTATTATCACCGGTAAATGTACCGGCTGCCATGCTATGAAGAATACGGGAGACTATACTTTTTCACAATGGCAGAATATTTTACGTTCCATGGTGCCAAAAGCTAAGTTATCAGGCGAAGAAGAGAAACAACTGACAGCTTATATCAAAGCGAATGCTAAACAATAAATTGAATATGTTGAAATGAAAGGCTGCCCGCACAGGCAGCCTTTTTATTTTGATCAATCTCCTGGCCCCGGTGGCCTCCTTAGTGAACAGGGATTTCATGTAACGGCCTGCATGCAAACAAATGCGGCCAAATAAGCTGGCTGCTTGAAAATAAGCAGCTTAATTTAACGTTTCATCTCAGGTATTCTGGCACTGTTTTTAAACTTAGTACCTTCATAATAGTCTGAAACTAAAATGTTAGCCCCATGTCATTGAGTAACCAGGCAAAGAACCAGCACCTGATGTGGCGTGCGGGTTTTGGCCCCGCCGTCGAGCAACTCGGCGATCTTTCGAAGTATACCCCCAAACAGTTCTATAAAGCCCTTGTCAAAGCATCGGATAAGAAACCCGGATACATGAATGTAGCGGATGATTATCTCCAGGGTCTTTATATGGGCATCGAAGAAGTAGGTCGCCAGGAGAGGCTGAAAGAGATGAGCGCCGACGAAAGGAAAATGATCCAGCAAAAGAACCGCGAAGGTGTCCGCAACCTGAATATTTACTGGCTGCATGAAATGGTGAACAGTTCCGCGCAGCTTCGGGAAAAAATGGCATTTTTCTGGCATGGACATTTTGCCTGCCGTAATCTCAATATATTTTTTCAACAGGGTCTGCTGGATGTGATCCGGAGAAATGCCCTGGGAAATTTTGGAACGCTGTTAAAAGAAGTTTCCAAAACCGCGGCGATGCTGAACTTTTTAAATAACCAGCAGAACCGCAAAGACCATCCCAATGAAAATTTTGCCCGCGAAGTGATGGAACTCTTCACGCTGGGCCGCGGTAATTATACCGAGTATGATGTAAAAGAAGCGGCAAGATCATTCACCGGGTGGAGTGCAACTATAAAAGGAGATTATATTTTCAGAAAAGGCCAGCACGACTTTGGAACTAAAACGGTATTGGGAAAGACGGGCAACTTTGATGGTGGAGAAGTGCTGGATTTATTATTGCAGCAAAAGCAAACAGCAAAATTCATCGCCTTAAAACTGTATAAATTCCTGGTCAACGAAGAGCCGGATGTTGCCAAAGTGGAATGGCTGGCCGATAGATTTTATAACAACCAGTATGATATTTCCAAACTGCTGGAAGATATTTTTACCAGTGAATGGTTTTACGAGGGAAAAAATGTCGGGGTAAAGATCAAATCACCGATCGAGCTGGTCGCCGGGATACAGCGCATGCTCCCGATGAAATTTGAAAGAGAGGATGTGTTGCTGCTGGTGCAGCGGTCACTGGGACAGCAGCTTTTTCTTCCGCCGAATGTGGCAGGATGGCCGGGTGGTAAAGCCTGGATCGACAGTTCCACCCTCATGATGCGGATGCGGATACCGCAAATGCTGGATGATAAAGACGAGTTCAATATCAAACCCAAAGATGATGATGACCAGATGATGGGCCGTACATCAGGCAACGAGGATCCGAAAGCAGAAACGATGAAGCAAATGGGAAGACTGAATAAACCGATCCAGGTAAATATCGATTGGTCATTGTACACAAAGAACTTTGAATCAGTTCCAAGGGAATCATTGCTCGAAACCATCAGCGGTAATTTGCTCCAGGTCAAAAGCCGGGTGAATCCTGAGCTGATCAAGAAATTTTCTGACCAGACCGGGCGGGAGAATTTTATTAAAACGGTGACGCTGCAGTTGATGAGTACACCGGAATACCAATTATGTTAAAACGGCTATGGGCCGTGGGCTATGGGCTACGAGCCCGCAGCCCGCAGCCATTAGCCCAAAGCCTGTATTATGTTTATAAAAAGAAAAGAATTCATCCAGATCGGGTCTTTGGCAACGGCGTCGATGCTGTTACCCAAATTCCTGAAAGCATTTGAAGGACAGACCATGGTACCCATGGGTAATAAGATCGTTGTGATACTTCAATTGAGTGGTGGTAACGATGGTCTCAACACGATCATCCCTGTCCGGAATGATATTTATTATAAAGCCAGGCCCAGGCTGGGTATTGTAAAGGATAAAGCGCTTTCGCTGACCGATGAAGTGGGTTTGCATCCTGCATTGACCGCTTTCAAAGAGTTATACGATGATGGCAGCCTGTCTATTCTCAATAATGTCGGCTATCCTAATCCTGACCGTTCCCATTTCCGCAGCATGGATATCTGGCATACGGCCAGCCAGAGCAGCGAGTATTGGAATAACGGCTGGGTTGGTCGCTACCTGGATGCACAATGCAAAGGTTGTGATAAACCTACACAGGCAATCGAGATCGACGATATGCTGAGCCTGGCATTGAAGGGAGATAATATCAAAGGCATCGCGGTGAAAGATCCAAGACGTTTATACGGAACAGCCAATGAAAAATTCTTTAAGGAAGTAAGTAAGAATCATATCAACGAAGCGGGAGA
>JANOHQ010000430.1:0-2445 GCA_031406595.1 Chitinophagaceae bacterium
TCTCCAGGGTGAACTTTGCTCTGGGTATGGCGCCGTTGAGTGTGAATACTCTTGTGAGCGAGTCTTTGCAACCCAATGAAGATGACGCAACCAATTTTACATCATAGTTAGTCGCCATGCTGTACTGATGTGTTGGATGGGTCTGGGTCGATGTATTCGGGTTGGGTGGCGTGGCATTTGGATCGTCAAAATTCCAGAGATACGTTAAACTGCTGGCATCCCCTATCGTAGTACCGTTTGTAAAATTGGCTGAGGCATCGAGTAAACAAATAGCCGGCAACGAAAAGTTAACCTGGGGTTTGGCCCCGGCAATCACTGCTTGTGTAAAAATATCCGACACACAGTTCTGATCGCTGGTGGCAACCAATGTTACAATATAAGTTCCCGGCAATGCATAGACATGAGAAGGTGCAGGCTGAGCAGAAATAATACCATCTCCAAAATCCCAGGCCCAGCTGCTGATGCTGCCATTGGCAATCGTGGAGTTATTGGTGAACTGGATTGCGGCAGTATAACAGGTATCCCGAACGCTGAAATTGGCAACTGGTTTGGCAGCCACTACTACGGTCCTTGTTCTCGTATTGATCGTATTACAAGCGTCTCCTGATACAGCAGTAAGAGTTACATTATATGTGCCAAAAGATGCATAGGGATGAGAGGGGTTAGGTTGTGTGGACGTATTACCATCACCAAAATCCCAGAGATAAGAAATGATGGTTCCTCCCGGCGCAATGGTCGATTGATTCTGGAAACTAACAACAGGATTTCCGCAGGAGGTAGTGAAATTAAAATCTGCAACTGGTGCGATCCGGTCAAAGTTGATCGTCTTTGTTCTTGTAGCCGTGCCGCCGCAAACGGCAGTATTAGTAACCGTTAGCGTGACGGTGAATTGGTTAGGTGTTGGTGGAAATACATGATTTATATTTTGGCCGGTTCCTGTATTACCATCTCCAAAATCCCAATGCCATTCAAGCGGGCCGGGAATCGTTGAGATGCCCGAAAAATTAACCGAAGCGCAATTGGGCTGGACGGTGTGCGTATAATCCACGTTGTAATTTGTGACCAGTCTTCCAAAAAAAGTAGGAAACCCGGCATGTCCATTCCTGCCACCCAGGGAAATAACCTGGTCCTGGTAATTACAGGCTGGGCCATACTGGTTGGGGTTGGCAATCACGCTGCTGTTGGGGAATGTGTTGCTGTAGATCTTTCCATCCGGACCTAATTGCAAAGCGTCATGAACAAAAGCTACGTTATCCACCTGGTACCTTGAATCACGTATATATGCAGAATCGTAGACATCTACTTTATATTGATAAGTATACCCGCCGTTAAAGTATACCAGTTGTGAGTTCGGGGAAAATTCTACCCCATAGCTGCTTATCTGGGTAGATTGGGTGATCATGATGCGGTCAGATACAACGCCTGTTGTATTGTCAAACTTAAAGATATCTATCTTCCCTTCCAGGTTCCTGGCGCTGGCGATCAACCGGCCATCCGGTGACACTTTTATACAACCTGACTTGTAGCCCAGGGTGCTGCCATTCTTAGGATCAACTGTTGAAATAACAGGGTTTGGATCCAGGCCATTACAGGTTACTTTATATGCACGGAACACGTGATTATCCCACTCCTTAGTGATGATCCAAATATCGATCCCGTTGGCATGACTGGCCGCGGTCAGTTTCTCCGTGCTTGGGGCATAAAGTAGTACGTTCTTTACGGTATTAATATCGCCTAATCCACCATTCAACGTCATATCGACTTCGGACATCCGGTAGCCGCCGGCGCCGTTGATCCAATATTCTGCTGCATCAGCCGTAAACAAATAATACAGAGTTGTGCTCCCCGGCTTTGGGATAACAATTGCCGAATGGGTGGAAGATTCATGCCCCATCAAACCAGTGCCATTTGGCATCACCTGGTGGTTCTTGTTCCAAACCGTTACACCATCTGTATAAAACAAAAGATTACCTGAATTATCCGATACGGTTGCACAGCCTTCATGGGTGTTGACCTGCCCATCTAATAAGGCTGTTGGTGGAGAAGTGGCAAAACTTAAGCCTGCATGATCGCCGAAATACCAATTATTGGTTTGTTGCGAAAACCCTTTAATGCAGAAGAGTAAGAGAACGGGTATGGTTGCTATTTTTATCCTCACAAGCCACGCAAAGTTAGTAATTCAGGGTGTGATTTTTGGTGCCAAACTGGATCATTTCCGTGGAGTCGGTAACCGTGGCAAATATACTGCCACTGCGGATTACATCACATTGATAAAATAACTTGGTATTATAGGGTAAACTATAGAATGCTGGCAGGTTGAGCAGCTTATCCGGCGAATTGGCGAGGTCCTTTAACATGGTCGTATAAAATCCGCTATAGCCACCTGGTGTATAGTTACCTTTTACTTTCACATAGACCGAATCGCCGGCAAGGTAAGTGGCGGTG
>JANOHQ010000459.1:0-18335 GCA_031406595.1 Chitinophagaceae bacterium
CATCTTGCCGTTGGGCAAGCTCTTGCGTTACTGCTTTCGCTGTAACAATATTGTAAAGAACTTAATTCATCATTACCTCCTGTTTCCTGAAACCAATGGGCTCCGCTTTTTTGGCTTCATACGCTTTATCGTCCTGGTTGGCGATCTCGGCGATGGTCATATCACTCTTGATAAGGGTGTCGTAACCAAATTGAACAGAAAGTTTCTGCGCTTTCTCTTTGTTCAATTTTCCAAATTCATAACTGGCGATCAACCGTCCTTTCCGCATCAGCGCCGAATCGATCCTGCTCAGCGGGCTGTTGAACGTACAAATGATCTGCACACTCAGGCAATCACTCAGCAATCCGTCACTCAGGTTCAGCAGGTTAGACACCGAAGAGTCGCTGTTATACTTCCTGTCCATCATGATATTTTCCGCATCTTCAATGATCAGCACAGCATTGGGGTTATCGATCAGCAGATCAATAAACTCGGGGTTCATCAGGTTCCCTGCCACGGAAGGGGAAACAAACAGAACCTTTTTGCTCATGCTGCCCACAAGGTGACGCAGGTAAGTTGTTTTTCCTGTCCCTGGTAATCCATGCAGCAACACGATCCCTTTATCATTTTGCTGGCCGAGACGTTTCCGGATCACTTCATCCACCTCGCTGAAATCGTCATTATAGTACATCCCGATATCCAGCACGGTCGGCTTTATTTCAAGTTGCTTCAATTCGAGACCGTCTCTTGACATGGTGATGATATTGATCTCAAAATCCTCCTGCTTCTCCGGCATTTTAAATTCAACCAGCGCATTCAATAAGCCCGTTGCCTCTTCATACCGGTTATTGGGAAACAGGATCTTTGCATAGTCACCGGCCAATTCCACCATCAGTTTTTTGTCCAGTACGAATACCGTTTTGCTGAATTCCTGTTTACCTTCCGCTCTGTTGTAATAGCAGGACTGGTAGATATCGGCGATCCTGCCGGCATAGTTCTTCTCCAGGTAAACAAATGCTTTTGATATGTCAATATCATTTGCAAAGGTTGTACAAGGAACCGTTCTGAACCTGTACATGTAAAACAACTTAGTGTCGAGATAATTATGTTCAAATATCCCGGGTGTTCTCTTTTCCCGGAACGACCTGTAAATTTTTTTCATTACCCTGGACAAGCCAGGGAAGATGACGCTCAGTATCCCGATCGCCATACATATGATCAGTATTGTTTCCATTTTTTTTGCTTCGCTTTGCTCGCAATGACGCCTTCGCTTCTTACGCAATGACTTGTTTGCTCTCAAAGACTTCTTTTTTTAAATTTTCATACTTTTTTTACTGTACCACTTTATTCGCACAGCTCGAACTCGCAAATGCTTCCGGTTTGGCTTTGAATGCAAAACCCATTCCCACGATATAGCCCATCGCCTCTTTCAAAGCATCATTGCTTTTAAAGTTCGGGTTGGTATTGATATCGGCATGCACTTCCATGTCCACGCTGTACCGGGAGAAAATATTGCACAATGCATAGGCCACTTCAATACTCTTGCCCACTTCGGTCAGCATCCGCTGTTTGATGCTCATTTTCTGCCGGCTGATCCCGTTGTGGATATACATGAATCCACCTTTTCCTTTCCGGATAAAAACGATCACAGTAGCGAATTCGGTCAGCTTACCTTTTACCTGGCTGTCGGTACCGATACATACTTTCAGCTCGTGACCTGCTTCCTTTTCACGGATCAGCACACTTGTCACCTCCTCAGCGATAGGACTCTTGATCCGTTCACCGCTTAATTTTCTCCATTGTTGTTGTTCCTGTTCCATTGTTTTCCCTTACGGGTGTTTAAATAATCTGCGTGAACGAAACAGGATTCGAACCTGTACGGTTGCGGCTTCAACGCAATGCTCTACCATTGGAGCTATTCGTTCATTTGTTTGCGACAAACACTGACTGATTCCTGTTTTATCATTATCGAATTCATTCATCACAAACTTTTCCTCACCCTTGCCCTCTCCCCAAACGGGGAGAGGGGATTGCGGATGAAGAAAGACTTGAACTTTCATCTTGTCGCTTAACAGGCGACTGCTCTGCCATTGAGCTATTCATCCATTGTTGACCCGAAAGGATTCGAACCTTTATCCTTTGGTTTAGAAAACCAACGCAGTTCCATTGTGCTACGGATCATTTTCTGTTGGCCCGGTGAGATTCGAACTCACAACCCCCCGGTTAAAAGCCGGGTACATCTATCCAGTTGAGCTACAAGCCATTTTGTTGCGACTGTTGGAATCGAACCAACTACACCTACCTTGTAACGATAGTTTTCTACCATTGAATTAAGTCGCATTGCGTCATTGCATCCATTAAAATTTTCCTTTGCCCACCTGTCATCACTGCGAGCAAAGCGAAGCACGTGATGACTGATAGATTCGAACTATCAACCTGTACCGTATCAGGGTACTGCTCTGAGCCGTTGAGCTAAGTCATCCTTGTTGCGGCTACCGGACTCGAACCAGCATCTGAAGCTTATGAGACTTCTGAGTTAGCCATTACTCTAAACCACAATCACTGTAAGCCTGAACAGATTCGAACTGTTACTCCATAGCTTCTGAAGCTATTGCCTCTTCCATTGGGCTACAGGCCTGTTTGCCGCTGGCTCAGAAAGACTCGAACTCTCATCTCTTCATTCGTAGTGAAGTGTTCTCATCCATTGAACTATGAGCCATCATTGTACGGCTTCCGGAGTTGAACCGGATACTATCATCTTCTATTTACCTTTCAGAAAGAAAGGGAGATGATGATGTTGCCCAACACCCAGCCGTATTGGTTGACCCCGGGGCTCGAACCCTGTTCTTCCGCTGCACAGGCGGATGCTTTACCGGATAAGCTAAAGCCAACATTTGTCACCAGGCTCAGATTCGAACTGAGAACTTCACATTCAGAGTGTGAAATGTTAGCCGTTACACTACCTGGCATTGCTTCGATTTGCTCGCAATGACTGAGCAGCATGAGTGACTCGTCCCGCCTATGGCGGGAATGGAAGACCCGTACACCACCATTAATGCATATTCTGCCATTGCGGTTCGTACGGGAATCGAACCCATTGCAACAGATCGACAATCTGTTATGTTAGCCGTTACACCAACGAACCTTGTAGCCCGTACGGGATTCGAACCCGTATCACCAGGTCGAAAGCCCGGAATCCTGAGCCGTTAGACGAACGGGCCGTACAGTATAGCAGGTCAGACTCGAACTGACACCCTCTCCGTTCCAGACGGAGTATCCAGCCAATTGGAATGCTGCTATGTTTAATTCAAAGAACTTTTGGAAAAGCGTCCCGGCTGCCGTCATTGCGGCAGGCAATCACCGGGACAGCTTATTTCCTCCTTCTGCACATAATCCTTTTAACGCAGGTTGAACTCAGCCGGGTGACGAATGTTTTCATTCATCGGCACAGCATCCTCTGCAGTTTTTTCTTTTCGTTTATTGCCGATCAGCTCTCCGATAATATGGAGAGCGAATACGATCAGTAAAAATTTCATTCTATACCTTCCTTCTCTTTTACTCCCCACCGCCGACGGGGATATCGTAGTTCTAAAATCTTTTCTTCGCTCCGTCTTTATATCCCCGTCGGCGGTGGGAATAAAAAAAGCCCGGTCGTTTTACGACCGGGCTCCTTCACTGGGTACAGTTATACTCAGGTATGGATACAATCCGGTCGCGGATCAATACTATTTTTCTCATTGCCTATGGGTACAATGGTTCCCTGTGGAAGCGCATACCAATAGCATATGGGTGATGATAGCCGATCACTCATCGTTCTTGTTGTAAATCGTGTATGTCGTAATTGTTGCCGCACTTTTTATTTTTGTCTTGTTTATAGATTCAATTATTTCCAATTACATAAATAACTCTCCAACAACCAGTTTCTTTCTGAGCCCTCCTGAGCCTGTAGAAGGACCAGAGAGGTTTCTCGGGAGGACTTCTTCGGAGGCGAGGCCTAAAAATCAAAAACCCCTCAATCTCTTGCGGGGTCTGTATTTCATCAATTTCGTTATTTCAACTTACTGATGCAGTACACATGCCCCGCGGCGGGTATAGTCGCCCTTTGGACTAAACCGATTCGCTGTTTCAATATGTAATTGTCTGTGTAGCATTTTTTTATTTTGTCCGAAGAACTCCTTCGAAGCGGGTACAAAGATGAATCTATTTTTTTGATAGTGCCAAATTTTTATGAAAGAATTTTTAAAAATATTTTTACCCGATATCAAAACCACCGATCCTTATGTTTAAAAAATCCCAATATCCAAATTCATTGAGCACAAGCTGCACCTCAACATCACCCTCGTAAATCACTTCTGTTTTTTCCTGCACGGCTACGGCTCCGTACCTGCCTTTCACCTGGCATTCATTTTCATTTACGATGCAAGTTTCGATCTTTGAGCCGGTCAATTGGATATCATCAAAAAGAGATTTGAAGCGGTCTATTTTTTGAAAATACTCCGGCCAGTCTTCATACCGCTGATCATTGAAAACAAAACCGTTACGGGCATAGTGTATTTCAAAAAATAGTTCACGTTTACTGAATATATCGTGCAGCAATTCCTCCTGCACCATCCTTGAATTATCATAGACCGGGTCAGGATGAAATTCGTCATAGATGAATACCGTTTGCATGCCGGGAATATTCATGTCCTCTATCTCCTGTTTGAATAACTCCTCGGTAGTAAACCGGTATAATTCCCGGTTGGAAATATTCGGACTGCACACATCGAGCCTGATCGCAAACTGATCAAGATAGCCAGACAATTCATCCCAGGCATAGTCCATTTCCGTTTCCGGTATCTCCGCAGCGGGCCTGAAAAACCCAGGCTGTTGAATTCGTTCGAATACAGTGGTATACTTCAGGTTGGCGGATTCTCTTTCAAAGGCTTCGATATTCCGGAGGAACGCATTTTCTATTTCGGGTGGTATCCCGCTATCCATGTTTGTAAAACTGAACTCGGCACCGTTCTCCAGCATTAATTTCATTTTCAGGAAATCGTTTTCCGCCTTTAATTTTTCCTGGTTACTCAGGCCATTAGATTCTGTAGACATAATTTTATATTTTCAACAAATTATGCCGGCAGGATGCAGGTTCCCGGTGAAAAAAACATTTTTTGGACGTTTTTTTCTGAAATGATCCTCACTATTGAAATTTAAACCCATTCAAAACAACCTCCCCTGCCCTCCCGGTACCTGGAACTTACTCGTATCCAAACTCCACTCTTCCGCATTCATTCCGTATAATTTTCCATACTTGCGGTATTGCTGTGCTACCATTTCTGCGATATTTCCCTCTCCTCTCATCCGCACACCCCAGCGGGTATCGTTCACTTTTCCATCATGGCTCTGTTCTATCAGGTGCCAGATCTTATCGGCCCGGTCGGGGAAGTTCTTGTAAAGCCAGTCATGAAATAAGAATTTGATTGCCCCATTCAGCCGGATAAATGTATACGCCGTGAAACTGGCTCCATTATCCCTCGCCTCTTTCATGATCCGTTGCATCTCGTGTTCATTCAGTCCCGGTATCATCGGCCCCATCATGATCCCCATGCGCACGCCGGCACTGCTGAGTTCATTGATCACTTTCAATTTTTGTTTGGCGGTGGTTGTACGCGGCTCCATCACTCTTCGCAGGTCTTCGTTGAACGAAGTGATGGATACCATCGCGGATACAATTTTCTTTTTTGCCATTTCCTGCAATACATCTTTGTCCTTTAATATCCAGGAATTTTTGGTGAGTATTCCCACAGGCTGGTTGAATTCATTGCAAACCTCCAGCAGTTTCCTGGTCAACCTGTATTTCTGTTCAGCCGGCTGGTAGCAATCTGTATTCCCGCTAAGCATGATCGGTGTGGCATCCCATTTCGGGTGCTGTAGAAACTTCCGCAACAATTGCGGTGCATTCTTTTTGACAATGATCTTTCTTTCAAAATCAAGCCCGGCGCTGTAACCCCAGTACTCATGTACATTCCGGGCATAGCAATAAATGCATCCATGCTCGCAACCTGCATAAGGATTCATACTGTAAGCCATTCCCACATCCTTGCTTTCCACTTTGTTGACAATGGTTTTAGATTCCTGCTCCATATAGATCGTCGGCGCATTGGGTTCTTCCCAATCATCGATCCCTTCAATATGTTCACGGGTGCTTTCGTTTTTAAGAAAGCGATTCTTCGTATTGAACTGGGCACCACGGCCCGCTAAGTAACCCGCGGGTTTTTGCATCTCTTCACTTTCCGGTTGCTGACCATTCTCCTGTTTTTTCGGTGTTACCTTGAAATGATCCTGCCGCAATTTTCCAGGCATAATATATATTGGTTTTGATTGTAGTTAATTTTCAACAGTTCACGTATGGGCAATAAAAAGGAGAACAAAGAGTTGTCTCTTCATGATCATACACACATATCCTTTCTCTTTATTCTCCTTTGTCTCACATAACCCATCCCACTTACTTTCTATTCACCGTCGTCAACGTCTGCAACGGTTGACGGGGCATCCCACTTTTCTATTTTATACTGCTTCAACATCTATATCCCCGGGGGTTGACAGGTATCATTTTACTATTTCAGGCTGATCCGGGCCAGCACGATCATCCAGGCAATTATCCTGATGATCCTCTTAAGCAATTGTTTATAAAACATAGCCCCGGCTGTTCATCTATCCGTTACCCAAATAATTCACCCTGTTTTGTTGTAACCGGCAGGTTCTGGAATTCAAATTTCTGTACCAGGTGATACTTCATCCGATAGCTGTCGGATTCACCTACAGGTCTTTTCAGCAGGGTCATTCCATCGGCAATAAACCGCCCGGTAAAATGCTTGTTGCTGTATTCCAGCCAGCCTTTCTCATATTGCCAGGGTTTTAGTTTTCTTGCAATAGTAAGATGCGGCTCCATGATAAAATGCGGTTTTTTGTCATCATTCAGTTTCATCAGCCGCTGCCCGTCCGTACGGATCTCTTTTACCAGGCCCTGCACCGGTAATTTGCTGGTCACATTAATAAAGATGGTATGCGAAGGGAAACTGCCAAAATCCTTCAGTTCCACTTTGAAAGGCGGATAACCCATTGCCACGGTACGCAATTTGTTGAGAATACGTTCTTCTTTCATACCATATTGTACAAAATTGGCCAACGTGATATGGGGCTTACCCCACCGGGCATGATCGGATTTATATTCCATCGCGAAACTTTCCTTTACTTTCATGATCCGGTTCCAGAGGTCTTCATGCGGATTCAGTACCAGTAAATACTCATACACCCGGTAACCGGGGATCGTGTTCACTATTGCTTCCATCGCTCATCGATTTAAGTTTTTAAAAAATAATCCCCATTTTCTTAGCACTAATTTACTAAATTATTTAGCTTTACCAAAACTATTTTTATGGACGGGGAAGAATTTTACGGGGCGGCCTATAAAGGCTCGAAACAATTCACGCAGCAGGAAGTAAAGACAGCCAACGCCACGGGTTTTGGCGCAGCGGCGGATGACTATATGGAACGGGGCATCGACCTGAACGAGCAACTGGTGAAAAACAAACCTGCGACCTTCTTTTTTAAAATGAAAGGAGACGCGATGAAAGAGGCGGGCATTTTCGATAACGATATCCTTATTGTCGACCGCTCGGTGAAAGTGGTGAACGGGAGGATCATCGTGGCCATATTAAATGGAGAGCTGCTGGTACGACGGTTCCATAAGAATTTCTCCTCCGCCTTCCTGATCCCGGAAAACAACCGGTATAAGAATATCAACCTGGCGGAGTTTAATAATTTTTCGGTGTGGGGGGTGGTGGTGTATTCGATACACCCCCACGTGTGAAGAAGATTAACGAAACAGGCCCCGTCAACCGTCGCAGACCCCGTCAACCGTCGCAGACGTTGACGGCGGTTTAAAAAAACGAAATAAATATGGACATACAACCAATCATCGAAGGCCAATACTTCCACATCTATAACCGCGGTGTGAACGGTGAAACTATTTTTAAAGAGAAAAAAAATTATTCCTTCTTTCTGCAACAGTATAAATTTTATTGTAGCGGGATCCTCGATACGCTCTCCTATTGCCTCTTAAAAAACCATTTTCATCTCCTGGCGTATGTAAAAGAAAACGTGGAAGTACCCCGGAGAGATGGGAAGGGTATGTTCAGATTAAATGCATCTAAGCAATTGGGGCATTTTTTTAATTCTTACGCCCAGTCCATTAATAAAGCGAATGACCGAACCGGGCCATTATTTGAATCTCCGTTCGAAAGAAAATTAGTAGACAATGAAGACTATCTACTGGCGATGATCCAGTATTGTCACCGGAACCCGGTTCATCATGGCTTTGTAAATGACCTGCGGGACTGGGAATTCTCATCTTATCATGCTATCCTGGCAAATGATAATAGCCTGGTAGCGGTACCAGAGGTAATAAAAAGATTCGGGACTTTGGAGAAATTTGAAGAAGCGCATAGCAATTTTAAAAGACAAGCGGAATTGGAAAAATATATTATAGAAGTATGATTTCTTAAAGTATGCAGGCCGATTTAATTTTTAGTAACAACCACGAACGGTTTATTTTTTGTTAACTACTACGGACGGGGTCAAACTCTCCGCCCGTTTTGAACTACCGCGGACGGGGTCAAGACCGCCCGTTTAAACTACCGCGGACGGGGTCAAGACCGCCGTCCGGGGCCGAAAAAGATGAAAGCAATAGTAGATTGTAATAATTTTTATTGTTCCTGTGAGCGGTTATTCAAACCACATCTCGACAGGGAGCCGGTTGTTGTACTCAGCAACAACGATGGCTGTATCATTTCCCGGAGCGATGAGGCAAAAAAACTGGGAGTGGAAATGGCCGGGCCTTACTTTATGGCGAAACCGCTGATCGAAAAACATGATATCGCTGTTTTCTCTTCCAACTATAATTTATATGGCGACCTGAGCTGGCGGGTGATGGAAACATTGCGGATGATCCTGGGCAAACAAAATGTGGAAGTGTACTCGGTCGACGAATCCTTTGTCGACCTCAGTATCTTCCCGCCCGAAGAGCTTCCGGCGATCTCATTGAAAATAAAAGAGACCGTAGAACAATGGACGGGCATCAAAGTATCGATCGGCGTGGCTCCTACCAAAGTGCTGGCCAAACTGGCCAACCGGTTGTCAAAAAAAGAGAAACTGAAGACCAACTGTATCGTGGTACTTGATACAGAGGACAAAATAATTGAGGCATTGCAAAAAACACCCGTAGGCGATATCTGGGGTGTAGGAAGACGCTATGCGAAAAAACTGAATGAAGACTGGGGCATCTATGATGCCCTGCAACTAAGAAATGTCAGCGAAGAGTTTGCAAGAACTTATTTTGGTGGCGTGGTGGGCGCAAGAATGGTAAGAGAGCTAAGAGGCATCAGCTCAAAAGAGATGGAAGAGGAACTGGTGAGCAAGAAAATGATTGCCACCACCCGGATGTTTGGCAGCCCCGTGGGCGATATCACGTCCATCAAAGAAGCGGTGGCCACGTATACGTCAAGGGCAGCAGAAAAATTGCGACGACAACATGGCGCGGCAAAGACCATCAGCGTTTTTGTAGTGAAAAAAGGAGAGAATCACAATGTGAACTTCCGGGAAGCTACCGTAGGCGACTCGGTCACATTACCTGCTGCCACCTCCTTTACCAACGAGTTGATAAAATCAGCCGTAGCGATCGTGGATACATTATTTACCGAAGGTGAATTATACAAGAAAGCAGGGGTCATGCTCAGCGGCATCGTGCCCGATACGTCCATACAGGGAAATATGTTCTTATCCGAAACCAGGAACTGCGAACGCAAGCTCATGGATATGATCGACAATGTCAACTTCAGCCAGCGTGACGATGTACTGAAATTCGCCAGTTCCGGCACTGTCCGCAACTGGAAAATGCAGCAGAACCATATTAGTCCCCGCTACACCACAAGATGGGAGGAACTATTTGAAGTGCATTAATCAAACAATCCTTTTTGTTTACGTTTAGAGGGCGGCGTGATACCGGGAGCAATAAACGCAGGTTTAACCAGGTTCAACCCGCAAACCGCATTCATTTTATCCACCAGGTAGACGGTCAGCTCCGGTGAAGTAGCTTCATCATGCATGTGCATGAAAAAATATAATTCCTCCATTCCCTTATCCAGCCAGAATTTCATCCGCTCCACCCAGGCATCTGTCCGTGTATAATCAGTCGGGTGCAGGCTATTGCCCACATACCGGATAAATGCCTTCGGGACAGTTAAATGCATATGTGCGCAATCCCGCCGGCCGGCCGTATCCGTGATCACGGCTCCCATCTTATGCTCGCGGAGAAATTCCAACATATCTTCCCGGTCTTTCTCTTTGACAAACCAATCGGGGTGACGAACCTCCAGGAAGAACTGGAGATCGGTTGGCAACGACTCTAAATAAGTAAATAACTCGTCTTTTCGCTTCGGTGAAAAACTATCGCTGACCTGCACAAAGATGGGTCCGAGATGTTTTTCGAAGGCCACAACTCCCCGCAGGAATTCATTGGAAACAAAATCTTTCCCTTTTAAACTTCCGAAATGGGTGACCCCTTTATACATTTTGGGGCAGAACATAAAATCTGTTCCCTTCGCCTTGTCGGCCCATTTCTTTATGCCCAGCTCCCCATATATTTTATAATGCGTGGCATTCAGCTCTATGCAATTATACTGCTGCACGTAATGCTGCAGGAAGTCTTTTTCCTTTGTCTTATACGGGTAGATCTTTCCCACCCATTCGGGCCGGCCCCATTTGGCGCATCCCACGTATACCTTTGCTTTCTTTGCGGGTTTGCCTTTTAGTATTTTCTTATTAGCCGCAGGCTCTCCTGGTAAGGAAAAGTCTATATCTTTTAATTCGTCTTCCGGCACTCTTCCAAATTCCATGATCGTTCTTTTTCTGGTTATGTCTCATTTTAAAATCCTGAACCACCCTTCCTTCTTCAGGGCAGGCTGCGGACATAGTACACAGAGAGAAAATATAGATTTCTATGTGAAAGCCCAATGTTTCTTATGTGGCTATGTGGTTCAATCCTTTTAAAACCAATCTTATTTCAAACTGGCACACTATCCTTTTTGTACCAGAATAAAGTTAGCAGTAAATTTTTGTACCTTGGTTGCTATACCTTTTATTATGAGATTGCTTCTTTTAGTATTGCTATGCTCTGCCACCTGTGTTGCCCAGCGCCCCAATATCATCTATATCATGAGCGATGATCATGACGCGGATGCGATCAGCGCCTACAACAAAAAATTCATCAAAACACCCAACCTCGACCGCCTGGCCAGGGAAGGCGTATTGTTCAAAAGGAATTTTGTATCCAATTCGATCTGCGGACCGGTAAGAGCCACACTGTTGACGGGTCAGCATTCACACAAGAATGGCATGAAAACCAACCGCACCCGTTTTGACTCTTCAAAGATCACTATGCCGAAACTGATGCAGGAGACCGGCTACCAGACCGCGATCGTGGGCAAATGGCACCTGCATTCCTATCCCACCGGGTATGATTACTGGAAGATACTACCGGGGCAAGGCTTCTATGTAGATCCCCGCATCATCAGTATGAAGGGCGATACCACAACCTACAAAGGTTATGCTACCGATGTGATCACCGATGAGGCTCTCCAATGGTTAGACAACCGCGATAAAATAAAACCCTTTCTCCTGCATATCCATCACAAAGCACCACACCGTTATTTCCTGGCGCCACTGAAATTTATCGAACAATACCACAGCAAAACATTTCCGGAACCCGCTACGCTATACCTCGACACCGCCGGTCATGGTACCGCCTGGAACCTGCAAACAATGAGCATCCTGAAAGACATGAAACTTTGCAGCGACCTGAAAGTGGATCCCGTTTTCCTGAAAGACATACCACACCTGAAAGCCGATTCAGCTGAGATTGCTTATTACAACGCCATATTCAACCGGATTCCCGAACCCGACCGCAGCAATATCAAAAGGATCTATGAAGAGAGAGGAAAATTATTACAGCAGTTACTGCCAAAAGGAAAAGAACTGCTGAAGTTAAAATACCAATGGTATATGCAGGATTATCTCGCCTGTGTGGCAAGTGTGGATGAGAATGTGGGAAGGGTACTGGACTATATGGATAAAAATAATCTCACTAAAAATACCTTAGTGATCTATACGGGTGACCAGGGAATGTATCTCGGTGAAAACGGCTGGTTCGACAAACGCTGGATGTATGATGTATCCATGCAGGCGCCAATGCTGATGCGCTGGCCCGGGAAGATCAAACCAGGATCTGTCAATAATAATATGTCCCAAACGATCGATTATGCACCGACCATTCTTGATGCAGCAGGAGTAAAAGTTCCGGGCTTTATGCAAGGCCTCAGCCTGGTGCCTTCAGTAACAGGCAAACAAAAAACCATTCCCCGTCACCACCTCTACTATCATTTCTATGAATATAAAGCAGATCATACCGTGCTGGAACATTTGGGCGTAAGAGGTGAGCGTTACAAACTGATCTATTTCTACACGGTGAATGAATGGGAACTCTATGACCTGAAAACAGATCCCCAGGAACAGAAGAATCTCATCCATTCTGCTTCCCATCAAAAGATCGTAGCACAAATGAAAGAGGAGTTAGCAAAATTGAGGGACCATTATGATGATCATGAACCGGCGGGCGAGCTTCATTGATATTTCTTACTCAGCTGGTATAATACTTTTAACTGTTCGGGGTTCAGCCCTCTTGTTGTATCCTGCAACCAGTGTCGCTTAAACCCTACGATCGCAGCATTGGTATCTTTTGTATCAAATCCTACAATACGTAAGGCTTGCAGGTGATTGAAACCAACAGGAAGGGTGGCATTCGATGGATCATCAAACCAATTGCCAAAGCCTTTCTCCGACAATAGCTTCCAGTTAAAACGCCAGTTGGGATCATTTTTTCTTGTCGGCGCAATATCACCATGGCCGATAAAATTAGAAGCCGGGATGCTGTACGCTTTTTTTAACCGGTCGAGCAGGATCAGCAGGCTGTTCATTTGTGGTTCGGTAAATATTTCAAACCCATTATTGTCCAGCTCGATACCGATACTGGAAGAATTCAGGTCAGTCGTGTTTCCCCATTTACTCACACCCGCATGATGGGCCCTTAAAAGATCATTCAGCATATGGTACACCGTTCCGTCTTTACAGATAACATAATGAGCACTTACCTGGGTACGGGGAAGAGTGAAGGTTTGCAATGTTTGTTCACAGCTGTTTTGCGCGGTATGATGAATGACAACAAAATTGGGACGACGCATGGAGAGATTGGTGGTGCCGACAAAATCCGCCGCATAAGGCAGACCGGTTGAATCTTTCACCGGGTACTCCTGCAATAATTTTGCGTAGGCTTTTACCTGCTCCCTGTATGTTTTATTGGTAGTGGCATACTTGCCCTGGTTACAACTGGAAATAATTGCGGTAACGATGACAAGGACGGAGAGAATGAATATTTTTTTCATGCAGCAGCCATTAAAGCCGCTAAGATATGCACTCACTGGTACTTCCTGTATAATACATAAATGATCCTCCGTAATGCCGCATTCATGGCGCCACCGGAATTATCACCCAGGAAATGTCTTTTAAAAGCCGCCATTGCGGAAACCGGTGAAGAAATATCGTAACCAATGATGCGGAGTGCCATCAGGTAATCAAAGTTGTCTGGAACCTGCACATTAGTGGTATCATCCCACCAAAGTCCAAATCCTTTTTCGCTCAGGTCTCTCCAGGGGAAGCGATGATTGGGATCAGCTTTCCTGGTTGGTGCGATATCTCCATGACCGATAAAATTCGCATCCGGTATACGGTAGGTATTTTTCAATCTTCCCAATAGAATAGTAAGACTGTTCATTTGATCTGCGGAGAAAGTCTCATAACCGTTGTTGACCAGCTCTATTCCGATGCTGCTCGAATTCAGATCGGTCGTATTCCCCCATTTACTGTCGCCTGCATGATGGGAACGAAGCAGGTCGCTCAACATATGGTACACCGTTCCGTCCTTATCGATCACATAATGTGCACTGGCTTCGCGGCTGCCATTATTGGTAAACTCATTTAAGGCTTCATTGCAATGTTTGGTGGCCGTGTGATGAATGATCACATAATTGGGCCGGCGCATACCCATATTCGGAGTACCCACCCATTCTGAGGCATAACGGAGTCCTGCGGAATCAACAAGCGGGTATTGAC
The DNA here is from genome assembly GCA_031406595.1 of Chitinophagaceae bacterium. Taxonomy (GTDB): domain Bacteria; phylum Bacteroidota; class Bacteroidia; order Chitinophagales; family Chitinophagaceae; genus JJ008. Next base: position 14,245 of record JANOHQ010000459.1, read on the forward strand.
GGATCACCCTTACCAGCGAATCGATCATGTTTGCATATAAGGCATTGGCCCTGGCAAAACGGCTATTGGTATGAGATGGTTTAGGTTCTGGTATAACAGGGTCGGGAACATCAGCGCTGGCAATCAAGTTATTGGGAACCACATCCTTGATAGTAGTATCTGAAGGAAGTCCGTTGGAAAACGACTTCGCTGCAAACAGCACAAGAAGGCTACAGATGGTGAGTGTCTTTGAGATGGTGGCTCGTAAGATCATCCAATAAATTTACGGATTTTAATTTCTTTTCCTATCCCTTGGGTGGCGATTAAACGTGGATTTTGGCTTTTTATTGCCATTTCGGGACCGGGGATTATACGATGGGGCCGCGCCAAGTTCATGAGGTCAGGCGATTTCTCTACTTCCTTGCCCAATAATTTTTCTATAACGGCAAATTTATTCTGTTCTTTTTCACCGATCAATGTAAATGCTGCCCCATCGCCGTCGGCTCTTGCGGTACGACCGATCCGGTGTACATAGTCTTCGCCATCATCCGGCACATCATAGTTGATCACTACATCGATCGTGTCGATATCGATACCGCGGCTCAATATATCGGTGGCCACCAAAACGGGTATACGACCGGCAGTGAATGCACTCAATACACTCTCTCTTTCAGATTGTTCAAGGTCACTATGGATCTCGGCGATATTGAACTTGCCATGTTTCAGTTCGCGTGTCAATTGTTTTACCGTTTGTTTTCGGCTGCAAAAGATCAGTGCATTCTTATAAGGTATTTCCCGTAGTATCTTTTTAATAAGTGGAAGCTTTTGTGGTTCATACACCACGTATGCTTTTTGGATGATCTTCTCTGGTGGCTTGGAGATCGCGATATTGATCTCCACCGGTTCATGCAATATTTTCCTGGCGAGTTGCCGTATCTTTTGTGGCATGGTTGCGGAGAATAGCAGGTTCTGTCTTTTCTCCGGGAGCGCTTTGATGATCTTGGCGATATCGTCCTGGAAACCCATGTCCAGCATGCGGTCTGCTTCGTCGAGGACCAGGAACTGCAATTTTTTCAGGTTCACATATCCCATGTTCAGGTGGGCGATCATCCGGCCCGGTGTGCAAACGATGATATCGGCCCCCATCTGCAGGGCCTTTTTCTCTGCTACAAAACTCTGTGCGTCATTACCTCCGAAGATGGCGATCGAACTGAGATGGGTAAAATAGGAAAGTCCTTCCATATGCTGCGAGATCTGGATAGCCAGTTCCCGGGTGGGTACCACGATCAATGCGCCTACCTGTCCATCCACGTGGTTGACCAACAGGTTGTTCATGACAGGCAATAAAAAAGCAGCTGTTTTCCCTGTGCCGGTCTGGGCGGAGGCGATCACATCTTTGCCGGCCAGTATTGGCGGCATCACCTGTTCCTGTACCGGTGTGGCCGTTTCATAATTGGAAGCTTCAATGCCTTCAAGCAGGTTGGGATGAAAGTTAAACTCTGTAAAACGCAAAATGAATTTTTTTAGGAAAAAAGCGAAGTTAACTGAATTTGATGGAATAGCGGCTTGGCTTGAAGTTTGGGTAGTGGGTCAGTTTGAAAATTATCTAGTAGGAACGTCCAACGAATAAAAGAATTATTGATACTATTAAGAATATGATACAAAGTGCAGTAATGGTTTGGCGTTTACCATCTGGAGCTTTTGTGTCTGTGATTAAAAAAAGGACACTTCCTACCGATACAATGAAAGAAATAAGCATAAGCCAAAAAATAGGCTCGTCTGGCCCCGCAAATGATTTTTTGAATCGAGTTTGAAAACTACCATTCCCGATATCAGGATCTTTACTACAATTCGTTAGGAGTATTAGTAGCGCCGGAAGTAGTTTTTTTATTCTCATGTAATGGTAATACGTATTGTTGTAATATCTAAAAATACAAAATAAAAGACATTATTTTGTCAATCTTTCTTATAGGAACCCCTTTCCTTCGGGGCTTCAATTGGAGGTGTTTTACTGCGCCCGGCGAACAGTCAAGTAGCATTAAAATATAAAAGTATTAGGTCAACCGCAAAGGCCCTATTTAAGCTAACTTTTGTGCGGTTTTACCTGAGAGAAATATTGCCAAACCACTAATTGCTGAAATTGTTGACCCGATCAATATTGATAATTTTGAATTATTTACGAATTGAGCGTCACTAAACGCAAGGTTGCTGATAAATATTGACATAGTAAATCCAATACCACCAAGCAAGCCAATACCTGCAAGGTTTTTCCAGGTTATCCCTTCTTGCAAACGAGCTACTCTGATCTTAACTAATAAAAATGGAACTGTAAAAATACCAACCAATTTCCCTACCACAAGACCTAAAATTATTCCTAGTGAATTTGAAGAAGATAAATTTTCACCAATATTGGAGGGTATCAGGATGGCCGTATTAATTAGTGCAAAAATGGGTATAATAATAAAAGCGACAGGTTTGTGAAGGAAATGCTGTAAATGGCAGGATACACTTTGGCTGTTATCTTTATGAAAAGGTATGACAAAGGCGAGCAAAACCCCAGCTATTGTTGGATGAACACCTGATTTCAAAAAACAATACCACATTGCTATTCCAGGCAGGATAAAGAAGAAAAGGTTTTTTATTCGCAATCTGTTTAAAACAAATAATGCTAACAATATGCCTGATGCAACTAACAGGTAAGTAAATAAAATTGTTTGGGTATAGACAAAGGCGATAACAAGTATTGCTCCTACGTCGTCAATAATTGCCAAAGCAGCAAGAAAAACCTTTACTGATGTCGGGACTTTGCTACCCGCCAAAGCTAAAATGCCTAAAGCAAAGGCTATATCTGTTGCCATTGGTATTGCAAATCCCGCCTGTGTTGCCGTCCCGCTATTCAAAATAAAATGTATTAATGCGGGTATGCAAATACCACCTACTGCTGCTGCTACAGGGAGAATAGCCTTTTTAAAGTCCGCTAACTCACCCACATATAACTCCCTTTTTACTTCGAGCCCTATCATTAAGAAAAAGATTGCCATAAGGCCATCATTGACCCAATTCTCGAGAGAATAGTTTAAGGAAATGTTGGCAAAAGACAGGTCTATCTTTTTATGCATAAAGTGCATATAGCCGTCCCCACCAGGTGAATTTGCTATAGCCAATGAAATTATTGTACAGATTACAAGTAGTAAACCTGCTACTTTTTCACTATTAAAAAATTCCTGAAATAAGCCTGAAATTCGTCCTGACATAGCCTTTAATTCCTTTAGATCTGCAGCAAATCTATCGAATTATGTTTCAGCGTGGTCGAACAGGTATATAGCTACCTCTTTACTCAGAACTTGAAAAATACAAATAATCTCCCGGTATCCTTACTGTCGTTCCCGATCCGGTGGTATTGCTTTTTAATATGGGGCTGTTGCAGGAAACGCTCTACTTTTTTCAGGAGTTGCCCGCTACTCTTGCCGGGAATAATCTCCACTTCCCGGATACGCTTTTCAATAGCTTCATCAAAAACCTGTTGCAAAGCATCGTCGATAGCACGGCTGTTATTATAGATATGATGAAGATCCAGTTTGATGCGGGTCATAGTTAAACTGTTTTATACTTCCCTGCGACACAAACGCAACAGTCTTCAACGGGAAAGTTACACTAGTCCATGATCTGCTCAAGACGAACCAGTTGTCCATCTTTTGTCATTCCCTCGATCACAACCCGGAAAGACTTACTTACATCATTATTATAAAAAGTCAGTTTCACCTTATTCTTTAAAGGGGTTGTCGTTACCTGTGGATTCCAGTATAAAGTGGTGCGAACATCTTTTTTTTCATTCCTGACATTGAACCCTGCGTAATTGGGTGAATAAAACTGGCGCTTGGGCGTATAACCACTGACTGTGCTGCTGTTCAATCCTTTCCCTGGCATAGATTCTGCATCGCCGCCCCGGCGGGTATAGATCGCAATTGCACCATTGGAGCTGTTGCCGGTACCTACAAAAGAACCAGGCCTGAATGCTTTGATATATGCCACTTGCGAAACAGAGATCGAAGCGACGATCTGCGCATCGATCGGAACTTCATCCAAAAATAATTGCGGTGCCGCCCCCCCCC
>JANOHQ010000491.1:0-6272 GCA_031406595.1 Chitinophagaceae bacterium
GTCGAATTAAAAACATCGATCCAAAAAGCAAAAAAAAATATTGAGACCTTTCATGCGGCGCAAAAGGAACCGATACAAAAGGTTGAAACAATGACAGGCATTAGTTGCTGGAGAAAGCAGGTGCCGATCGAAAAAGTGGGACTCTATATTCCAGGAGGAACTGCCCCGCTCTTTTCAACCCTGTTGATGCTGGGTGTTCCCGCGCAATTAGCCGGATGTAAAGAGATTGTGATTTGTACGCCACCTTCGCTGACAGGAATTCATCCTGCAATACTATACACGGCTCATCTTTGCGGCATCCGCAAAATTTTTAAAGCGGGAGGCGCACAGGCTATCGCGGCAATGGCTTACGGAACCAGGACCATTCCCCGGATGATGAAACTATTCGGTCCCGGCAATCGTTATGTCACCGCCGCCAAAATGCAGGCACAACAGGAAGGTATCGCCATTGATATGCCGGCTGGTCCTTCCGAACTGTTGGTGATCGCCGATAAGACTGCCGTACCGGGATTTGTGGCAGCCGATCTCTTATCACAAGCCGAGCATGGCGCCGATTCACAGGTTATACTGGTTACCACGTCTGCATCCCTTGCCAAACAGGTGGCAAAAGAAATAGCGATCCAGTTACCGCAGCTGTCGCGGAATACCATCGCCAAAAGAGCGCTGAAGAACAGTAAGATCATTCTTGCCAGGAATATCAACGAGGCGATTGCATTTTCCAATCAATATGCGCCTGAACACCTGCTTCTCTGTTGCACCGAAACTGAAAAGGTTTCCCAACAGGTCACCGCCGCTGGTTCTGTGTTCCTCGGCAACTATTCACCGGAAACTGCCGGTGATTACGCAAGCGGTACCAATCATGTGTTGCCAACGAATGGGTATGCTGCGATGTACAGTGGTGTTTCACTGGATAGTTTTTTCAAAAAGATCAGCTACCAGCGACTGACCCGACAAGGTTTACAAAATATTGCAAATACGGTGATGACCATGGCCTCAGCAGAAGGATTGCAGGCACATAAAAATGCGGTGGCGATCCGTTTAAAAAAATGAATATGGAATTCAATTTAGAAGAACTCGTACGAAGAAATATTAAAGAGATGAAAGCGTATTCATCCGCAAGACATGAGTTCAGCGGCATTGCCCGGGTTTTCTTAGATGCCAATGAAAATGCAGCAGGCTCCCCTTTACGCGTAAATTATAACCGGTACCCGGATCCTTTACAAACAATGGTGAAAGAAAAAATAAGTTCGATAAAGGGTCTGCCTGTTCAAAATATTTTCACCGGGAATGGCAGCGATGAAGCGATCGATCTCCTGTTCAGGGTCTTTTGCGAACCGGGCAAAGACAATGTTCTCCTCTTTCCCCCTACCTATGGGATGTACGAGGTCTGCGCCGGGATGAATGATATAAAGATCAAAAAGGTGTTGCTGCAGGAAAATTTCCAGCTTGATCTACCCGCCATCGAAGAAGCGATCGATGCAGATACCAAACTCATTTTTATCTGTTCCCCCAATAATCCTACCGGCAACAGTATCAACCGGGAAGACATTGAAATAGTCCTGAATAATTTTGACGGGTTGGTGATCATTGACGAAGCCTATATCAATTATGCCAGGCAAAGAAGTTTTATTCCCGGCCTGGCGGAATATCCTAACCTGGTCATTCTTCAAACTCTGTCAAAAGCCTGGGGCCTTGCCGGACTGAGGCTGGGTATGGCTTTTGCTTCTGCTTCGATCATCAGCTACCTGGATAAAATAAAATACCCTTATAATATCAATACAGCAACACAGCAGTTGGTGCTGGAAGCCCTGGAGAATACCGAACAGATCAATACCTGGATCCAGGCAACAGTGGAGCAGCGGGCATGGCTGCTCAACAAACTGCAGCAGCTGCCTTTTGTTGAGCATATCTACCCTTCCGATGCCAATTTTATTTTAGTACGGGTGGATAAAGTGAAACAGGTACATGAATACTTATCCGGCAATGGGATCATCGTCCGTGACCGGTCAGGAGAAGTGAATTGTACCGGTTGCCTCCGCATTACTATCGGAACACCGGAAGAGAACCAACAACTGGTTGATACCTTAAAAACGTTTAACGTATGAAAAAGATCCTATTTATCGACAGGGATGGCACATTGATCAATGAAGCGCCACCCACTTATCAAATTGATTCATTTGATAAACTGGAATTCTATCCCGGGATGTTTACATGGATGGGTAAAATTGCCCGTGAACTGGATTTTGAACTGGTGATGGTGAGCAACCAGGATGGCTTAAGCACCGCTACATTCCCGGAGAGTACTTTTCACCCTATACATGATTTTATTATGAAGAGCCTGGAAAATGAAGGCATTATTTTCCACGGGGTCTTTATTGATAAAACGCTTCCTGCTGAAAATACCCTTACCCGCAAACCCAAAACAGGAATGCTGGTGCAGTATATCAATAACCCTTTGTATGATATGGCCGGTTCATTCGTGATCGGTGATCGCATCACGGATGTGCAACTGGCGAAGAACCTGGGTTGCAGAGCGATCTGGTTGAACAATGATCCTGCATTGGGTGCTGCAGAACTCAACAACGGCCGGAATGAGCTGGAGTCAACGGTTGTCCTTGAAACAAATGAGTGGAAACAAGTCTATGGATTCCTCCGCATGGCGCAGCGTATTATTCAACATGAACGGATCACCCAGGAGACAAAGATCCTGGTGGAACTGGACCTGGATGGAAAAGGAAATGCCCGGATCGATACTGGTTTGAATTTCTTCAACCATATGCTGGAACAGTTAAGCCGTCACAGTGGTATTGACATGAAGATCGAAGTCAAAGGTGACTTGCATATCGATGAGCATCATACCATAGAAGATACAGCGATCGCAATGGGAGAAGCGTTTGTATTGGCACTGGGAAACAAAAAAGGAATAGAGCGTTATGGATTTTGCCTCCCTATGGATGATGCACTGGCACAAGTGGCCATCGATCTTGGCGGAAGACCCTGGCTGGTATGGGAAACGGAATTCAAAAGAGAAAAGATCGGTGATATGCCCACGGAAATGTTCTATCATTTCTTCAAGTCATTCTCGGATGCTGCCCGGTGCAACCTGAACATCAAAGCAGAAGGCAATAATGAACACCATAAGATCGAAGCCATATTTAAATCCCTGGCGAGATCCATCAAACAAGCTGTAAAAAGAGACCCCAATAATGATTCACTACCCAGTACTAAAGGGCTTTTATGAAAGTAACGATCCTGAAATATAATGCCGGCAATATTCAATCCGTCCTGTTAGCACTTGAAAGAATCGGAGTGCAGGCAATAGTGACCGATGACAAGGATACTATAAAAGCATCCGACAAACTGATCTTCCCCGGTGTGGGAGAAGCCAGTTCTGCGATGAATTACCTGAGAGAACGAAAGCTGGATGAACTGATCATTTCATTAAAACAGCCAGTGCTGGGTATTTGCCTGGGTATGCAATTGCTTTGCCGTCATTCGGAAGAAAACAATACTTCCTGTTTGGGCGTATTTGAAAATACGAATGTGAAAAAATTTGTAGCAACCGATAAACAGCATAAGATCCCGCAGGTGGGTTGGAATACGATCAGTGGACTTCAGCCAGGTTTGTTCAGGGATGTTGCGGATAATAGTTACTGCTATTTTGTGCACAGCTACTATGCAGCATTAAGCCGCTATACGATCGCCACAACAAATTATCTTCTTCCCTATAGTTCGGCTTTACAGAAAGATAATTTTTATGGTGTTCAGTTCCATCCGGAAAAAAGTGCTGCCACCGGCGATCAACTATTTAAAAACTTTATAGACCTGTAATATGACGATCATTCCTGCAATAGATATCATCAACGGTAAATGTGTACGGCTTACGAAAGGAGATTTTACCCAGCAAACGATTTACAATGAAGATCCGTTAGAAGTGGCGAAGCAATTTGAAAATGCCGGTATCAGAAGGCTGCACCTTGTGGACCTGGATGGCGCACGGGCCGGCGATGTAAAAAACTGGAAAGTGCTGGAAAGGATCGCCGGGAAAACCAAACTGGACATCGACTTTAGTGGAGGCATCAGTACGCAAAAGAACCTGGAAATAACATTTGATTCAGGGGCCCGCTATGCAGCGATCGGCAGTATAGCGGTTAAAGATGAATTTACATTCTCCGGGTGGCTCCTGGCTTTTGGTCCGGACCGGTTCATTGTCGGTGCCGATGTAAAAGATGAAGTGATCGTGATCAGTGGCTGGACAGAAACTACCGGGTTGTCTGTCTTTGACCTGGTATCAACCTACAAGGCAAAAGCTGTAAATCAGTTCTTTTGTACCGATGTAAACAGGGATGGGTTGCTGCAGGGACCGGCTGTTGAACTCTATAAAAAGATACTGGCAAAATATCCGGCTACCGCTCTTATTGCGAGTGGCGGGGTTAGCCGGATATCCGATGTACAAGAACTCGAAGAAGCAGGCTGCAGTGGGGTGATCATCGGTAAAGCTATTTATGAGAACAGGATATCCTTACATGAACTTCAAAAATTTCTTTAGCCAATGCTGACAAAACGGATCATTCCCTGTTTGGATATAAAAGACGGAAGGACGGTCAAAGGGACCAACTTTATTGATCTCCGTGACGCGGGCGACCCCGTGGAACTTGCATTGCGCTATTGCGAAGAAGGTGCTGATGAACTGGTGCTCCTGGACATCACGGCCACTCACGAAAAAAGAAAAACATTGGCAAAACTGGTGAGAGAAGTAGCAACGCATATCAATATCCCTTTTACGGTAGGTGGGGGCATCTCGTCAGTGGAAGATGTGCGGATTCTCCTGGAGAATGGTGCTGATAAAATATCAGTGAATACAGCGGCATTCAAAGATCCTGCACTTATCAGCAGTTTGGCCCGTGAATTTGGCAGCCAGTGTATCGTCCTGGCGATTGATACAAAGTTTGAAAAGGATGACGGCTGGATCGTCTACCTGGATGGTGGAAGAACAAGAACGGAAACAACTTGTATTGACTGGGCAAAAAAAGCGGTTGGCTCAGGTACAGGTGAAATACTACTGACGTCTATGAATCATGATGGCACTAAAAAAGGATTTGCCCTGGATATTACTAAGCAACTGGCCAGCGAACTACCGGTACCCGTCATCGCTTCGGGTGGTGGCGGCAGCCCGGAACATTTTGCCGACGTATTTAAAAATGGATTGGCTGATGCGGCGCTGGCAGCGAGTGTTTTTCATTTTAAAGAGATCAGTATTCCCGGTTTAAAAAAATATTTAATAACCCAAAACATACCCATACGATCATGAATATCGATTTTTCAAAATATCCCGATGGTCTTGTCCCCGCGATCATCCAGGATGCCGGAACAAATAAAGTGCTGATGCTTGGTTTTATGAATCCGGAAGCATTGGATAAAACAAAAAAGAGCGGCAAAGTCACTTTCCTCAGTCGCAGTAAACAACGTCCCTGGACAAAGGGAGAGAGTTCGGGTAATTTCTTATTGGTAAAAGAGATATTGATTGACTGTGATAAAGACACCCTGCTAATCAAAGCCATCCCCTCCGGCCCTGTTTGTCATACGGGTGCTGATACCTGTTTTAATGAACCCAATGACCAGTTTAGCCTGCAACAACTTGAGCAGGTGATCAGCGAACGGCGATCAAATCCGGCTGATAATTCCTATACCTCTTCCCTGTTTGCGGCCGGTATCAACAAGATCGCACAGAAAGTTGGTGAGGAAGCGGTGGAACTGGTGATCGAAAGTAAGGATGACAACAAGGAAAAATTTCTCAATGAAGCCGCGGATCTGCTGTTTCATTACCTGGTGCTCTTGCAGGAAAAGGGGTTTAAACTGGCAGATGTGACAAGCGTACTGGCCGCGAGGGCCAGGCTGAAAAAATAAATCCTGCTGACGGCGATCAGCAGGATTTGCAAGTGGTGGAGGCGACCGGAGTCGAACCGGTGTCCAAACATATTCGTCAAAAGCTTTCTACATGTTTATTTCTTAATTGGTTGTCGGCGGCAGGCAGGAAAAGAACAAACCAACCTGTCACTTAGCTGAATGGTCTTAAGCAACCAGCACAGCCTTTGGTTGCAGCATTCCGTTTTGTTTTAATGTCGGCGGCGGGGCTTGGTAACTGAACAACCGGCCCGGCGGCCCTAATGACTACTTAATCACTGATTAGGCAGCCATGGCATACTGAGTATTGCCATTTGAGTTTTTCGTATTCAGATTCAACTGCTAATTACGCAACGCAGTACATGCTT
>JANOHQ010000475.1:0-5208 GCA_031406595.1 Chitinophagaceae bacterium
CTTCCTGGAAACCGGGTATCAGTGCAGAATACCTGGCCGGGAGTTATGGCCTGAAGAATATTTTTGTCTCCGGGAGATACGGTGCCAAAGAGAATATGAGCCAGCTCAGTTTTGCACACAATGAAGTGGACGGCTATCGCAAACAAAGCCGTTTGAGAAAAGATAATTTTTCCTGGGTAACAAAATTTAAATTATCGGAGAAACAACAATTGACGGCGGTAGTGCTTTTCACCGATATGTTTTACCAGACACCCGGTGCGCTCACGCTGGCAGAGTTCAATGCCAAGCCCAACGCCTCAAGGCCTGCAGCCGGTGTACTTCCTTCTGCCGAGACGGCCAAGGCAGCGATCGAACAGTTGACTTTTACCGCAGGATTCAATCATTTTTACCGGATAGCACCCAGGTTCAGCAACCAGACCATCTTTTATGGATCGGTAGCGGAGGTCAATAATCCTGCCATCCGCAATTATGAACGAAGAAGCGAACCGGGTTTTGGAAGCCGCACCATTTTTACCTACGAAAAAAAGAATGAAGACTTTTATTGGAAAATAGTAGCCGGTGGTGAATTCCAGCTTTCTTTTTTCAATACCCTGGTGTTCCAGAATAAGAATGGCAAACCGGATACGCTGCAAACGAACGATGACATCAATTATAGTGCGAAAAGTTATTTTATACAGGGAGAGATCGCCGTAGAAAAAAAATGGTACGTGATCAGCGGTGTCAGCCTGAACAGAACCACCGTTAGTTTTGCCCGGCTAAACCAGTTTCCCGTGATCACCCAAAACCGTTCCTACAGGAATGAACTGGCTCCGCGGATATCTATCAAGAAATTATTTACAGACAGATTGTTTATGCTCGCGACAGTGTCGAGAGGATTCTCCCCTCCCACCATCGCCGAATTACTTCCTTCTACAGGTGTTGTCAACACGGAACTGGAGGCAGAGTATGGCTGGAATTATGAGCTGACAACCGGCTATGATCTTTTTAAAAGAAAGTTGCGGCTGGAACTAACGGGTTTTTATTTTAAACTCAATAATGCATTGGTACAACGCCGTGATAGTTCCGGTGCCGATTTTTTTATCAATGCCGGTGATGTACAACAAAAGGGACTGGAGTTCTCTGCCGATTATGGAGGCAGCAGCGCAAAAGGTTTGATCGATATATACCGGTTCAACCTGGCGTATACCTATCATCATTTCCGGTATGGAAGTTTTGTAAGGACCACCACTGATTTTTCCGGCAAGACAGTTCCGTCGGTACCGGCACATGCGCTTTCGCTGTTGGCTGATACCCGGTTCAGAAAAGGGATCTATTCCAATCTTACTTATTACGGGGCATCCAGTATCTTTTTAAATGATGCGAATTCATTCTCCGCTCCTTCCTACCATCTGTTGGGATGGAGACTGGGATGGAAAAAACTCTATTCCAAAAAATACAGCATCAATATCTACGCAGGTGCCGACAACTTACTCGATGAGCGCTATAGCCTGGGTAATGATATTAATGCTGCCGCTAACCGGTTCTACAATGCTGCGCCAAGGAGAAATTATTATGTGGGTATTGCATTGCAATGGATCAAGACGCCGAAAGATTAACGATTTCTCGCGGCGAGCGCAATGGAAAACGATCGCAGCGAAAGACTGCGCGTCTCCGCTCCTTCGCGTCCTCCGCGAGAAACTGTTGAAAACTCTTCTTGCCATAAAATCTTCTCTTCCTACATTTGCATTGATTTGGTCCCTGACGCTAACCGTCGGGGTTAAAAGGGAAGTCAGTCAAAATCTGACGCTATCCCCGTAGCTGTAAGGCCGGGGAGTGGGGTTCGGCAAGTAGGAAGTGGGAAACCACTGGTTACAAACCGCCACATTCTCCAATTGAAACTTCAACCACTGTTCCGCCAATGCGGGATGGGAAGGTGTTCAAGAAAAGGCTAAGCCAGAAGACCTGCCCGATCAATTAACAACATTCAGCTTTCGGGTGAAAGGCATGAGATGTAAAGGTCGCAGGACGTTTATATTTCTATCTCTTTTTATTTCGGAAGCAGTCACACAAAAAACTCACTATTATGAGGAAAATTCTTTTTGTGCTGGCTGCTGTCATTATCAGCAACCAGCTTTCGGCACAAGACAGTTCGCGGGTCACCCTAAAACGCATCGATGCTACTGCAGCAGCTACTGCTCCTACACTGGAAAACGTGATCTTAACTGCGAACAAATATCCCAAGAATCCAAATGAGACCGGGAAAGTAATAACCGTCATTGGCCGGCAGGAGATCGAGCGAAATACAGGAAAAACGCTCAGCGAATTGCTAAACAGTTATGCGGGCATGACCATGATCGGCAGTAATAACAACCTTGGCAACAATATCACCAGCAGCATCCGCGGTTCATCGGCAGGAAATGTACTGATCCTTGCAGACGGCATTCCTGTGAACGACCCTTCTGTTATCAGTAACAATTTCGATCTGAATTTTATCAATCTTGACCAGGTCGAACGCATCGAAATATTGAAAGGCGGGCAATCCACGCTGTATGGTTCGGATGCGGCAAGTGGCGTGATCAATATCATTACTAAAATAAACTTTACTAAAAAGCTGAACCTGAGCGGAACCTTCACCGGCGGAAGTTATAATACACTACGCCAGTCACTGGGTCTCGATGGCCATGGCAAAAGTCTTGATTACGGGGTGCACTACACGCACCTGAATTCTGAAGGGTTTTCAGCAGCCCATGATAAGAATAAGACTGGTCTTTTTGATGACGATAGTTACAACCAGCATGTGGTAAAAGCAAGGTTTGGTTTCAAGGCAGGTAAAAAGATCCGCTTCAACCTGCAGAGCAGTTATAGCCGCTACAAGACCGGCCTGGATGCTTCCGCTTTTAATGATGAAAGAGATTACACGGTAAAGAACAGCAATAAACAAGCTGGCGGAAACATCTCTTATAATTACAGGAAGCTAACTATCACGGCCCGGTATAGTTTCAACCAATCGGAAAGAGAATACCTGGATGATTCGTTGCATCAACCCAATCCCTACGCCGTTTTTTCAAAAAGCAATTATACAGGCCGTACTCATTTCGCCGAACTCTTCAGCAGCTTCAAGATGGACAAATGGGAGTTGATGACTGGTGCCGATCTTCGTGCACATAGTACCGATCAGACTTACCTGTCAACCGGCGCTTTCGGTCCTTATACCTCTTCGCTGACGAATAAAAAAATGGACCAGGTCAGTCCTTATGCTTCTATTGCTTATATCCGGGAAGAAGGGTTTGGCGCAGAATTGGGAGGCCGTCTCAATCTTCACTCCGAGTATGGGAACAACTTTACGTTTAATCTTAATCCCTTTTACCGGATGGAGAATAACAATAAACTGTTCCTGAACCTGTATAGTTCTTTCAAAACACCTACACTGTACCAGTTGTTTGATGGTTTTGCGGGCAACGCTGACCTTGAACCTGAAACAGGATTTACCGGGGAAGCAGGTTTTGAATTGAAATCAGTGCCTGCCGTGAAGACAAGACTTGTAGCTTTTTACCGGAACGGAAAAAATTCGATCTTGTATACGTCGGACCCTTCTACTTTTGAAAGCAAATACCTGAACGCCGCCAAACAAACAAACTATGGTGCCGAGCTGGAGTTTTCGTATGTAAAAGACAAAAAAGAAATCAGTTTTAATTATACCTATACCGATGGAAAAACTACGGCCGCATTCGATGGAACCGGCACACCGTTGGGTAAGGACACTACTTATTTCAACCTGTACCGTATTCCCAAACATACCGTCAATCTTACACTGGGTTATCATGTCTGTAAAAATGCATTTGCCAGCCTGGCTGTTCATGCTGTTACCAAAAGAGATGAATATGTTTATGCCGGTCAGCCGGAGGTGCTGAAAGGATATGCCACGATCGATCTGCATGGAGAATATCGTTTTGGCAAGCTGGCCCGTGTCTTCCTCGACCTGAAGAACATTACCAACAAACAGTATTTTGATTTCCTGGGATACAATGCACGTCGTTTTAATTTTACAACGGGTATTAGTTTTCAATTATGACCTCACCCCCTAACCCCCTCTCCACATAGAGAAAGGGAATTCAATGCGTCAGTAAATAATTGTACCCATGTGCCAGCATGAAACAAGATCCTGTACACGTTGCAAAAAAGCATTTGAATGTAAACCCGGCAATATAACCCAATGCCAGTGTTATGGCGTTGGGTTAACCGCCGGACAGCGGGCCTATATTGAGGAGCGGTACAGCGATTGCCTTTGCCGGGATTGCCTGCAATGGCTCTCCAACGAGCTAAACTTTTTTAAAGAGAAATATATTTTCCAATAAGTAATTTTGCCAAAACCGCTGCCATGTACTTTAATCTCCAGGAATTCCTCACGCTGACCTTTACCTTGTTCGCGGTGATCGATGTGGTGGGTTCGGTACCGATGCTGATCTCCATCAAACAGAAGATGGGAACTATCAGTGCCTGGAGGGTGACGCTGATCTCGGGTGGTCTGATGGTACTCTTCTTTTTTATCGGCAAGCCCTTTCTGAATATACTGGGAGTTGATATCAAATCTTTTGCGGTGGCGGGCTCGATCGTCATTTTTATCCTGGGGCTGGAGATGGTGCTGGGTATTGAATTCTTTAAATCCGAGAAAGGGGTACCCTCGGGGACTGTGGTACCTATTGCCTTTCCCCTGATCGCAGGGAGTGGTACGCTGACTACGATCATGTCTTTAAAAGCCACATTTGAGCGGACCGACACTAAGGAATACATGATCCTGCTCGCCATCTTAGTCAATCTGATTATCATCTATTTCGTGCTTCGTTCCCTGAACCTGATCGAAAGGGTGCTGGGCAAAGCAGGTTTATTAGCTGTGCGAAAGTTTTTTGGCGTAATTTTGCTGGCCATTGCGGTAAAAGTGTTTGCAACTAACGCAAGTGGACTGATTAAATAATTGAAGATTTTTGATTGAAGATTGAAGATTTTAGAGCGTATGGCATTCAAATCTAAAATACTAAGATCGTCAATCTTAAATCAATTTGGCCTCGTCGTACAATGGATAGTATAAGAGTTTCCGAAGCTCCAGATACAGGTTCGATTCCTGTCGAGGCTACAGCGTCCGCCGAAGTTTTAACGAAGGCGGGCTTTTTTATTTAGATGGAGAGTAAAATCCCGCACGTGCGGGACGAAGCTCCAGATACAGGTTCCCTG
>JANOHQ010000017.1:0-12085 GCA_031406595.1 Chitinophagaceae bacterium
CTGTGTAAAGGTTCCTGTTCCTGTGTAAGGAGCAGTGCCGCCAGTTGCAGTGATCGTAACAGTTGATGAACCACCAAAGCAAAGGATTGCTGTATGGCTCTCTGCTGCTACCAACAATGCTGGCTCAGTGACTGTTACAGCAGTTGCTGTGGCAGTACAAGCCGGGCTGGCAACTTCTCTTACAGTAACTGTATAAGGTGATCCTGCTGCATTTACTGTAAACGTATTGGCTGACTGGAAGGCTCCGCCGTTCAGGCTGTATTCAACAGCACCGGCTGCACCTGTTGCAGTAGCAGTAAGTGTGGTCGTGCCACCGTTACAGGCTATTGTTCCTGCGGAAGCAGATAATGCCAGGTTACAAGATGATACCACCTGGATAGTTGATTGAGAAACGTTGTCTGCTGGCAGGTCCCCGGGTAAAGAACCGAGTCCTGTACAAACTCCGGTACCGGGTCCGAAAGTAAGCTGGCCTGAAACAGTAGACGGCCCTCCTACAGTATTACCCTGTACTTTGATCAGGATTTGGCGTTGTTGACCGGCTGGAATTATATCTGTTCCATTGCAAACAGTGATCCCGCCACCTGTATTGGACAAAATTGTCCAACCTGGAGGCAAGCCTGTTTGTCCTGCATTTGGCAATGCACTCGCGATAGCAATAGGAATACTGATCTGCGCTCTTACTTTATTTCCTCCAATAAAGCTGGGACCTGTATTGCTGACCGTAACTTGTACGTCTACGACAGCACCCACATTTACCTGGCCGCTATTGAGTGTAAGAACATTAATGGAAGCATTGGCATTTCCAGCAACAGGGTTGCTCAGTGTAACTGAAGCGGTACCTGTACAACCGTTTGCATCGGTAGCTGTAAATACATAATTGCCCGCGAGCAGATTTGTAAATACACCGGATGTAGCACCAGTTGTATTGATCGTTGTTCCTGACGTAATAACATAAGTCTTGCTTCCGGTACCACCTGCTGCGCTAACAGTGATCGTTCCGGTACCTCCTGGTATAGGAATTGGGGTTGTTACAGAACCACTGACGGCAAGCGCCGATGGCTGGTTAACGGTTACAGGAGCAGTTGTTGCTGTGCAGAGATTTGCATCTCTTACAGTAACTGTATGTGTTCCTGCGTTTACAGTAAAGGTATTGCTCGCCTGGAATGCTCCACCATTCAAACTATATTCCAGTGTGCCGGTACCACCCGAAGCAGTAACGGTAAGCGTTGTTGTTCCGCCATTACAAAGGATCGCTGCACCTGCTGAAGCAGAAGCCGTGATCACTGGTGATGCACTCACGGTTACAGGTGCAGTAGTTACTGTGCAAAGATTTGCATCCCTTACAGTAACCGTATGCGTGCCTGTACCAACTGCAAAAGTATTTCCGGGCTGGAAGGCTCCGCCATTCAAACTATATTCCAATGAACCTGTTCCACCCGAAGCGGAAACGGTCAGTGTTGTGGTTCCACCATCGCAAATGGTCAGTGTACCTGCAGAAGCAGATGCTGAAATAGCTGATGGTTGTGATACTGTTACAGCAGTCGATGTTGCTGAACAAGCAGGGGTAGCCACTTCTCTTGCAGTGACGGTATATGTTCCTGCCGGTACTGTAAAAGTATTGCTGCCTTGGAAAGGAGCCCCGCCGGTAATGCTGTATTCAACAGCTCCTATTGCACCGGTTGGGGTTGCTGTAAGTGTGGTAGTACCACCGTTACAGGCTATGGTTCCTGCCGAAGCAGACACCGCGAGGTTACAAGCTGCTGCTGGCAGTACCTGTATAGTTGATTGGGAAACGTTGTCTGCAGTCAGATCTCCTGCTAAAGAACCCAGTCCTGTACAAACTCCTGTACCGGGTCCGAAAGATAACTGGCCGGAAACGGTAGAAGGTCCTCCCACCGTGTTTCCCTGCACTTTAATTAATATTTGACGTTGTTGACCTACGGGAATGATATCGGTTCCATTACAAACAGTGATCACGCCACCGGTATTGGATAGAATTATCCAACCCGGGGGTAAGCCTGTTTGTCCTGCGTTAGGTAATGCACTGGCTATTGCGATTGGAATACTGATCTGGGCTCTAACTTTATTGACACCAATATTAGAGACCGGTCCTGTATTACCAACTGTAACCTGCACATCTACCACGCCTCCCTGGTTGACTTGCCCTGCATTCAGGGTCAGGAGGTTGATTGATGCATTTGCTTGTCCGGATGCGCTCGAAACCGTAAAAGCGCATACCAGCATCAGCATTAGCAATTTAATTAATTTCATAATTTTTCGGTTTAGTTATGAATTAATTAGTTTGCGCTGAAGCCTGTAAGAGCTGAATTGTTGCCTGGAGTAACATCTCCGCCGCCTGCAACAAACACACCCAGGTTCTGATTGGTACCATTAGAGGTTGCACCTAAACGGGTTGCAACAAATCCAACTTGTGAGAAATCAGCTTTCGCGATTACTACACCTGGTTTTGAAGTAGCGATGATATTGGCTCCGTCATCACGGAAATTCCAGCTACCATTATTATTAGGAGTACCGCCACCTACATTCGAAGTACCGTTGATACCTGACTGGTTAGTGCCTGTAAGTGTCAGACCTGGAACAGTAATGCTCCAACCTGAAAGTTTAGGTATGGTAACAGTGATAGCACCATTAGTAGGTCCGCCGCCGTTTTCAAGAACACCGATCAGGAAATCACTCGCCTGGCTAGCAGTAAACAAAGCTCCGTCGATCTGAACGATCGGGGTAAGGTCTGCACCTACGGTCAGGTTGGTAGGATCTGTTACGATAGCTCCGTCGCCTGCGACATTAGGGCGGAAATCAGCCAATACCGGGTTTGCATTCCATGCATCCACTAATATGCTGCAGGTATTCAATGAATCATTCTGGTAAACAAAATTGGTACCGATGTTACGGCTGTTCAGGTCTTCCCAGGCTAATGATTTGGTTCCATTATAAGTGGTACCAGTCCAGGTAGTCGTAAAATCACCGGCGATGATATTATTTCTGAATACAGCGGAATCTTCGGCATAGTTCACTGTAACAGGCGCAGTAGGATTGGCACCTACCACCGCGTTATCAGCAAATAAACCTCTCCAGTTGTTCATCAGGATACTGTTCACGATTTTAAGGTCAGAATTCCTTCTTACACGGGCACCTCTTCTGTGAAGAAATAAAGCAGTAGGTGCTGCACCAGAAGCAGGTGCATTGCTTGCGCAACGGAAAGCACCGATCTGCGTAATATTATAAAATTTAGCGCTTGTTTTTGGAAGCTGTCCGTCGATACCGGTAGCGCTGTTATCAGATTCAAAACCTTCTGATTGAGAAGCATCTGAAATATTCGGGTCTTTGATAGAAAGTGCATATTGAACGGTGCCGCTAAATCCATTGTCGGTATCAAAATCATCATCCTTTCCTTTAAAAGCAACCAGGTGTTTTGCATTCACTGAACCACCAAACCACTCAAAGGCATCGTCATCACCAAATGAAACCTGTACATAATCGATAACTGTACCGCGGCCAACAGAACCCATGGTCAAACCATTGATCTCGTTATTGGCTGAGAAAATAAATCCGCTGTACTCGATACGTACATATTTCAATACGCCTGAATTATCATCATCATTGGTTCCACCATGGAAATTGCGTGGGTCAGCATTTGACAATCCTTCGATCAGGTTGCTGGTACCCAGGTTATGCCTGGCACTCCCCAAGATAAGGATACCACCCCATGCACCGGGTGTTCTTGATCCGGCAGCCTGGTTAGAGGTAAATACAATGGGCTTGCAAGCAGTGCCTTCAGCGATCAGCTTTCCGCCTCTTGCTATCAACAGTGATCTATTACCCCCGTTACCACGGATAACAGTTCCCGGTTCGATAGTAAGTGTAATGCCACTATTTACGTATATCACCGCATCCAGCAAATAAACATTGTTGGCTGTCCAGGTAGTATTCACCGTAATATCAGTGTTCACCGTTACAGTGGAAGCACCGTAAGCGGTATTCTGAGGATCGAAATTGGTCCAGCTTTCAGTCCATTGACGTTCAGGAGCCGGGGCAAAGGCACCACGATAACTTGTGATATCCTGTGCAGTAACGATACTCGTTGTGCACAATACAGATAAAATAAATAGAAGTTGCTTTTTCATTTTTTTAGTTTTATTAAGTAATTGATCGGTTTAAATTTTGTTCAGTTAAATTTTGAGAAGCCAGTTTTTGATTTTTAGTTGATTGTTTATAAGAAATGATTGGGTTGACTTTTTACACTGTTTTTTTCGAATGACCCACTTGCCAATGCTATTCCACCATACGCACGAAGCGCTATCGAAAGTTTGCCGGCTTTGCGTTCGGGGTAAGGAGAGCCCGGAGCGGCACTTACAAGAGAAGTAAGTGATGAGAAGAAAAAAATAAAAAGGAGCAGCAGTGCTTTGGTCATGGTTAAAAAAATAACAAGTGAATAAAAACTCAACCTTTATGCGATTCTGTTCTACTTGCTTTGGTTGACAAATCTAAATACCGAGTTAAAGTTTGCTGTTACCCCGCAGTTACCAAATCAGCAACTTGAGATGAACAAATTCTAAACTCCAATTCCGTCTCTCCTTTTCCGTCTTATTCAAGGGCAAAAGAATATCCTCTTCATGGTATCACTACCTGAATAACTGGCAAACCCAACTAAAATGTCTGTTGAAAATTGTTTTAAAATAGGAGCAGGATGTAAGAAGAAAAAATGAAGACAACGAACCACGTATCAGTTAAAGAAAGCTTTCATTTTTTAAACCAGGCAACGAATGTAATGACTGCCCACCATTTTCTTTCATTACGAAATGGTAACCAAATTGTGAATAGCAGAATTTTTCAGATCACCGGGAAACTTGTTAATCTTTACTTCACAATTCGGTAACAAAGAAGAATATTTTAGTGAACGGTTACCTGTGTTATTTCCCTGTTGGGCTACCCGATCAGAATTTAAGTGTCGCGCTGAAAGTGAAAACTTTCGGAGCCTTGTAGGAAGAAAAATAAACGTCCCCGGCTGTATACGATTTGCTTTTATCATTATCGTTGTAAATACTAAAGGATTGGGCAAGAATATCCCTTGCAGTAAATTTTAACTCAAGGGCATTTTGCATCAAAGTTTTTGACAGGTGAAAATCTGCAACTGTTCTGGCCTTTTCATATAAATCAAATACTGCATTTTTTACACCTGCTACTGTTAACCGATCGCCCACCCTATTTACTGAAAAAGTGGAAGAGATACCTGATTTTTCGTCATTATAAGCGAGGCTTCCATTGACCAGGTAAGGTGACTGACCCTGCATAGGCCGCTCGGGATCCAGTTGTGACACCGCTCCTGTTCCGGACAGGAATGGCAATTTAACATTAGACTTGATATAGGCAGCGTTTGCAGAGAGCGTCATTTTTGATAAAAAACCGTCTTCTTTTTTAATCCCCCCCAGCGTCGAAAGAAGTGTTCTGAATTCGGCCTCTATGCCATACACTTCGCCAGATTCCGCATTGAAATAAGCCGCCTGTGTTCCACCTAAACCGACACCCGGGATAAAAATAATCTCGATTGGATTTTTGAAATCTTTATAAAAGGCCGAGACGGAAAATAACTGGGCCCTGCCTGGAAAAAATTCTACCCTGAAATCATAATTATTAATAAGTGCTCTCACCAACTTGGTATTTCCATTGATAGAATATTGCGCCTGGTAGTCATAAAAAAGAAAAGGTGCCAGCTCCCGGAACTCGGGCCTGTTTACCGTACGGGAATAAGATAATCGTACATTAATTTTTGGAGTAAGTGCATACACGAAATTGACAGAAGGCAAGAAATCTGTCACAGTTGAGTCGATTGTAATAGGTGGTAAACCAGCAGAACTACTTGGTGATGTAAGCTGCTGGTTAAAACGCTCCATCCTGACACCATAAATCAGCCTGAATTTTTTAAAAAAGCGCTGGTCATTCATAAGGTATGCATGGATTGTCCCGGAGGATGCATCATAATTGGAATTTTCGGTGCTTCCATCTCTCAACAAAAAACCTCCTTTGCCATTCTTCATCAAACCTATATGTTGGGGTAAAAAGATCTGGTCTTCGGGAAGCTGGTACAAGGTAAAATCATGCACTACTCCAGTCCCGGAATAAGGAGCAAAGCCCAGCAACCTGCTGGTAAATTTTCTTTCACGAACTTGGTAGCCACCTCCTGCTTTAAATAAGTTCTGTGTGTTCTTCAGAAAGGTATAAGGTTGTGTAATATCAGTTTTAAAGCTCTTTATGTTTTCATCAGCTTTCGCAAAAAACATACTCCCCGCACCAGAAAGCTGTGTTGGATTGTTATTGACCAATGCACCACCTAGTGTCGTTGAATCTCCAATGTAAGAAGTCCGGGATAAGTTTGGTACATCCCGCTTTACATTTGTATAGGCAGCAAGCCAGTTAATCCTAGTTTTTACTTTACCTACCTGATGCTCACCTGCAAACTGCGACGAAAAGATCTGGTTAAACGTAAACCACCTGACGATATCCCGTACAACGGTATTCGGATCACTTTCTATTTCAGGAACACCCGTTCTTTTAACTAAACGGTTATCGGTATTAATACTCAGGTTATTTTTCCAGCCAAAGCTATTCCGATTATTTAGTTTCATGGAAAAATTAGCCAGTGCCGCCACTATGACCTCGTCATTAAAAATCGAATCCTGAAACTCCCCTCTTGGAAAGACAGCATTACGGTCACCAGCCCTCAGGGTATAGCTTCTCTTATAATTGATTGAAAAAAGCATCCCCAAAAATTCCTTTTGCTTCCTTTGTATATTTAAACCTTTTGACAACTGGAAATTATAATCCGGACCCGTTCTGCGTTTTTTTACCCCCCATTTGTAGTGTCCAAAAAGTTTCGCAAGTTCAGCATTTTGATCAGATGTAGACGCCCTCATTTCTATGGTAGAAGGTATGCCCGCAGGTATCGCCCTTAAACCATCGTCAATTCCGATCCAATCTTTTTTACCCTTATTCTCCGAATAATAACGTGTATTGCCGGTTATCACACTATTAAAACCAAGGCTGTAACTAATAGAAGTGAAACTTTTGGATAAAACAGATTTGGTGGTGATATCGATCATTCCCCCGGCAAAATCTCCGCTCCTGTCTGCTGTAGCTGTTTTATAAATTACCAGGTTATCCAATATGGTAGCCGGGAAGATATCGAATGCAAAAGCTTTCCGGTCACTTTCTGTACTTGGCAACGGTGCACCATTAATAAAGGCTGCATTGTAACGGTCGTTCAAACCACGGATAATAGCGAAACGATCATCCTGTATACTGGCACCGCTTACTCTTTTTAATACATCACTGGTACTCCTGTCAGGTGTTTTCCTGATCGTTTCGGCCGTGATCCCATCACTCACACTTGCACTGTTCTTTTGGGCTACCAGCAAAGAAGAAACGGTTTCACCTGCAGCTTTTGATCTTGTTGCCGTAAGTACTACCGCTTCCGACTTCTTTTCTTCCAGGGAAATACTGATCGTTGTGTTGTCATCAGCTTTTACAACGATCTCATCAACGATCTTGTCATTATGGCCCGTATAACTGCATTTTATAGAGTAAGTACCAGCTGCAAGTTTACTGAAGGTAAAAACACCGTTCTGATCACTCAGTTGTGTTTTAGAATTTTCAATGAGAACAAGCGTGGCATTTGTTAAAGGTTGCCCTGAGCCCGCGTTGATCACTTTGCCGGTGATCTTTCCGTTCTGTGAAAACGCTGTGGCGGTTAAACTGCAAAACAGCCATAGGCAAAATACTCTTCTCATTGTGATTTCGGTTTTTGCAAAGAAAACCGATAATTGATTCATTGATATGAAGGAATTGTTAACCGAGTATTATTTTTTATACGAATTCCCTTCCCCGCCTGCTGATTGGAGCGCCTGGCCAATTCAATAACATTAAGATAATGATTAGATAAACAGCCCCTGCAATCCTGCACACCCGCATGCTTTAGTTTTACATACCACCATGGCCTGTTCAGGCATTTTCCCCCCGAACCATATTGCGCACTGATTAAAATAAAAAAATGAAACCGTTATCATTCATTCTTGTTGCTTTGACTATTTGTTTTGTAAGTAAGACCGCCGCTTCTCAGAATGTGTTACTGAATATACTTACCCAGAAATCAGGTATCGTTAGCAAAGGCGGAACAGTTTTCCTGGAAATAACAATTAATAACACGGATCCCGTTGCGCATATCGGCATATATAAAGTAAAAGCACAGGTCAGTGTACCATCAGCAATTGCAGCTATCGCAACGGAAGGACATATACTGCCAACCGGATGGATGATCACCGGCATTAATGACTCTACAATAAATCTTTCAAACGGGAAGGATATGATCGCCGCCACTGATGCCCGCACGATCCTGATCGCTATCCGCGGTATAAAAACAGGAGGGCCTTCCACCATTTCCTGCCAATTGTCTTTTTCAGATGGGATCGCACCCGGCACAGCGCCCGGTACATTACCCGGTGAAAATCCGGCAGACAACAGGTCCACATCTACTATCCAGGTCACCGGCAAAGGCTTCTAAATAAATATTATTAACTATAAACCCTCAACTATGAAACTATTAAAAACGCTATTTCTTTCTGCTATCGCCGCTTTTACATTTTCGACTGTCTCCGGGCAGGCCAATGCATCCATTAATATTCTTACACTGAATGGCGGAATCGTAAACGTGGGCGGAACAGTGGATGTACAGGTGACTGTTGGTAACACTGGTCCTGTGTCTTCCATAGGTGTTAACAAAGTAAGAGCACAGATCAGTATCCCAGTCGCCATTGCCAATGCAGCACCGAATGCTGAACAAACGGGCTTGCCAGCCGGTTGGATCATCCTGAGTAATACAGGTGGTGTGATCACCGTTTGTAATGGTACTGATGTTATCCCGGTCGGCGCTCAACGACAAGTGTTCATAAAACTGCAGGGACATACAGCTGGTGGTCCATCTACAGTTTCGGGCCAGTTATCTTTTGGCCCAGGTACAGCGGTATGTACAGGGCTCGGTTCCTTAAGTGGTGATCTGCCTGCTGACAATAGTTCCCAGTCCACGATCACCGTGTCAATAGTAACACCGGTAAAACTCACCCAGTTCAGTGCAAGATTGGTAAATTGTCAACCGGTGTTGGATTGGAAAACTGAAGACGAAATAAATTTAGAGCGTTTTGAAATTGAAAGAGCTGAATTAAATAACTCCGGCTGGATAATGATCGGAACGGTGGCGGGGAAAGCGACTGCTTCAGGGAAATCCGAATATAATTTTATTGATCAGCATACGGGTACTTCACCCGGGGAGTGGGGATACAGGTTAAAAATGATAGATAAAGATGGCCGTTACCAGTATTCTTCAATACTCCGGGTCGCTGTTATTTGCTACACCACACAAATAAATGCTTATCCCAATCCTGTTCAAAACGGGAAACTGTATGTCACCATCACCGGTGCTGCCCGTTTTGCAGAAGCGATCTTACAATCTGCGTCGGGGCAAGTGATACTAAAAACAAAAATGAATATCGGCACTAATTACCTTGATGTATCGGCTGTCCCTAATGGAGTATACATTTTAAAGGTCGAAGATGAGAACGGTTCAAAGAAAATGATCAAGATCGTTATCGGGCAATAAAGCAATAAGCCGGGGAATAAAAAAACCACCATTCAAATATGGTGGTTTTTTGGCACTGGGTCAGTTTCAAAATATTGATGAATGAACCACGAAGGTACGAGGACAAAAAGGCTTCACTAAGACAACCTTGTGTTACTTCGTGTCTTCCTGTCTTGGTGGTTCAAATTTCAAACCCAATAGCTATCGGGTAGCCCAATACTGTTTTTTATTTTATATGCAGTATTCTGATCTGTGCTATATCTTATTATAAGCACCCTTTATCGTTTCCTCCCGCACCAACTGTTTCAATTTATTCCGGATGGTCTTTTTCTTGGCGTCATACTCAAGTATAAGCTCCCGGAGATCATCCAGCCGTTGCTGGTAATTTTGGAAAATAGCACAGAGTTCTGATTCCATTTTTGCCAGGTCAGGAGCAAGCAGGCACCTGCTGACCCGTATTTCCTCTATCAGCGTGCAAAACTCGTTATGACTTCTTTTTAAAATGGCTTGCATTGTTCCTTGCGTTTTTTGTATAAACTATATCCTCCTCCCGGTCATTATCAGTGAGAAGTTTTTTCAAACAGGATCGTTTTCTTTTCGTTGCCATTCCAAAAAACCAATACATAACTCCCTGTTGCGATCCGGCTGATATCGAGCGTTGTTTGAAAGGTATTTTGCGGAACTGCTTTGGATAAAACTAACTTACCCAGTATATCAAACACCTGCATAAGCGATCCAGCCCCTGCTTCGGAATGATCCACCGTGACAGAACTTCCTGCAGGATTAGGGTATACCCGAAGGTTCATACATCCAGGTGCTTCGATCGTGATCGTTGCAGTAGCCGTACATCCCGCTGCATCTGTTACCGGGAATGCCCAGGTTCCCGGCCCCCGTATAAAATTGCCTGTTCCGGGTTGATAAGGAAGTGTTCCACCGGAGGCGATCACTCTTACGATTGTTGTTCCGCCGCATTGCATTATCCTGTCTGCTGTTGCTGAAACTAGTAAAACTCCGGGTTGGGTAAGGGTAAGTGTATTGGTAGTAACCGAGCAGTTATTTGCATCTCTCACTATCACTGTATACGTTCCGGCACCCACTATAAAGCTGTTGGTTGTTTGAAAAGGTCCGCCATTCAAACTGTATTGCTTTGCTCCTGTACCGCCTGTTGCTGTTGCAGTTAATACAACAGTTCCGGTATTACAGGAAATAGTGCCCGCCGATATGGACGCGGTGATCACTACAGGTTGAGTGATCGTTACGGTTGCTGTGCCTGTGCAAAAATTCGCATCTCTTACAGTAATGGTGTGAACTCCGGCCCCGGTTGTAAATGTAGCACCGGATTGGAAACTGCCGCCGTTCAGGCTGTACTCGTAAGGTGCGGTTCCACCGGAAGCTGCAATGTTGATGGTGGTAGTTCCACCAAAACAAGAAACCACACCCGCAGTTAGGGTTGCAGTTGGCGAGCCGGGCTGTACATTAATGGTGATACTGGTAACACCGGATATGCAACCGGCTGTATTTTGTGCGGCGAGTGTATGCGTTCCCGCTGTTACAATATATCCTCCGGCAGGATAAACGGCATAAACACCGCCATCCAAACTGAAAATTAATCCTGTTGTTGCGGAACTGATCGTGATCGTTCCCGTAGCAACAGAACAGGTTGGCTGCACAATACTAACTACAGGTGCTGCGGGTGTCGCAGGCTGGGGATCCACCGTGATACTGGTGACTGGAGATATGCAGCCACTGGTATTTTGTGCGGTCAATACATGTGATCCCGGTGCTGCAGTATATCCACCAACCGGATAGGCTGCATAAGGACCGGCATCCAAACTGAATATAAGTCCTGTTGTTGATGAAGTGACCGTGATCGTTCCGGTTCCTGCTGTGCAGGTGGGCTGAATTATATTGATTGATGGCGCTGCAGGTGTTGCAGGCTGTGCATTGATGGTAATATTGGTAACGGTAGATACACAACCGGCTGCATTTTGTGCCGTAATTGTATGTGCTCCTGGCGCAACCGTATATCCTCCGGCAGGGTAAGCTACATAAGCACCACCATCTAAACTGAAAGTTAATCCTGTTGTGGATGAAGTGACTGTGATCGTTCCGGTTGCAACAGTACAGGATGGTTGAACAATATTCACTGTCGGTGTGGCCGGTGTTGCCGGTTGTGGATCCACGGTGAAAGTTGTAACGGGGGATACACAACTGCCCGCATTTTGTGCTGTCAGTGTATGCACTCCTGCTGCTACAATATATCCTCCTGCAGGGTAGATAGCATAAGGACCGCCATCCAAACTAAAGGTTAATCCTGTTACTGATGAAGTGATCGTGATCGTTCCGGTTGCAACAGTACAAGTGGGTTGTACCACCATTCCGGTTGGAGCTGGGGGAAGTCCTGCTACGGGATCAATAACTACATTAGCCGATGCGGTG
>JANOHQ010000019.1:0-34392 GCA_031406595.1 Chitinophagaceae bacterium
TGGGCCAATGCTTTTTCAGCACTTGCCAATGCGTTTTTAAAATCGCCTTTTGCAGAATAAGCAAAAGTCAGCCCGTTGTTGACGGCAAAAACGTCCCCAAATTTTGCTTTGGCGGCCAACATTACTTCGAGAGACCTATCATTTCTTTTTTGTGTGATCAATGCGCGGCCATATCCTATATGCTGGTTCACTGTGGCCATGGCCAGGGCTTCCGTCATGATTGAATCTGCCTGCGTCAACCTGTTTAGTTTTTCGTAGCCGGTAGCAAGGTTTCTTAAACTTACATAACTTCTTTGTCCCTGGAAACCAGTAACCGCCCGCTGTGCCCAACCAAGGGCTTCTTCGAGGTTGACATTTTTATTGAAACAATAAGATGAAGCCTGTATCATATTGGTACTGTTAAACCCTTTTTGGCTGGTCACCTGTTCCCGCAACCTGTTGACAACAATATTGTCTACGTCGATTTCTACTTTGAACGGGATGGATATTTTTTCCCATTGTAAAGCGATCACACAATATTTTTCTTTGTGTTCAATGAATTCATACTTCAGGTACTCCACACTTTTATCGAGTGCAACCGGTTTCACGGTTACCCGTAATACATCGTATTTTTCATCATAATAAAAACTTCCCCAGGCATCCGATTGGGTGGAGAAAATAATAATGGCACTATCGGCCCAAACAGCCATCTGCAAACCGTAACTGCCTGCCCGCAAACTCTTTCCCTCTACTTTTACATCATGTTCAAAACTGATGACCGTATTCTCATTGGCGCCAGCCCTCCAGGGCATATTGTTCTTATTGGTATTTAAATTGGTTGAACTAAATCCCCAGGTGACCAACTCTCCCCAAATCTTTCCTTCCCGTTTATTTACATCGGGTCTTGAGTACTTGATAGTAATGCTGGTAATTCCCACTTCCTCTGAAAGCGTTGCCCGTGGATTGTTGCCGCTGGCCGGAACATCCATCTGGGCAAAAGTGGCCATCGTAGTGAACAGTGCAAGAGACAGGAATGTAATACGTTTCATATAGCAGTTGTTTTATTATTTAAAATCTTGTTGGAGAAAGAGGGAGTTTTGGCCGGTTGATTGCCAGGGGATGATGGCAGTGCCAATGCAATATTTGCAATAAACAGTTTTCTCATCAGCAGTTTATTTAATAATTATAAAGCCGCCCTGGTTTCTTTCAATCCTTTGCCTTGAAGGTACTCCAGCAATTCCTTCGCATCCTCCCCGCCCCGTTGTGCATGGTGAAGAAGTGTAAAGCCATGTGGACCCCTTGCCTGCAGGTATTCAGGAAATGCTTCGAGATAAGGTTTGACGACCTGTGTTTTACCCAGCATTGTCAATACAAACATATTCGTCCTTGCTCCCAGTTTGATCAGGTGGTTGGCGATATCCTTATTGCCTACATGACCCGCACCTTCCAATGCTGTTTCAAAATCCCCGCTACCCAGGTCCCAGGTAGCGTATAACAAAGTAGGAAATTCCAGCAACAATGATTTCACTTTATCCAGGTTATTATGCCCGGCGCTGACAAACTCTTTTACTTTTTCCGCGGGCAGCGGATCCGTTTTTGGTTTTGCCGGAGCTGTTTGCCCCGATAATAAATAAGGAGCGGCAATAAGGCTGCCGGTCCCGATCGCTACCTTTTGAAGGAAATATTTGCGGTTCATATCAAATGGATTGTCCTTAAAGTTCAGGAGAATAATGGACTAAACCCAACCGCTTATCAATGAAACATGGACCCTTATCAATTCTGTTTTCGCCGGTATTCCAGGTCGTATTCCGTTGCCCAGGTGGCCCCATTATCCTTCGATATCTGGCCGTGCTGCCGGAGTGTAGCGGGGCCAAGGTTGGTAAATGTCATTGTTCGTATCGCCATCGTGTCTTTATTAAACGGAAAAGGAGTAGAACGATAGATGATCTGGTTCTTCTCGAATTTTCCAAGCAGGTACTCATTACTACCTCCCACATTGTCTACCCAGGTTTGTTGCCATTGTTTGGTAGCAGCATTGTACGTATTGAAACTTTTACCTGCATAACGCAGACCGCTGGTTACGGTAGCGCTGGTCCATTCTTCGAAAATGATACAACTGTCCAGTAGCAAGGAAACTTTGCTGTCACCAGCTTTTTGGCCGTTTTTTCCAAAAGCTTCCCATTCGCCGATCCAGAAATCGAATTGCCTGTATACGGGTTTAGAACAGGGAAGTTGTGACCAGAGGGAGGTGGAAAGACAGAATGCTGCGGCCAGTACAGTTAGTTTTCTCATGTGCTTTTCTATTACAGACCACTAATCTATGTTATTCGCTGAAACGCTCATCCCGGCTTACTGCCACCCAACCAGAACGGTGCAATAAAAAACCGTCCCTTCCCGGTATGATCACCGGGAAGGGACGGCCTGAGTATAACCAAAACTAACTGCTTCTTAATTGCCGCCGCCACCTTGCCGCTGCGGACGCATAGAGGGCTCAATTTTTTCTTTCCAGATACCGAATTGCTCTTCGGTAAGTATTGCTTTCAGCATCTCATCACGGGAATCCGTATATTTTTTTCTTTCGACCATCATGGCTTCCCTGTCAGGTCTTTCACCACCGGAAAACATGGCCATCATTGCTTCATCCTGCTTTTTGAACAAAACGGTAAGAGCCGTATCCAGCGTGGAAAGCTTTGAGGCTTCCAGTTTAAAGGCACTATCCAGTTTGGCGTGAATTGCCGCTACCCGTTGTTCGGGAGTTTGACGTTGAAAACCACCCCCTGGCTGGGCATTTACTGCCACAAAAGCGATGACTGCCAACACTAACAAAGACATTTTCTTCATAATGAATATTTTTATTTAAAAGATTTTCCGACTACTTATTAAGACGGTAATTTGCCTAAAAACATTCGAAATCCCCCGCTTTAATTTCCGGCCTGCCATTTGCCGGAACTCAAGTATCTTGCAGCTCCTTAATTATCAAAACATTTATGGAATACAGTAAACTTGTTGCCGTGACCGGGTTACCGGGACTTTTTGAACTGATCAACAGTAAAACGGATGGTGCTATTGTCCGCTCTCTAGATGATAAATCGACCCGTTTCGTGTCAAGCCGTATCCACAATTTTTCTCACCTGGAAAGTATCGAGATCTATACGACCCGTGACAATGTGAACCTGGTCGACCTGTTCCTGGCCATGGAAAAGAACGGAGGCAAATTGCCCGATGACAAAGACGCATCTGCCGTGAAAAAATACTTTGAAAAAGTATACCCTGAAATGGATTTTGAACGGGTATATGCCAGCGACATGAAGAAAATGGTAAAATGGTTCGATGTCCTGCAAAAAAATAAGGTAGAGATCAAATTATCCGAGATTCCGGAAGAAGAACCGGAAGCAGAAGAGGTAGCCGTGGAAGAAGCTAGTTCGACTAAGCTCACTACTGCGAAAAAAACAGCTGCGAAGAAAAAGGCAGCTCCCGCAGCAGATAGTTCGGCTCCGCTCACTACTGCTCCGCTCACTACTGCGAAAAAAACGGCCCGGAAGAAAAAAGCAGAATAAACAAAAGATTTATACTACAAGCTACAAACTCAGGAGCTCACTTGATCTTTGTAGCTTTTTTATTTATAAAAGGGAAGAATATGCAGTACAGCGCCGATATACAAAAATTACCCCGTCATTTTTTGTCAGACGATTTTGTCATTAAAGACTGGAAAGGACTGGAGCCTTATTTTAAAGACCTGGAAGAAAGGCCGATCACTTCATTGGGCGAATTGGAGCAATGGATGAAAGATGCCAGTGAACTGGAAGCTGTGATCAGTGAAGATGCTTGCTGGCGGCAGATCAGGATGACCTGTGACACAGAGAGTAAAGAGCTGGAAAACGCTTTTACTTTTTTCATGATGGAGATCCAGCCGAAGATTCAACCGTACTCGGACCGGCTGAATAAAAAACTCCTCGACTCTCCTTTCACAAAAGACCTGGGCCAGCAAAAATATTATACCTATCTGCGGAATGTAAAAAAGAACATTGATCTTTTCCGCGAAGCCAATATTCCCCTGCAGGCGGATTTAAATGTGATGCAGCAACAATTTGGTGTGATCTCCGGAAAAATGACGGTGGAAGTAAATGGCCAGGAATATACCCTGCAGCAGGCTGCGAAATTCCTCGAAGACCCGGATCGTTCATTACGGGAAGAAGTCTACCACAAGATCAATGCTAGAAGATTACAGGACAAAGAAGAGCTGAATAATTTATTCTCGTTGCTGCTTGGAAAAAGAGACCAGGTAGCATTGAATACCGGTTTCAACAATTTCCGCGACTATCGCTTTGCCGAACTGGGCAGATTCGACTATACCAAAGAAGATTGTTACCAGTTCCATGAAGCCGTAAAACTGCACGTGATGCCGTTGGTGAACCAGCTCTATGAAATAAAAAAGAAAAAACTGGGGTTGGATGAATTACGGCCCTGGGATGTGGAGGCAGAACCGGCGGGTATACAACCGCTCCGGCCATTCAAGAATGGAGAAGAGCTGACAACAAAGACCATTGCCTGTTTTGATGAAATGAGGTCCTTCTTCGGCGACTGCCTGCGTAAAATGAAAGCCATGGGACACCTTGACCTGGAAAGCAGGAAGGGCAAGGCTCCTGGCGGCTATAACTGCCCGCTGGCGGAAAGCGGCGCTCCGTTCATTTTTATGAATGCGGCAGGACAACTCGATGATGTAACAACAATGGTACACGAAGGAGGACATGCCATTCATTCTTTCCTGGCACATGAACTGGAATTGACCGGTTTCAAGGAATACCCTACTGAAATAGCAGAAGTGGCGAGTATGGCGATGGAATTATTCTGCATGAACCACTGGCATGTTTTCTTTAATGATAAGGAAGAGCTCACCCGTGCAAAAGAACAACAGCTGGAGCGGGTGATCACTATCTTTCCCTGGATCGCCACGATCGATAAATTCCAGCACTGGATCTACGAACATCCTGCCCACACAGAAGAAGAAAGGGCGGCGCAATGGCTGATCATCCTCGATGAATTCACATCACCCGTTCTGAATATGGGTGGCCTGGAAAAATACCGGCGCTTTGGCTGGCAACGGCAATTGCATTTATATGAAGTTCCTTTCTATTATATAGAATATGGTATCGCACAGTTGGGAGCGATCGGGCTCTGGCAGCAATACAAAAAAGACCCGGGTATGGCGATCAATAATTATATCAATGCACTGAAACTGGGAGGAACCAAAACATTACCGGAATTATTCAAAGCCGCGGGGCTCGATTTCGATCTCTCACCCGCACATATCCGCGAGCTCATGCTTTTTGTAAAACAGGAACTCGACAGTCTTACCGCTTAAAAAGGTCAGCTCATCCGTGTTCTTTCAATGGTCACAGTTGGGAAAATAAATCCCGGTATTTCTATAAGTAGGTCATGAAATGATTATGCTTCTGCCAATTTCCCGGTCAAAAATTGAATCTTCTCCCTTTAAACAGGGATATTAACCGATTGCATTTGTTAAAAAACAGATAACAAGCAATTTAAATATAAAAAATACCACAAATGGGGTATGGGTTAAATTCGGAAATGTCCCGGGCAGCACTTATTTTTGAATTAGAAATTACAAGTGCTTTTATAGCACTTTCACATAGCTACTAATCAGAGCCTTAACCAAAAAGTCCCGATGTTTCTACACCGGGGCTTTGTTTTTACCGGCCTCCCATCCTCTACCTCCTTTCCTCCGTTAGAGGAAAGGAGAATTCAATTAGACAGCGGGTCAATATCGCAAACAGCCGTTCGAAAAAAAACATCGCGTTACCCCACGTCTTCGTGTCTTGGCAGTTAAGCCCTCTGTACTTTTTTTATTTGCAATTCTTACAAACACCCTCTACTACTACTTCCACATGCGCGGCGGTATATCCTTTTGGTAATTTGATCTCCGGGGTTACCACATCATCGAGGCAATAGGTATTGCTGCAATTATTACAAACAAAATGAATATGGTGATCGTGGTGATGACCTTCTGAACACTGGTCCTTGCACAATGCATAGCGGATGGAGTTGTCTGCCGTTGGTATTGTATGGATGATCCCTTTATCGACAAATGTCTGCAACGTACGATAGACCGTTACCCGGTCGAATTTCTCACCCGCTCTTTTTTCAATATCGCCATGTGCCAGTGCACCGGTTTGTTCCAGGAAAAGCTGGAGTATCTTTTTCCGGCTGCCGGTTATGCTGAGACTGTTCTTCTTCAGCAGTTCATTCACCTGGCTATCAAGGCGGGATATGGTTTGTTGTGCAGACATAAAAAATTACTATAAAATAACAAAAACCGGGGTTGAAAGTTCATCATTTCCTTTTCAACAGCCGTTTGGCATCTTTGATCACTTTCTTTACCTCGCTTTCTTTCAATCCATCATACACTTTGATAACATCTCCGTTCCGGTCCACCAGTGCCCAAAACTGGGAATGGACAAACTGGTCTTCGATGCTTTGCAGGCTCTTGGTAGGGTCATCAATAGTATAACTAAGCCTTGCCATGCTGTACAAACTATCCTTTCTGCCTGTCAGGAATATCCATTTTTTTGTATCCACGTTCATGGATTCCGCAAAGAATTTCATCCGGGCCACCGAGTCCCTGTCCGGATCACTGGTATGGGAAAGGATAAAAAAATCTTTTTCTTCCTTTAATGCATCATATACCAGTCTCATATTCTTGTTCATGATCGGGCAGATCCCTTCGCAATGCGTGAAAAAATATTCGACCACGTATACTTTACCGGCCATATCCTTTTCGGTCACTGCCTGGCCATCCTGGTTGGTGAAACTAAAAGGTTTGACAAAACTTACCGGGTTTGTTTTCTTTTGCCCAAACCCGGGTATCACCAGCGTGAGTATAAAATAGAACGAGAGGGCCAGCACAATAAAGAACCCGATATAGAATAATTTCTTTTTTGACATGGATGCAAAGTTAACGCTTGCTTCGCTCCGCCCGCAATGACGTGAAAAGGAACAGGCTTTCAAAAGGGTAAGCACAAGCGCATGCTTGCGACGAAGGTCTCGAAACCCGTCATTGTGAGGGAAGCGAGGCAAATATTTTGCAACAATGTTGCTTTTTCATACCTTTACCGCTTATGAAATTCAGGATCAACTGGGATGCATTAGGGGTTGGGGCTTCATTAGCCTGTGCGATCCATTGTGCCCTCCTGCCCATATTCCTGAACAGTTTGCCGCTTTTCGGGATCAATATCATCCATAACACTGCTTTCGAAGTCGGGATGATTGTTCTGGCACTTTTGATCGGTGGATATTCACTTTACCATGGTTATAAAAAACATCACCATAGCCTTTTACCCCTTTCCCTCTTTATTACCGGCTTTATATTCCTGGTGCTGAAACAATTTTATATTCAATTCGAGACCTGGTTGCTGGCACCGGCTGTGGTGCTGATCATTACCGCCCATATTCTGAACTACCGCTCTTGCCGGGTACATGCCCATGCGCACAAAGACGACTGCGATCATTGATCCCAGTTATTTTTTGCGTTATCTTGAATAAAAGTTCGGCACCCGCCGGAGACGGTGGAATAAAATGAAGCATATGAAAAAATTATTCTTTGCCTTCTTGCTCTTTTCAACAACCTGCCTGTTTGCCCAATCAGCCGATGAAACGGCGATCCGCCAGTTATTGGCCAAACAATCAGCCGCCTGGAACCAGGGTGATCTTGATAATTTCATGAAAGGATACTGGGAAAATGATTCCCTGATGTTTATCGGGAAATCTGGCGTGACCTATGGCTGGACCAATACGCTGAATAATTATAAAAAAGGCTATCCCGATACCGCGGCCATGGGGCAATTAACGTTCAACCTGCTGCACCTGAAAAAACTTTCCGGCGAGTATTATCATGTTACCGGAAAATGGTTCCTGGCCAGATCCATCGGCGATGTGGGGGGACATTTCACCCTCGTGTTCCGAAAGATAAAGGGCCGTTGGGTGATCATATCCGATCATAGTAGTTAACGAGATAAGGAGCTCAAAGATCACAGGCAGGCACAAAAGACACGACGAATAAGTCAGCTTTTGTGTTCTTTGTGTTCCGCTACTTTCTAAAATTCGGCAGACAATTTTTGCTTGCGATTCTGAACACGGCTGAATACAAAATAGGAAACAAAAAGGCCCACAGAAGAAAAATAGATATCGTTAAGATCGAATGTGCGGCCAAAGAACGGGATCAATTGCAGGTATTCATTTACCACCAGCATGCCAAAGCCCAGTACACAAACCAACCGCAGGTCATAAGCACATTGTATCCTGAAAATACGGGCGATCAAAAAATCCCTCCCGCAAAAAAGCCAGTAAGCGCCGAATGGAATTAAAAAGGATCCCAGCAAATTGGGTGCTATATTAAAAAAGAAACGGGTTGGGTCATCAAACAAGTGCAGGGGCCTGATGATAAACTTGATGGCCCAGATTAGCAATGTTCCGCTGATAAGAATGCGCTTGCTGATTTGTTTTACCTCCATGCAGAATGAATGAATACCTAAAATAGTTTTTTTTATCCAGCCTGCCCTGCGTGGTAGCGGGTATTTTCAGCGGTCAGTCCCGGCTTTTCCATACACGGATAAAATAACGGATCAGCAAAAAAAGACTGGTTGCCATTCCCAGGTAAAACAGGATGGTATAAATAAGCGGTTTGCCATTGGTGAAACCCAGTTCAAAATAAATACCGGCTGCGGCACAAGCCATCATCCAGAGCAATCCCCAGGAAAGAGAATTCAGAATTTTAAGGAAGAATTTTTTTACTCCGGGGTCCCAGTTCTGTTGTCTTTCAGTCATTTTGCTGATAAGTTACCAATTTTATTGATTAACCGGAAAAACAGAAATGGTAAATGTATCAGTTGGAATTTTGAACCACATAGACACATAGCACACATTAGGAACCACATAGAAATCTATGTGAAACCCTATGTTCCTATGATGCTATGTGGTTCAATTATAAAATTGCTGCGGATTTCTTACTCGACGAGCAGGCTCCTGAACTCGAGCGAATCTCCATTGAACACATTGAAATCTACTTTGGAAACGATACCGTTTACCCGGCCTTCATCGCTGTGCTGCCAGAAGACCCAACCTCTTTTTATCCGCGGTTGTTCCGCCTGGTAATAATGCGCTACCCAGAGGGGATAGTCGTCAAACTCGCTGCCGATATGCCTGTTGTAAAAATCGACATTGGTATAAATGATCGGCTTCACGCGGTAATGATTCTCCACGATCTCCAGCCATTTTTTCATTTCTTTCTTCAATGCCGTTGAAGTAGACCCGTTCAATTGCTCCACATCCAGCACCGGTGGCAGATCCCCGGGTTCCAGTTCCACCTTATCAATAAAATGCTCCGCCTGCATCCTGCCATCTTTTGACCCGATAAAAAAATGATAGGCTCCTCTTATCACGCCATTGTCTTTCGTCTTTTTCCAGTTCCTTTTAAAATGTGGGTCAGTATTCCCGATCCCTTCCGTGGCTTTGAGGAAGGCAAACCCAAGCTGGATATTTTTTACTTTCATCGCTTTTACTTCTTCCCATGCCACCATCGACTGGTATTTGGAAACATCGATGCCGTGGATGGAATAATTTTCCGGGATGTTGATCCCGAACTCGGGATAGCGGGTGAATTTTGCCTTGCGATAGACCAGGGCCTGGTATACTAAAAGACCCCCGGCGGTTAATATAGCGGCAACCACAGCGCCGATCACTATTTTTCTTGCTCTTTTCTTTTGTCTGGGGGATAACATATGGTGGAACTGTCGGACAAATATAGCTTTCCGACTTCATGCATTTTGTTAATTCAGATGATACTATTTATTGATGTGATGAGAGTAGTTTCAATTTTTGAACCACGAAGGCAGAAAGAAACGAAGCAACACGGAGATTGCCCTTTGTGCATCTCCGTGTCTTCGTGACTTCGTGGTTCAAATCCGTTTTATTCGATCAGCCATCCAGAATAAACAAACGATCAGTCTATTATTCTCAACTTGGCATAGTTCAGCATGATCTTCTTCTCCCCGTTATGTTCAAATTTCACAGTAGCAATGGGGTTATGCGCCGCACCTTCCATTTTCAATACTTCTCCGAAACCAAATTTCTGGTGTTCTACTTTCTGGCCTTCCTGTAGGTTGGAGGTATCGCTGGCTATAAAATCGGGAGAGGGCGTATGTTCTTTTACTTTAGGGGGTTGTCCCTTGGGTGGTAAATAAGACGGTGCCGATTTTTGTACAGCCGGCCCGGAATTATAATAGGTTCCTGATTGCTGGCTAACCGAACCCGACTCACCATCATCCACATTCTTTCCTCTCATCCGGTCGAAGGCAGAAGCCTTACCCCATTTACTGCCACCGATCTGGTTCTTGGCCCCGCCGCCGGCAAAGCTCCTGTCCATATACTGTTCCGGGATCTCTTCGATGAACCGGCTGGGGTCATTTTGTACCAACTGCCCGAAACGGTAACGGGTATTGGCATAAGTGATCCAGAGCCGTTGTTTGGCCCGGGTTATAACGACATAGAATAAGCGCCGTTCTTCCTCCAGTTCTTCCCTTGTATTAATGGCCATCGCATTCGGGAAAAGCATCTCTTCCAGGCCGGCAGCGAAGACACAACTAAACTCAAGACCTTTTGCCGCATGTATCGTCATCAGTTTCACCGTATCAGCATCGGGATCCTTTTCATCCGCATCGGTGAGCAAGGTGATCTGTTGCAGGTACGATGCAAGGCTGGCCGATCCTGCCGGGTTGGCTTGATTTTCTTCCACTACTACGCCGTCTTCATCAATTTGAAAACGGTTTGTGGTATCGTCCACCCATAGTTTAATGGAGTTCAATAATTCCTGGATATTCTCATACCGTGCAACACCTTCCGTACTCTTGTCAATGAACAGTTCTTTCACCAGCCCGGTTTGTTTGCCTACGTAAAAAGCCACATCATACGCATTCTCTTTGGA
This sequence comes from Chitinophagaceae bacterium, assembly GCA_031406595.1. GTDB lineage: Bacteria > Bacteroidota > Bacteroidia > Chitinophagales > Chitinophagaceae > JJ008. The sequence goes on from JANOHQ010000019.1 coordinate 10,976, forward strand.
AAGCATACTGGCAAAACTTTTGATCATGGTAACAAAGTCCGTCAAGGCAGTGAAAGTACCGGCACGAAAACCAAATTCATTGGCTCTTTCCAATACTTCCCACATACTGATATTGGCTGTATTGGCTTCCAATAACAGTTTATCGATCGTGGTTTTCCCGATCCCTCTTGCGGGATAGTTGATGATCCTCTTTAGTGCTTCTTCATCTTTGGAATTAACGATGATCCGGAGATAAGCCACCAGGTCCTTGATCTCTTTTCGCTGGTAGAAACTCATACCACCGTAAATAGTATACGCGATACCCATTCTCCGCAATGCTTCTTCAAAAGCACGGCTTTGTGCATTGGTACGGTACAGGATCGCAAAATCTTTATTGCTGTAGTGATTGCGGAGTTTTTGTTCCTGGATACTGTCGGCTACGAATTTCCCTTCGTCGTTATCCGTCATGGTCCGCACCAGCTTTATTTTCTCTCCTTCCGCATTCTCTGTAAACAATACTTTTTCGATCTGCCCCTTGTTGTTCCTGATCACTTCATTGGCTACATGCAATATGCTTTGCGTGCTGCGGTAATTCTGCTCCAGCTTGACCAGCTTCACTTCATCATAGTCTTTCTGAAACTGCAGGATATTCTCAATGGTGGCGCCGCGGAAGCTGTAAATGCTTTGGGCATCATCTCCTACCACGCAGACATTTTCGTGCATAGCCCCCAATAGTTTTATTATTTCATACTGGGCCGGATTGGTATCCTGGTACTCATCGATCAGTATATACTTGAATTTGCGCTGGTATTTAGCCAGGGCTTCCGGCACATTTTTCAACAACTCATAAAATTTCAGCAGGAGATCGTCAAAATCCATGGCCCCGTTCCTGAAACATCTTTTTGCATACGCATCATAGATCTGCGCAATGGCAGGACGGTTGGACCGCATGTCTTCCTGCTGGATGGCATAGTCATTCCGGTATTCTTCCGGACCAACCAATGCATTCTTGGCAGCAGATATCCTGTTGTAAACGATATTGGGTTTGTAGTGCTTGTCGTCGAGATTCAGCTCGTTGACAACTGTCTTGACCACCGACTTTGCATCATCGGTATCATAGATGGTAAAACTGCGGGGATAGCCGATCTTGTCGGCTTCAAAACGAAGTATCCTTGCAAATACCGAGTGGAAGGTTCCGATATAGAGGTTTCTTGCTTCCCCGTTGCCCAATATCCGCTCTACCCTTTCCTTCATTTCTTTGGCGGCCTTATTAGTAAAGGTCAGCGCCAGTATGTTGAATGCATCTACTTTATTGGCCATCAGGTGTATGATCCTGGTGGTAAGTACTTTTGTTTTACCGCTACCCGCACCGGCTACGATCATGATCGGTCCGTCCATATGTAATACTGCTTCACGCTGCCGGTCATTCAATCCCTCTAAATAATCCATCATGTCCGCAAGTTACGACATGTAATATTTAAGATTGAAGATTGAACTATTTTACGCACAAAGGCGCAGGTATCCAGAGAAAACAGGAGATACTTAAATCTTAAATCCAAAATCTTCAATCAGAAAGGTTTGCCGTGTGTCTTCCTGACCAACCAATCTACCAGTCCCGGGAAAGGCCTGACCAGTTTGATAAACACTGCAGTAAGCCTGTTCTTCCCGAATAACCGTTGTATCCTGCGCCCGGTGCGGAGCCGGCCGGCAAACTGGCGCTGCCACTGGAAAATATACCTCTTCTCCATTTTCTCACGGGTGGTGTTGCCTTGTAAAAAATTCCTGATCTGTGCCGCCGCGATCTTGCTCCCATGAAGTGCCATGCTCATGCCATTGCCACAGAGCGGTGTGATCATTCCCGCAGCATCGCCCAGCATCAATACATGATTCTCTACCTGTGATTTTTTATCAAAACTTATTTGGGAGATTGTAAGTGGCGAAGCCGTGATAAAATCATTCCTGCCAAATATTTCCCGGAGATGCGGGTTCTGGCCCAGGATCGTTTGCTCCATCTGGCGGATATCGCCGCCTGCTTTCTGTAAATTATCCGCCGTGGTGAGGTAACAAAGATTGTACTGCTCCTCTTCAATTTTCACGATCCCGCAATAACCATTTTTGAAATTGTGCAGGGAGATGGTATTGGCCGGAAAATTTCCTTTGATATGGTACTTCACGCCAATATAATTATTGAGTTTGCTTTTCGCGGCTGTACTGAAGGGTCGTTTCCATTTAATATCGATATTGCTCCGTTTACCGTAGGCCGCACAAACGATCCTTGCTTTAGTGTTTGACTGGGCAGTGGTGATACTGAATTCATTTCCGTCAAAAACAATATCGTTCACTTTTGTATTTTCTTTTAGGGTAACGCCCGCCAGCACCGCCAGTTTGGCCAGTTCCTGGTCAAGCCGGTAGCGGCTTATTCCAAATCCGCCCAGCGGCAATTCATGCTTTAATGATCTTCCATTGGGTGCTGATACTTCCAGTTGTGTAATAACGGGAACTTTTAACCCTTCCAGGTCGACTCCCAGGTCGAGGAGAAAATCCCATGACTCCAGGCTGATGTATTCACCGCACACTTTATGAAAAGGATATTGTTCCTTCTCATACAGAATGACGCCATGGCCCTGTCTTGCTAATTGAATGGACAATGCAAGACCGGCAAGTCCACCGCCTGCGATGGCGACATCATAATATGCACTGTCGTTGGTCATGATGTGTGTAGATTGAACCACCCTTCCTTTGTCAGGGCAGGCTGAGGATCATAGTAACATAGGCTTTCGTATAGATTTCTATGTGTGTCTTTCCTATTGTGAACTATGTGTCTATGTGGTTCAAAATTCAAACGGGGGCACTATCAATTACTCAAACCTGACTTATCCGCAACAACCAACCACCTAAATGCCCATTTCCAATTGATGGCGGGTTGATCTAATTCTGCCTTTTGGAACAGCTCCTGCCATTCCTTCCTTCTGAAACTCCGGGCCACGGAAAGACAAGCATCATTTTTAACGAGGTAGGATCTGCTGAAAAACTTCGTGATATATTTTATCAGGTAGTAGGCCAGCCAGTGACGCTGCAAATCGTTGATAAAAAATCCTTTTGTACTGTTCTGTTTCAGCCATTGTAACATCGGCACTAATTGTTCATCGGTGAAATGATGACAGAACAGCGATGAAAAAATGATCCCGGGCTTTTCCTCAAATTTTACCAAAGCATAATCACTGCATATCCAATGACAGGGAAGTTGCGGATATTGCTGCCTCGCAAAATCAATACAGGCGGGGTTCATGTCAATTCCTGCTAATTTTACGGTAATGCCTTTTTTTTGATAATATTTATAGATCGCAAACAGGTTATCGCCACCGCCGCAGCCGATCTCGCAAATAGTGACGGGGTCTTTTACATTCCATAATGCTTTTACCCCCTGTATCGTGATCGCATGACCTCCCAGGCGGGTATTGACGATATTCAATTCCTTCAGGGTTTGCGCCATGGCATCAAAAGGAATATCATCTCCATCCATCAATTCTTTCTGGTAACTGCGGTGGCGGAGTTTTATCATGAAGACAAAATAAGCGTTTCCATCGTGAGCCCGGGGCCGAAAGCGGCACCGAATATTTTTGCAGGTTGCTGGTTGTTCAAATCGTTCATGATCTTTTCCAATACAAATAAGACTGTAGGGGAAGACATATTTCCATACTCCTTCAAAATTTCATAACAGGGTTGCAACTGGCCGTTTGTAAAACCCAAACTGGTATGTACGGCTTCCAGTATCTTTTTTCCTCCGGGATGTATGCACCAATGGGTGATCGCTTCTTTATCCAATCCCGATTGCGTCAATGCTCCTTCTACCAGTTCATCAAAATTCTCCCCGATCATATCGGCCACATAGCTACTCAATGTCATCAGGAATCCTTTGGAAGAAAGTTCCCAGGCCATATCCTGCTTGCCTTTCGGGGCGACGACAGAATAAAAGCTATCGATCGTTAACCCAGGTTGTGCGCTATCGCCACTTACCAATACAGCTGCAGCCCCATCGGAGAACAACATACTGCTGGTGATATTATCAACTGTATTTTCTTTTTGAAAATGCAGGGTACAAAGCTCTGTGCAAACCACCAATACATTCGCTTCCTTATCTGCTTTACAAAATGCATCGGCGATCTTCAATGCATGGATCGCTGCATAACAGCCCATGAAGTTGACAGATGTGCGGAATGTGGTGGAAGGCAATTGCAATAGTTCGAGCAGCTCGAGATCAAGACCCGGTGCGCTCATACCCGTGCAACTAACCGTAATAAGATGCGTTATCTTTTTGTCTTTGAAATTCTCCAAACATTTATAAACAGCTTCCAATGATAAAGGAGCCGCATGCTGCTGGTACCATTTCATCCGTTGCTCCAGCCTGGGAAAAGGTTCCAGGTTCTCTGTAGGACTGTAGAATGTCCATTGCATCGCGGGCAGGCTATAATCCGGTATCACTGAATAACGGGTATCGATACCGCCCTTTTTATACAGGAATCTCAATTTTCGTTTATCCCCGTCGTTCAGCGCATAGACCCGCTGCATAAAATCAAGGATATTTTCCTGTTTATGTTTATATGCGGGAACCGCCGTACCAATAGATAATAATTTACTCAAACCACCTCCAGCTTAATAATATCAGGAACGCCAAATTGGTACAGATCGCTGCCAGCCAATTCATTTTCATGGCATTTTTAAAATTAGCAGCCTTCACATCTTTTCTTACCAATAAGAACCACCAGGTGAAATAAACGATAACGGGGACGAAAAAGATGCTCAGCACCAATAATTTAACTCCTTCCCCCTTATAGATAAAAAATTGTGCCATGAAAACCCATGCCAGCGCATAGATTATTGCACAAAAAGCAAATGTGCCGGTATAACCCAGCTTGTAACTGATGGTCTTTACGCCATCGTCCAGGTCCTGTTTATGCTGGTATATCTGTGTAAGCGGGTAAAAACCGCCGATCAGGAGGGCGCAGATGACCATACCCTGCCAGGGGATCGTTTCGATAGACTGATCCGCGCTGCTTCCGAAAGAAACTAATGCGTAAGTCAATGCCCCCTGGAAGATAATGACCGTGAGATACCCGATAATGGGGAATTTTTTCAATCGTATTCCCCGATAACTATAGGCTTTGGAAGCGCCGATATATAATAGCATAAAAACCGGGAACAGGGGATGGATCAAAATACTCAGGCTAATTGCGGCAATATCGAGTAGGATAGTAAAATAATACAATTGTTTGGAAGGTGGTGGTGGCTTTTCCAATCCGCCGATACTTTCCGTGTCGCGGTCCATATAACTGTTGTACCCGTTACTTGCAGGATAGATCAAAAAATGAAGAATGATAAATATTAACCCTGCACGTATCCAATCGATATCCGGTACTTGTGATAAAGCAAAAAGATAGAGGGGTGATAAGAAAATGGAAAAAGGTACCCGGAGTAGTTTGATGGTCGATGCGGAGAGCATGGGTGTAAGATACAATATTGCCGGCCACCGTTCTGCTGCACAGGTAAACAGCAGGAACGCTGATCATTATGATCGTTAAGATTTGTGCACGTAAATCATAATAATCATAACAATCTGCGGCCTGTAAGCTCTTAGTGTACTTTGTGAACCCCTTTGTGTTCTTTGTGGTAAAAAATTATTGGATCACAAAGAACACTAAGAATACACAAAGGACAAAACGTTGTGCTCCTTGTATTCTTCTTTTCGGTTAAACTATCCTGGATGATAGATACGCTTCGCTGTACGTAACACTTCCTTCTTATCCAATGTCATCGGTTTGGTCCGTTGTTCCTGGAACATGGACATTTGATCTTTATAATGCGGTGAAGACGGGTGCATGGAAGATCCGAAGGTGTTGACGGATTCAATAACAGGGAGTCCTGTTTTCGGGTAGCGGACAAAACAAATATATGCATCGCCGGATACTACCTTCCGCATTCCGTCTTTAGACGGCTCCGTGTACGTAGCCGTCAGAACATCAGGTAAACCCCAGGCCGGTCGGGCATCGTCGCCCCTGACCAGTTTTTGCACATCGCCGAGTACCAGGTCTGTTTTCCCGAAATCCTTCATCATATAGTCGTACACATGCTGGTAGGCTTCAACTGATTCTGCTTTGGTTAATTGTCTTGCGGCAACGCCCTTCAGTTTATCTGCCACATGATGATAGATCAGCAAAAAGATCGCGGCACCACGACTATTGATAACCGCTTTACGATCCCATGCCTGGAGAGTATTGATAATATCTTTCAATACCGGGTAGTCAGCCGCATTCAAACTCAACATCGTGTCGATGGAGTAAGTGTATTGAAGTTCCCGGGGTAGCTGCTGATCAAATTTGATCCTTTTAAAAGTCTGGTAATCTACTTTATCCAAACCACTCATCAGTTCAGTTACCCGCTGGCTACGATTGTTATGATGCGTTTCATATCCATCGTTTTTGTCAAACCGCTTCCTGTCAAGATTATATTTTGTCTCCGTAGCCAAAAAAGGAGAGTGGTTGGTATTGTATAAATAGCCCGGTGGTGGGTTTACATACTGCGGCAGTTCTGCAATGGGTTTGAAGGCAGTCCATAACGTAGCCGAAACATTGCCGGGCAATGTGCTTTTCCATTTATAGGCCGTATCGGGATTTCGTACCGGCATTTTCCCATTACTGATATAAAAAATAGTATCGTACCGGTCAGCGTACATGATATTGAACATGGGGAGACTGGTCATGCTAACCGCTTTGTAGAATTCGGAAAAATTTGTTGCCTTGTTCATCCGGTACCATTCTTCCAATGACCGGATATCCATGGTAGCCGGGAGGCGGATGGAGAAAACTCCTTTTTTCGTTTTCATCGTTGCCCCGTACTTGCTCCAGTATATTTTTTTACCGATCGTAATGGGAATGCCTTTTACTCTGAGTTTGGCTTTATCTTCTTCAAGATCGACCCACTGCCCATCAAACTTATACTGGTTCTTATTGTTTGGATTTATTTCCAACTGGTAGATATCTATTTTATCCTGGTAGTTGACCGTATGTGCCCATCCCAGGTTCTCATTGGTGCCGTGAAAGATCAAACAACCTCCGGGGAACAAACCACCCAGTATATTCCAGCCCTGCTCGCTTTGCAGATGCGCTTCATAAAAGGCAACGGGTCCTTCCTGTGGCTGGTGAGCATTGATGGCGAGGAAAGTTTCACCACTGGCAGTCTTACGGGAATTCATCGCAAAGGCATTGGACCCTTGGGGATTGAAACCTGGTATGGTGGCTACTTTCCCACCCAGTATCTGCGGGAGGGCCTGGTCAACCCCGCAAAAAAGACTGATGGAAAAAGTCACCGCAGTCATATAATCTTTCTCATCAAAAGGAAAAGCTTTTTTGTATTTGATCTCGTTGGGATGTGCTTTTGCATAAGCATTCAATCCTGCCACATATCCTTTTACCAGAGCAATAAAATCGGGGCTGAGTGTATGCCATTGCTCTTCCACGGTTTTCCGGATGCGTAAAAGATTGATCACATAGTCGGCCTCCGCTCCTTTTTTACCGAGACCGCTGCCCAATTTTGTTTTGCCGCTCAATACCACTAATTGTAATGTTTCAAAATCATCTTCGGCATGTGCCCAGGCGATACCATAAGCTACTTCAGGATCTGTGGGTGCAAAGATGTGGGGGACGCCGAAGCTGTCGCGGGCGATGGTGATTTTCGAAGGATCGATCTGTGCAGTGGCGTTAGTACTTGCAAAAAGGAATAGAAGCAATAATTTTTTCATACGGGAAATTAACTAAAAGCTTTATGTTCTTTTTGTCTCTTATGTAACAAATCTAAAAACAGTTGAAAAGCAATTCATTAGAACATATTTTTCGTATTTAGAATTGATGTTGTAAATCACGTGACAAACTACTTTCCTACCTTTTTTTGTGGAAAAAAAGGTAGCCAAAAAAGCCACTCACAAACGAAGCTCCGCCGTTTGTGCGGTCAAAGACACAATTAATCAGAAAATCATAGACTTTAGTGCAAGGTTGTTGCTGCTCGCTCTGCATAGAACATGAGGCGCTGGATTTTTCGCCAGGAAGGATTCTACTCGCTTCAACATCATAGATGTCGAAAAATAGGCGCTGGGAAATTCTCTTTGTGCCAGGCCGAAGGGCCGCCTGGAGGCAATTCTCTTTTCCTCCGCGTCCCTGCGCCTTTGCGGTTAAACTTTTCGGGGCCAATTCATTACTTGCTTTCGCTATTTTTTCCTCTTACTCAGCTGATACTTTTCATTAATGATCATCCCCATCGGTTTCCCATACACTTTACCCTCTATCCACGAAATAATATCGAGGTAAGCAAATGAACGGGTCTCAAAACGGTTTTTCTCCAAATGCTTGATCGTATGCAACATTTTTTCAAACTCCGGTTTGAGCTGGCGCGGAGAAACAGGGAAGTGAATTCCGTAAAAATTTAAACATCGCTTCTTCCACCACCGTCAGGTTCTTCATTTTCGCCATAAAGCGGTAGACCGATTTGGTGAGCGATTCCATCAGCATATCATTTCCGAGTTCATAATGCGCCATCAGGTGCACCAGGCGGGCATAACATTGCAGATCGTACCGGAGATTGGTCTTGTCGTTGATGATCTTCTGCAGGTAATCGATGGCCCGCTTATGATCGCCGCTGCCAAAACAAAGCATCGCAAATTTGTAATTCAATACGAGGATGCGGTGGCTGTCGACAAACAAATGAAAGCCTTCCAGCTTCTCTTCAATCCCGGGGATCAGTGAAAGCCCCTGCTTAAAAGTCCCCTGCATAAAATGCTGGTTGATCTTTGCAGTGCTGATGTAAATAAAAGCCTGTATGCGGAAACTATCGTGGTTCTTTACTCTTTCCGTTTGCGCCAGCTTCTCCAGTTGCTTCAGCGTTTTTTCAAACTGGCGGTAATTGCGCAGGTCGAAATGTGCATTCAGCAGGTTGTGTAGTCCTTTTATATAATGTCCTGTCTCCACCCTAACCATCAGTGGTTGTTCGGCGAACAGGTTCACCCATTTCTGTGTATAACGATAATACTGGAGAAAATCCTGGCGGATAAATGCATACCAGGTATAGCTTTGATAAAGATAAAGCCGTTCATAAAAACCGGTTTGCTCCCACACGTCTTTGCTGAGATTATCCTTTATGAATTGCCGGATATCTTTCTCATCTTCTTCATTGCGTGCATGTCCATGTTCTACATACCAACTGTATAGTTTCAAAGCGAGGTTGGAAAGCCGGGCCACCATATCGATATGCCGGCTTACTTCATTGGCTTCGGAGGATAAACTCTCGGCCCGGTCCTGCATGCTGCGGGTAATATGCAGGTTCTCGATCCTTTTTTCCAGTGCGATCAGTTGTGGCAGGAAATTGAATTTCTGGTTGGCCCGGGCGATCTCTTTGGCCCTGTCGATGATACGCAGGCTTTGGAGGAACAATCCCTTTTTGTACAGGATATGAGCATAATCGAACTGTTCGTTCAGCTGGAGGTCGAGGCTTTCCGTACTTTTCAACAATCGAAGGCTGGCCATGATCTGTTTGTACAAATGGCTTTTCAGGTTCGCCAGCTGGGGCTTGGTGACACCCACCATTCTCTTCAACAGGATCTTTTCATCGTACTCTTTTAGCTTGTCGAGCGCATCAAATAGCCGGACGATTTTAAGATCCTCCTTCCCGGAACTGCGTTTGATATAGAGTTTAAAATGACGTTTTTCCGCCTTTTCCAGGGATTTGATCAATTGAAATAATATATCAGCAGCACGGTTGGGCATCAGTACAAATTTATTCCGAAACTCAGGACTGGCAAGGGTTTTAATAAAGAGGTTCCCCGGTAGACATCATAGAATCCCCGATAAGTTGGGTTGAACCGGCAGCCCGCAGACCTTAGTTTTACAGTACAAAGATGCAGGGTTTCAGTAAGGCAAGCAATCGTTAAGTGAAAAAGCAAATCGTAGAGGCCTGGAGTGCATCAACAGATACACGTATTTTCTAAGAATTTCATATGGCAAGCAATCGTTAGAGGTCAGTCCGTTTCTACGGAAGGACCTTTTTTGTGTAAAGGCACGCTAAAGTAACAATTAATTAATACCTAAGAAATATCTCCCTGACTTTTTTTATTTTTTCCACTCTTTCGCTGTTTTGCTTGAATAACCACAATTCTCCCTTATTCCCCGTCAACTACTGATGAATTATCTTCACTGCTTAATAAACGGCTATGGCAATCCGCATTTTTATCACCGGCGGCACTTTTGACAAAGAGTACAATGAACTGAACGGTGAATTATTTTTTAAGGACACCCATCTCTCCGACCTGCTTGACATGGGAAGAAGCCGGGCTCCCGTTGAGATCAGAACATTGATGATGGTAGACAGCCTTGAAATGACCAGCGAAGACCGGGAACTGATCGCCTATCAATGCAATCAATGTGATGAGCAGCAGATCGTGATCACCCATGGCACCGATACGATGAGTGATACGGCCATCATCCTGGCGCAAAAAGTAAAAGGAAAAACGATCGTTCTTACGGGCGCAATGATACCGATCAAGTTTGGTAGTTCCGATGGACTTTTCAATTTGGGTAGCGCCCTGGCATTTGTTCAAACATTACCGGCGGGTGTATATGTTGCCATGAACGGGCGGTACTTTAATTGGGATAACGTCCGGAAAAACAAACAGACCGGTGTCTTTGAAGAATTAAAATAGCTCCTGGTCTATTTTCTCACTGTCCCTGTAAAATCATCACTTAGCGGCGTTTACATATCATTAAACGTGGAAATTCTTTCCCATCAAACCCGGTTGACGCAGCAAATTCAGACTAAAAAAATTTGGCCCAATTATATCTTAGGTAGCTGAGAGACTGATTTGTTTTCATCTTAAACCAACAGATATGAAAAGACTGAGTTTGGATACCGCCTGCAGATCATTGCTGCTCTTTGTATTCAGTTGCATGACATTGATACTTGCTGCGCAGGATAGCACCGGTGGCAGTACCACCACCACGATCACAAAAGAAACAACGACCAGCACCACGACAGAATGGTATACAGAACCATGGGTATGGGCCGTGGGAGGTGGTGTGTTACTGATCGTACTTATAGCGCTCCTGCGGGGAAGGGGTAGGGATAGAGAAGTTACAAGAACCACTGTTATCAAAGACGACCGGGGCTACTAAGAGAGCGGTTCATTTACAAGATCTTAATCCTACTCCTGATAAACGTCACTTAGTACGAGTGACGTTTTTTTTGCTTCGGGACCTTCGGTCGCAATCTTGTGCTTGTGCTCGCAATGACGGGTTTCGAGACCTTTGGTCGCAAGCTTGCGCTTGTGCTTGCAATGACAATCTTCGCTCTACCCGTAATGACAGGAAGGAGGATTTGAGTTACTTCCCTTATTGATTGCTGAAAGGGTGGGGTCAACAAATCCCTCGTTTATCTGTTCTATAAAAAGTTTATTTTAGAACTCTATGCTGCAATACCAACTCCTGGTAGTTATCTGTTTACTGTTTGGCATTGCCATGCTGACAATGCTCAGCGAAAAGCTGAAGATTTCGTATCCAATATTACTGGTCATTAGTGGTTTGCTGATCAGCCTTATCCCGGGTATGCCGGTCATCACGCTGGATCCGGATCTCGTATTCCTCATCTTTCTGCCGCCCTTATTATATGCTGCCGCCTGGAATACTTCCTGGAAAGATTTTTGGAAAAACCGGAGACCGATCGGACTGCTTTCTTTCGGGCTGGTGATCTTTACTTCCGCTACAGTGGCGATCGTATCCCATGCTGTCATTCCTGATTTTTCTCTGGCATTTGGCTTCCTGCTGGGAGGTATTATCTCACCGCCTGATGCTGTGGCCGCCACTTCCGTATTACAGGGTTTGAAAGTGCCGAAAAGAGTAGTCACCGTGCTGGAAGGGGAGAGCCTGGTCAATGATGCATCCAGCCTGATCGTATTTCGTTTTGCACTGGCCGCTATTGTGACCGGTCATTTCGCGATCCTGGATGCTTCGAAACAATTTGCCATGGTCGCTGGCATGGGCATCATCATCGGCGTTGCTATTGCCATGATTGTTTATTATATCCACCGTTTTTTTCCAACCACGCCCAGTATTGATGCTGCCATCACGTTGATCACTCCGTATGCCATGTATGTGTCGGCGGAACATTTTCATTTTTCTGGTGTGCTGGCGGTTGTAAGCGGCGGGTTATTTCTGACCTTCCGTTCGCACCAATTTTTTAATTCGGAATCCCGTATCCAGGTAGCAGGACTATGGGAAACACTGGTATTTTTATTGAATGGGTTTGTCTTTATCCTGATCGGCCTGCAACTTCCTTCTATTGTCAATGGTCTCGGAAATTATTCAGTATGGGAAGCCATCGGTTATGGCGTATTGATCAGTATTGTTACGATCATTGTACGGATCATCTGGGTTTTCCCCGGTGCATATATCCCAAGATGGTTGTTCAAAAGTATCCGCGAGAGTGAGCCAGATCCCGGGTGGAGAACGGTCTTCCTGGTAGCCTGGAGCGGGATGAGAGGCGTGGTATCCCTGGCTTCTGCTTTGGCCATTCCTTTGACATTGGCCGGGCAGGCGTTCCCGCATCGTAACCTTATACTCTTTATCACGTTCGTAGTAATTCTTATTACACTGGTATTACAGGGACTAAGTCTAAAGCCATTGATACGAATATTGAAGATCGAAGTTCCCGATACAGAAAAAACAAGATTGCAGGCACTGGCACTAAGAATACGGCTAGCCGAATCGGTGCTCTCTTATATTGATACCAATTACCCGGAAGAAACACAGAATAATGATACTTATAAAAGAGTGCGGGACCGGTATGAGCGGATGATCGAGATCACCAAAAGAAAACTGGAGACCGATGAAGAGGAAGACGAAGCAGATTCTTTTTTACCGCAATACCGGCAAATGCTGATTGAACTGGTTCATATCCGCAGACGGGAATTAAATTATTTCCGGCATAAAGGGGAGTACAGTGAAGAGCTGATCCGGGAAAGAGAGTGGGAGCTTGATTTGGAAGAGACAAGGCTGAACCAAAGCTCCTAATGCAGAGCAAGCAGAATAATGTTTCACGCAGAGTGCGCTGGGAACGCGGAGGAATACATCAATAGAACTCTCTGCGAGCTCCGCTCACTCTGCGTGAGGTTTTAATACAGGAACCCCATTCAAATTGGTTTGAATGGCGCCATGTTTTTCAGGGGGATTTAGTTATTTCTTTGTTTCCAGTAACTGGAAGAATTGGTCGAGTTGCGGAAGTATAACGATCCTCGTTCTGCGGTTTACCGCTTTTCCATCTTTGCTTGCGTTATCAGCACAATGACATTAGTTTCCCGGGAGAGGGTTAGGTAAACTACTTCTTACTCCGGCGGCATTTCTTATTTATTGTCAGAACCTTTACTTCCTTACACTCGAAAAACATGCCGTTTCCTGAAAAAAGAAAAAATAACTTTTCAAAAAAACGTACACCTTTGAGTATTAATTCATTCTCATGGCCGGAAACCGCAAAGCAGCCGTTGGGTTTATCTTTATCACCCTCCTGATCGACGTGATGGGCTGGGGGTTGATCATCCCGGTGATGCCTAAACTGATCTCGCAGCTAAAAGATATTCCGGTCAATGAGGCCAGTTCTTCAGGGGCCTTGCTCTTATCGGTCTACGCCGTCGTCCAATTCATATTCGCGCCATTGATCGGTAACCTGAGTGATAAGTACGGCCGGCGGCCCATCTTGCTAATATCATTATTAGGCTTTGGTATCGACTATATCTTCCTGGCGTTAGCACCTACATTCGGGTGGTTATTTATCGGGCGGATCATTGCCGGTGTTACGGGCGCAAGCTTTACTACCGCCACTGCCTATATCGCGGATGTAAGTACGGCGGAGACACGGGCGAAGAATTTCGGTTTGATCGGTGCCGCTTTTGGGTTAGGATTTGTTATCGGCCCGGCGCTGGGTGGGCTTTTAGCGGGGTTTGGCGTGCGGGCACCTTTTTATGCAGCCGCAGGTCTTTGCCTGCTGAATGCATTATATGGCTATTTTGTATTGCCAGAGTCACTGGACAAACAGCACCGTCGTCCTTTTGAATGGAAGAGGGCCAATCCTTTTGGTTCCTTACAATTTCTGCGGAAGACAAAGGGGATCGGCAATCTCGCTTTTTGCTTCTTTCTTATTTATATGGCGGCGCAGTCGGTGCAGGGCAACTGGAATTTCTTCACCATCCACCGCTTCGGCTGGACAGAAGGGTTAGTAGGTATTTCCCTGGCAGTAGTAGGTGTACTGGTGGGTGCTGTGCAGGCCGGGTTGATCAGGATAACACAACCAAAACTGGGTGATGAAAAAAGTATTTATCTCGGTCTGCTATTTTATACAATGGGGCTTGTGTTATTTGCTTTTGCCACCGAAGGCTGGATGATGTTTGCTTTCCTTGTTCCTTATTGCCTCGGCGGAATTGCCGGACCCTCATTACAGGCTACGCTTTCGCAACATGTACCACCCAATGAACAGGGAGAGTTGCAGGGTGCATTGACAAGCCTGATGAGCCTGACCACGATCATAGGGCCGCTGATCATGAATAATCTTTTCACTTATTTTACTACCGATAAAGCCCCTTTCTATTTCCCCGGCATTTCTTTTTTGCTGGGAGCTTTGTTCATGCTGATGAGTGTGTTCATTGCCTGGAAAGTGCTGAGCAAGGAACGGAAAATGAAAATGGCAACAACTACTTAACCGCCTTCTTCAGTTCTTCCACCGTCTTCTTTTCGTTGCCGATGAATATTTTGTGGCCGATGATCGTTACCGGGCGTTTCAGGAATGTGTATTCATCCAAAATATATTGCCGGTAATCCTTCTCAGCAAGTTTTTTATCTTTTAATCCCCACTCGCGGTATTTGATCGCACGGCGGCTGAACAATGATTCATAACTGCCCGCCATTTTCTTCATTTCATCCAGTTGCGCAGGTGTTATTTTTTCAAATTTGATATCCTGCATTTCAAACCCGCCCTGAGCTTGTCGAAGGGAATCTATCGCCGTTTCTTTGATTATGGCCTGGCAGGTAGTGCAATTGCCGAGATGGTACATTTTCTTCATATGCGAATATAGTCCGGAGTCAGGGGTCGGAAGTCCGAAGACGATACTTTACTGCTGGATTCTCTATTGTTTTTTAAATTCCGGTAAGCTCTGCTACGCAATTACAGAAGTAAGGCAATTACTTAAACATTAAACGACCATCTTCGGACCCCGGACTTCGGTAGTACCGCAGTTTGAAATTAGCCTGGCTTTTAAAGTAAATTGAACCACATAGTCACATAAGAAACATAGGGTCTTCACATAGGAATCTATGTTTTTCTCTCTCTGTACTATGTCCGCAGCCTGCCCTGACGAAGGAAAGGTGGTTCAGGATTTCGAAATGAGACTCTACCCGGACTTCCGACTCTTTCCTCAAAAAGCTTTTACTTTGCATACTTTATATATTCTATTATGGGTAAAGACGAAGTTTTTAAAGGCGAGATCGAGAAAGCCAGCGATTTTAAGTTCGGGGAGAATGTAGCCAGGGTCTTTGATGATATGGTGAACCGCTCCGTTCCATTTTATGGGGAGATCCAGCGGATGGCAGCCGAACTTACTGCCGACCATGCCAAAGAGGGCACCGATGTATATGACCTGGGTTGCTCCACCGGTACTACCCTGATCGGTATGAATACGATGGTAAACCAGGAAATACGCTTTATCGGCATCGATGACTCGCAGGAGATGCTGGATAAATGCAAATCAAAATTGATGGAGCTTGGTTTTTCCCGTCCTTATGAATTGCGTTGTGCGGACCTGGGACAAGGTGTAAAGATTGAGAACGCTTCGGTGGTGGTGCTTTGTCTTACCCTGCAGTTTGTGCGGCCGATCTACCGGGAACAGTTATTGAAAAATATCTATGACGGTTTGAATCCCGGAGGTGTGCTGATACTGGTAGAAAAGATATTGGCAGAAGAAAGCAATTTCAACCGCGACTTCATCAAGTATTATTATAATTACAAACGCCGCAACCAGTACAGTGATATGGAGATCTCGCAAAAAAGAGAGGCGCTGGAGAATGTGCTGGTCCCGTATAAGCTGAGCGAGAATATCTCTTTACTGCGTGATAAAGGATTTGCACATTGCGAGACATTTTTTAAGTGGTATAATTTCGCCGGTATTATCGCTACAAAAAAGTAAAATCCTAAATTAGAAATTCCAAATCCCAACCGCAGTCCAGATTTCGAATCGCTGGAATTTGCTTTTTGGAATTTAAATATTTAATCATGGTCGCTATCGGCAATTTCTTTTTTAAGTACCGCAACTGGGTCTTTATTCTTTTTTACGGGGCTTTGTTCATTCCTTCCTGGCCGTTGTTTCCTCCGATACCAGGTTGTTTTGGCAGCATGTATTTTGTGTGGCCGATCGGGATTGGATTGTTCATCACCTGCCTGGGTCAGTTGATACGTGGGCTCACCATCGGTTTGGCTTATATCGTTCGCGGTGGCAAAGAAGGAAAGCCTTATGCGGAAGGATTGGTGACAGAAGGTATTTTCAACCATTGCCGCAATCCATTGTATGTTGGAAATATTTTGATGTTGCTGGGTGTTGGTGTCCTTGCCAATTCACTCGTATACGTTGCGATCGTGATCCCCATCTTTCTATTTATTTACCAGGCGATCGTGCTGGCAGAAGAAAATTTCCTGCGGGGGAAATTCGGACCCGGCTTTGATGAGTACTGCAAAAAAGTAAACCGCTGGTTTCCCAACCTGCGTGGAATTGGCAAAACCTTTAAAAGCATGTCTTTTAACTGGAAGCGCTGGATATTGAAAGAACATACTACCCAATTTATCTGGCTGATCGGTATCACGCTGTTGCTTTTTTTCAATTACCCCGAATTAACCGGTGGCGATAAAGAGCTCCGGAACCTGCTGACCGGTATCATCCTGGGGGTATTGCTGCTGATCTATGTGCTGATAAGGTACCTGAAAAAAACTGGCAGATTCAGAGAGTAATAAATATGTTCCTCAATTTTAAGGCTTAACCGCAATGGCGCGAAGCTGCGCTAAGATCTTTCTTCGCGAATCCTTGCGTCTTCGTGCCTTAGCGGGTAAGTCCTCAAGTTGCCCTTGTAGTGGCTGAAAACCAATCGTTGACGCTCTTTCCCGCCTTCGTAAACAATACCCGGCAATTCTTGTTATTTTTACAGTTCAATTTTTGTGTTTATGATCAAAACAGGCAATCCCGTTATCAGCATTTATACGGAAATGACCCCGAACCCCGAGACCATGAAATTTGTGGCCAACAAGCTACTGTACCCCGGTAAGAGTATTGACTTTCCCGATGCGGAAACTGCCAAGCCTTCACCGATGGCTACCGAATTGTTTGGTTTCCCATTTATCAAAGCGGTATTTATTGCCAGCAATTTTGTTACACTAACAAGAACATCAGATACAGACTGGCAGGATGTGATCCCTTCTATCCGCCAATTCTTAAAAGAATACCTGGAAGAAGGTAAGCCGGTGATCAATGAAGAGGAACTTGCTGCAGTAAAACAGACAAGTAGTAATGAAGTATCAGCTGATGATGACGATGTAGTAAAAAGAATTAAAGAACTGCTCGATAATTATGTACGCCCTGCTGTTGAAATGGACGGAGGCGCCATCCAGTTTAAAAGTTATGAAGCCGGTACCGTAAACCTTGCGATGCAGGGATCCTGCAGTGGTTGCCCTTCATCAATGATCACACTTAAAGCAGGGATCGAGGGTATGATGAAAAGGATGATACCGGAAGTAAAGGAAGTGGTGGCGGAAGCGGAGTAAGGACTGTGATTCATATGATTTATATGATTGCCCTGCTATTGCGGGGCTTTTTTATTCCTTCAATTCATTTAATGCTGAATGCCTTTTTATAAATTTCTTTGGATTCAGCATTTTCTTTTTTAGTGATGTCTCTGTCAAACAAACGATTCAGGTTATTACCAGCCAGGTCTTCGAGTCGTGATTCAATCTCTAAAACATAATCTCCCGCTTTCCAATCTTTATCCGGGTAAAATAAAAGAGTAATTTCATTTTTACCGGGTGTGAATTCACCGACTACAATATTTTCATCCTTGTCAACAACCCGGATGGCATTTTTTAAAAGCAAATAATCCAATGGCTCAAAAAGATCGATCACCAGATGGCCTCTGCTGCGTGAAGCCGGGGACACTACTCTCCAGGATTGATAGTCCGGGATCAGGCTATCTCTCGTTCCAACTAAAAACTTCTTTTCGAAATTCTCCGCAATTGGGTTTCCCTTTGCATCTCTCCAACCTTTCCTGACCACCAACTGGTACCAATTTCCCTGCTGCAACGGCGTACCCATTTTTTGATTCGGCTGAAGGTCTCTTTTTAACCTGCCGGGATCAAGCCAAACAGTAAGCACCGTATTTTCTTTGTTCCAGAGTTCCGGTTGAAGATCCAGGAATACATCGCTAAGCGTATCCTTCCCGTTCCTGACCAGAGCAAGTTGTTCTAAGGCATGCCCTGCCTGCATGGGGTCAGAGAATTCAATATAAAACTTCAGAAGGTTCTCCGGAAGCGTATCAGCAGAGGGATAGACAGATCGAAGCCCTGGTTGCCACGGAATATCAGCAGGCGATATATATTTTGTGGTGATTAGTTCTCCGTTTACACGTATGTCGTATACCAGGCCTTCAGTAAATGGAAGTACGGGCCGAAAAAGCAGGTGATCTTTTTCCGGTGTTAATTCGCCCAATATTCGTGTACTATTCCCTTCGAGATGAATGCTCAACGATAGCAGAAGAGAATCATCCGGGACATTCTTCAGCAATTCACGGGAGATATTAAACGCAACTGGTTTGGTGTCTTTATACACGACTAACACTTCGCGGAACATTCTCTTACGCTCTGCCTCACCTCCATCATCCCGGCAAGAGACATATAAAAAAGAAAAAACCAGCCACACAAGAGCATAGCTGGTCTTTTGAAATATTTTCAACCTTATAACCATCTGTCTGCTTTAGCAGTCCAGAGATCCAGGTCGCCTGTGGCTTTGCGCTGCAGTACAAGCACCTGTGTTTCATCCAGCTTGTCCATTTGCAATACATTGACTGTTGGAAGCGAGACAAAATTAACACCAGCGGTACCATAATTTTCTTTGAGCGGCTCTGTCAATGTTCCTTCATAGGTGGCGATGCTCTTATAGTTGATACGCATTACCGGCCTGTTGGTATTGGCCATGAACAAATAGGCGTTACCTTCTTTATTTTTCAACGTTACCATATCGACCGGGGAGTTACCTGCGCCAAATTCAGCCACAGTTCTTCCTTTTACATGGCTGCCGGGTTTTAATTCGTCCAACGGGAACAGCACCAATGGTGTGCAGGTATAACTGGCCACCAGGTATTTTTTTCCATTCAACTCGGCGGTAGTAAACGTGCGGATCGGCGCATTGGTCTCATATTTTCCATGTGCCACATGATAGATCTCCAGCGATGTTTGTTCTTGTTTATCGGAAAAAGGGAAAGCAATCTTCCGGAAAGTAGAACCAAATTCCTGGTTTGACAGACCGCTCAGCATCACAGACCCGTCTGCATAGTTCAGGTCAGAGATCGTTTGATCACGGAGTGGGCGGTTGTTCCGATCCTTTGCATCTTCACCCGGTGAGTTGGCGATCGATGCCTGGCTGAAAGCAATGTCTTTCAGGTCCACGGATTGAAATTTATCTCCTTCAAGTGTCAGTATTACGGGAGTTCCATCCACCACCTGTACGGCAAAATATATTTTTTTCGATAGCGGATTTACTGCCATATCCTGTATCCGGATATTTTTTGTTTCGGTGCCCAACGCAGCAGCGATCTTTTTGTCAATATCCTTTACTTCTACAGCCGCCGCTTTCTCTGTAGCTGTTTTGTCTTTTGTATCGATGGCAAAGACCGTTGCCGATTTGGAATCTCCGATAAATAATATTCCCTCTGGTCCAAAGGAAATGGCGCTGATGGACTGAACAGGAGCTGTTCCTCTTTTCAATCCATAGGGATTTTTACTGCTGCGGGCACTGAGCAGTAAAAGAATAGCGAGTGGCGCAATGCTGAGATAAAATAGCTTTTTCATATGCGTAAAATTTATTGAAGAATAAATAAGTTCAGGGTATGTAATTTAAAAAAAATGACCCAACTTTAATGAAAAGTTTAAACCACGGAGACACAGGGGCACAAAGTTGCACAGAGCAGCTTTCTCTGTGTTACACCCTGTCTCCGTGACTCCGTGGTTCTTATTGAGATACCTTCTTTATCCATTTTACTCCTCTTTCAGCAAGGTAATTCATCACAAAATCAAAACATTCCTTGTGCTTTCCCACCAGTTCCGGGGGAAATATGCCTTTCTCGTTGAACAGACCAGTGGCGATAAGGTTCACTGCGGCCGCGCAGGTATATCCTGTTGTCCTGGCCATGGAAGACGTTTTAGTGGCAGTATCATAGCGGTCAAAAAGGTCGTATTCAATTGTTTTACCCTCCCCGCGCAGAATGACTTTCATCACCGTAAACTCTTCCTCTTCTGGTCCCAGCTTCCATTCCTTCACCAATAACTTCGAAGTGAAATCAAGTGGCGTGATATCTGTTTCATTGATGCGTAAGGCTGTGGTATCGAAAAACCCCGCCTGCTGCATCGCGATGATAAGGTCAATATGCCCGGGATAGCGAAGCGTTTTTTCTTTCATGTCAGGGATATGCGACATAGTAAAGATGAGTGAACGCAATCCATCGGTATTGAATGCCTCGAGTTCGCCTGCCTGGTCAAAATGCATCAGCTCCCTGTCACTCAATGCTGGTTTGGTAACGATGGTTCCGTTCTCTACAAGTCTTGCCGGCCGGATATATTCCTGGATCACATCCACGGGCGAGAAGGGTGCTTTATACTGGAAGGGAGGTTTTCTTTCGACAGGCAGACCTCCTACATAACATTCAAAAGAGTCTATTTTCATCTCTTCATTGTAACGCCCGATGATAAAATTGCTGACACCGGGTGCCACACCGCAGTCAGTGATCGCCGTTACATTTTTTTCTTTAGCCAGCTCGTCAAGCTGCAAAGCGTCTTCAGGGAAAAAAGAAATATCAACCACATTCTTCCCGGCGCTGATCACCGCTTCCAGTGTTTTGTAACCCATAAAACCAGGGACCGCTGTTACAATAATATCATAGGGAGAGAACCAGTTCTCGTATTCAGTAAACTGGCTCAGATCGGCACCAACAGTCTGGATAGATTCATTACGATTCTTCAGCTCCTGCAGGTTGCCGGCATCAAGGTCGAAAGAAGTTACGGTATGTTCTTTAGCAAGATCCAGTGCGATCGCACGGCCGATCATCCCAGCTCCGAGTACAGCGATTGTCATAAGTAAGCAATTGAATTGCAAATTTACGACAGTGGGATAAGGAATAAATAACAAAAAATAAGTAACAAAAAAGTTTAAGTCGCAATGATTAATAGGTTCAATGAATCATTGAATCACGACTTACTTATTTATTATTTCTTCGGCCTTGCAATATCTTATAAAACGACCGGCTCCTTATCTCTACAATCGTCAACCCAGTCGCCGTAGCTTCTTCTTCGGTAATCGCTCCGCAGTTCATTGCTTTTAAAAAGAAATTGAGCAATCCCTGGCCGGTGGCGGCGTCATCAAATATATCACCGGTAAGTGTGGAGATTGCGGCCCGGTCAACAAAGGATTTCAGGCGATGAGTGGCATCGTCGATACTGCTCAGGAAAAAATTATAGGTAGCGGCATACCGCATCGGTAATTGAGCGGGGTTCAGATCCCAGCCCTGGTAAAAACCATTGACCAGTGAATGCATGGTATGGTTATAACCGATCTGCCAGGCATTGTGTACAGACTGTTTGTTCTCTTTTAATTGTTTTGCCGTTAGTTTATCACCACGATGCGGAGCAACGGGCATCACATTGGTGGCACCGTCCGACAAAAATATCCCCGTTCCCCCCAATGCTACTTTGGTCATGTGGTGGGCAAAGTCACAGACGGGATGCGCCATGGTCTGGTATTTGGCGGTGATGCCACAGGATGCGGTGTAGTCGTAGGTTCCGAAATGTGCGGCGATCAATCTTCCTTCGCCTGCTTTAATGATCTTCATCAAAGGGTTGCGGCCTTCCTCATCCATGATGATCTGGGTGGCTTCCACCATGGTCTCCATTCTCAATACACCATGTAACAGGTTGTTTTTCTTTTCGATGATCTCGAATAATCGTACCATCGTCGATACCTGTTCGGGTATGGTGACCTTGGGCAGCATCACGATAAAATTGGCGGGGAGTTTGCCACCTGTCTTTTCCAATAATTTGGTCAGGAAAATATCCAGTGTGCGGACACCGCGGCTTTTCAGGTCTTCGGTAAATGGTTTTATCCGTATGCCGATAAAAGGAGAGATCGTTTTGTTCTGCATTCCTTCCGCGAGTTCCATCGCTGCATTCTCAGCGGTGGTATCTTCTTCGGCATCGGGGCGGTTACCAAACCCGTCTTCAAAATCGATCCGGAAATCTTCCACTGCTTCGGTCTTCAATTTCTTCACGATCTTATTGTATACGGTATAAGCCAGCCAGCCGGGATGTTTTCTTCGTTCTGTGGCGTCCAGCTCATTTATTTTCTTTACCAGTTTTTCTACCTTCTTTTCATCGGAGGGTAATTGTTTGTATCCTTCGAACCGGAGTATTTTGGCCAGCGTAACAAAATCCGGTGCATAGGTCTGCAGGCTTTTTAATGCGATCTCGCCCATTTTTACACAGGTATCCGCCTTGAAAAGGTTGGCTCCGCCATACACGGTATGCACGGCCTGCCTGTCAGGTTTATCGCCGGGATAGGTTTGCTGGAAGCGGAGGTTGGCCGTATTAAGAGCGTTGAGCAATATCTCTTTTTCGAGGTCGGCGATACTGAGGTTCATATATTGTTATTGAGGGATACAAAGTACAAAAGAATATTTCGTTCTTGTTTTTTATAGAAAATAAGGTACTCAAAAATCACGAAGCTTCGTGATTTTTGCTCCACTTTTATGTCAAGTGTACAGTAGTACGAACTCCTAACCCAAGAAAGTAACAGTAAATTTTGTGCAGCCTTTATTGAATACGTATTTCGACTGAGAGTTTAAGGAAATTTCCCAGCGCCTATTTTTCGACATGATTGGCTTAAGGGCTACCCAGACCCTTACTGTCGAAAAATCCAGCGCCTCGTGTACCCCGAAGAGCGAGCAGCAACGACTTCGCAGTAAAGTCTATGAATTTTGATTGAATAGAGCTTTGCCGGCACAAACGGCGAAGCTTCGTTTGTGCCTGGCTTTTTGGCTACCTTTTTTCCACAAAAAAGGTAG
>JANOHQ010000049.1:0-3372 GCA_031406595.1 Chitinophagaceae bacterium
TTTGATTTTGTTCATATACTAAAACTTAAATGCACATGAGAAAACTGTATTTACTCCTAATGGGAGTTGTATGCCTTGCCATGCAGGCAAGCGCACAACGAACTGTAACCGGAAAGGTTATCGATGAAAAGGGAAACCCCCTGGCTAATGTATCCGTAATGGTTAGAGGTACCACCAGCGGTACCACTACCAAAGCTGACGGCACCTACTCTATCGCCGTTCAAGCCAATGCAAAAGCACTCGTTTTTTCTTCGGTTGACATGAGCCCTGTAGAAATGGGCATTGGAACCGGTGAGGTGAATGCCACCATGAAAAATGAAGACAAAACACTGGCTGAAGTGGTGGTAACCGGCTATGGTACACAACAGAAGAAAGCCTTTACGGGTTCTTCCTCAAAAGTTGATCCCAAGGAATTTGCAAACCTGATGACCCCTTCGATTGACAAACAGCTTGCAGGAAGGGCTACAGGTGTTCAGGTCTTCAATTCCGGCGGCCTTGTAAATACCCCAGCCAGAATTTTGATCCGTGGCACAAATTCTATTACACAAGGCACGGGACCATTGATCGTTGTTGATGGAGTCCCTATTATATCAGGAAACCTTGCTGGTGCAACCAATTCAAATGCTTTGGGTGATATCAACCCGGCTGATATTGAGTCCATTGACGTCCTGAAAGACGGATCGGCAACCGCTATATACGGATCAAGAGCAGCTGCAGGAGTTATAATTATTACTACCAAAAGAGGTACAAGAGGCAGGGCTAAAGTAAGCTATGATGCATTCATCGGATTCTGCAGTGCCGTAAAAAGATTTGAATTACTGAATGCGCAGGAATTTGTAACCATAGCCAATGAAAAACTGGCCAATACCATTCCCACTACAGCTCCCCGTGCATTCATGGATGCAAATAATACGCAAACAGACTGGCAATCACAGGCTATGATAGATAATGCTCCTATTCACAGTCATAACTTGAGCCTGCAGGGAGGTAGTGATAAAACCTCCTACTTCCTGTCATTAAACTATTCCAATCAAAAAGGAATTATTATCAGCAATTTTAATAAATCATACAGGGTCAGGATCAATCTTGAACATGAAGTAAATAAGTATTTCAAAGTAGGAAATAACATTACGCTGAGTCGCCAGGAAGACGGTGATCAGAATAATGGATCCAATGCCCTGAGTGGGTCTATCGCTTCCGCGCTGAGGTTATTGCCCAATGTATCTCCTTACAACCCTGCTCACATTTCCGGTTATAACATTAATTATCCCAATGGCAATTCCATGAATCCGGGCGCCAACACAACTTCTATTGACGATAATTTTACCAATGTTGCATTTACTGTGCGGGAAAATACACTGTATTCTGATAAATACAGGCTTATCAATAACACCTTTCTTGAAATATCTCCTGCAAAAGGATTTAAATTCCGTTCACAATTTTCCGCTGATATTTTCTCTGACTACAGCTACCAGGGTTTAAGCCCATTGCATGGTGATGGTTATGGAACGCCAACAGGAGGCACTAACGGAGCTGTTACAAATATCAGCCAAAACATTCTTCGTTATGTTTGGCAAAATTATTTTAACTATAACTTATCTCTGAAAAGTCATAATTTCTTCCTTACTGGCGGGCATGAATTGCAACAGGACAAATCAAAATTTCACCAGGCTTCGGGCACCAATATTTCAGATGTCTTTTTTATCGACGAAAATCTGATCAGCGGAACTGCCGCTATCCAGTCTATTGCCGGCAACATATCCGAATCTGGTTTTGAATCATTATTCGGAAGGTTCAATTATGATTATAAAAACAAATATTTTGCACAGGCCACTATCAGGAGAGACGGGCAAAGTTCACTCGCCGAAACAAAAAGATATGGTGTCTTCCCCGGCTTTTCTTTTGGTTGGAGACCTTCACAGGAGTCATTCTGGAGAGGCTCGTCATTTATGTCAAAATGGTTTAGCGAAGCAAAAATCAAATTCTCTTATGCTGAAGTTGGTAACTCACTGGCGGGTTTCCCCTACTTGAGCACGTACGGTTCGCGGCCTTACGGTAATATAAGTGGCATTTCGGTAGCCGCTGTTGGCAACCCCGACCTCCAATGGGAAACAAGCAGTAAATACGATGTAGGAATTGAATTAGGTATCCTGAATAACAAATTCAATTTGACTGCTGATTGGTTCTTAAACAAGGTAGATGGGCTTGTATTTGCGGTTCCTACTCCACTTAGCACCGGTGTACCCGGAAATTCAATTTCCCAAAATATTGCATCACTGGAAAACCGGGGCATTGAACTGGCATTGGGTGGTAATATTATCCGCAAAAAAGATTTCTCGTGGGATTTTAATATCAACTATACAAAAGTTAAAAACAAGATCACATCCCTCTATTCAGTCGGAGGTGTTCCCGTTCCTTTCGTTCAAAATGGCGGTTTCAATATTATCAGGGTTGGAGATCCCATCAATATCATTCATGGGTATAGATGGGCGGGTGTAAATTCTGCCAATGGACACCCGATGTATTTCAAAGCTGATGGAACATTGGTTCAGTTGAACTATTCTCCCGGCGGTTCGATTGGTGGTTATTTTGTTGCTGCGGCTAAGGATAATCCTGCACTCGGGGCAGCAACATCCCTTGCTTTTGCCGATCAGACAAATCTTGGTAGTGCAACACCCACCTGGTTTGGAGCTTTTTCAAATACACTCGCTTATAAAGGTTTCGAGCTGGATTTTATGTTCCGGTATTCCGGCGGGAACAAGATCATGAATATTACCCGCCAGGAGGCTTTGTTGAATCAAAGTTTTCAGAATAATGGAAGAGAGATACTCCAACGTTGGAGAACACCAGGACAGGTGACAGATGTTCCTAAATTATATTATGGGCTTGGCAATAGTATTAACCGCACCCAGGAAGCCAATTCAAGATTCGTGGAAAAGGGAGATTATTTACGGCTTCAGAATGTAGTGGTTAGCTATGCGCTGCCTGCCACTACCATCAGCAGGTTGACCAACGGCTTTGTAACCAGTTTCCGTTTTTATGTGCAGGGGCAAAATCTTGCTGTATGGACGGATTATTCCGGCGCTGACCCGGATAATATAAGTGGCTTGGGACTTGACAATGCCGTTTCGCCCCAGGTAAGAACTATTTCCATTGGTCTGAGTGTTGGTTTTTAATTCAAAAATGAAAATTTAAAAAAATGAAAAAATTATCAATAAAAACAGCTGCGGCCCTGCTGATACTGTTAACAGTATCCAGTTGTAAAAAATCGCTGGACAAAAGTCCGTTTAACGCGATAAGCGATGAAGTGGCTTATACTACGGCGGACAGGTGCTTATTGGCTCTCTATGGTGTATATGATGCTGCTCAAAG
>JANOHQ010000055.1:0-10237 GCA_031406595.1 Chitinophagaceae bacterium
GCAAATCCAACAGATCTCGCGCCTATGATCCAGCGACTATATCCTAACCCGGCAACAAGCTCTATGCAGGTTGACCTGCTTATGCCAAATACGGAAAACGCTTCCGTGATAATATTGGATGCGTTTGGTCACACCAATAGGTCGATTTTTAGCGGGATGATAGAAAAAGGAAGAAAAGTCTTCACCATCAATACAGGTCTTATGCAACCGGGTATTTATAGAATACTGGTGACGACAAAGGATAGGGTAGAATATGGACAGTTTGTGATAATAAAATAATATCCGGCCCGTGCGTACTAATCCTGTGTGTTGGCGGGGGAGATCTCCGCCAACACCATTTTCGTACACTGGCTATCCCTTTTCTCCGGGTTCACAAATTTGATATCGATCTTCGTGATCTCGTAATCTGGAGTTACATAACGTTCACCGATCGTGTAACCCGCTTGTTTAATTTCTTCTTCGCTCCGGATATCATATAATAACCAAACTTTTTTACCAGGTTGTAAAACCGAATCCGCAAATTGTTGCCGCAACGAAGCCGTATAGAACCCAAATGAAGAGCTTTGCATATCCTTCCAGTAAAAAACATCCGCAGGATCCACCTTCCCTTTTGTTGCGAAAGCCAACTGGTTGCCACCCTGGTAGCCCAGCAATTTTGGGTAGAAATTAGTATTGAGTAAAAAGAAACTAAAAGCCATTGCGGCTACGGATACACCCACTGCTTTTTGCAAGCGATCATAAACACCACTTTTTATATAATAGAAAACACAGGCCAGCAACAGGATCACTCCGATAATGAGCAATATATTTTTTACCTGGAATGCCCAGATATTAATGACAGCGGCAGCCAGCAATAAGATTGCGGTAATGATAAGCTGGATAACAAAGATCCTTTTCATCCAGGCAGGACTTGAACGCTTACTGAGAATGAAAGCAGCTACCATCAGCGAAGTGGTAGGGAAAACAATATTCAGGTAATGCGGCAATTTGAAACCGGAGAATGAGACAACCAGCAGAATAACCCCAAATACACCCGTTGTTAACCACTCTTCTTTTCTCCGCAGGAAGTTTTTGATCCTTCCAACCAGGGTGATATAGGCAAGAATACTCCACGGTGCAAAAGCCCAGAGAAAGGAATGCAGGAAAAATAAATAGTCCTGTTTAGCATCGCTGCCCATCTGCCCGCTGAACCGTTCTACACTTTGGTTGAACAGGATGAATTGCACGCCGTCTATATGATCTTTCCCGCGGACTATTTTTTCAGGATGCTGGTTGAATTGTAAATAATAGCAATAAACAACGGGCGTAATAAAGAAAGCAAACAGCAACAACATCAGCATCCATTTCCAGCTTAGAAAGATCTTCCAGTCCTTGCGGTACAGGATATAAAACAATGCCGCCACAGCCGGCACGAACACGGCGATATGCCCCTTGGTAGAAAAGCCTAACGCCAATCCCAGCGCTGCGCCCGTTACGTTCAGCAATTTTTTGTTCTGAATGAATTCTACTAACTGCCAGGTTGCAAAAGCGATTGAAGCAGTCAGGATCGCATCCATCCGCACATCATTGTTGGCAAGCATAAACGCAAATGCGGAGGCAAGGATCAGCGCCGCTAATTTTCCGGTCTCTGCGTTGTACAATGCCCGGCCCAGGCGAAATGTGGAATAGACGCCCAGGACTGTAAAAAGAAAGGATGGGAATTTATAGGCAAAGCCGGTTACACCAAATATCTCATAACTGAATGCCGCCAACCAGAAATGAAGATGTGGTTTATCCAGGTAATCACCGGCATGATCCACCAGCGAAACATAGTCGCCCGTGAGGTGCATGTGTAAAGCGATATTGGCATGATGTGCAGAATCGTTATCCATCAACGGAACGAATAGTCCGAACAGGTATGCGATCCCCAGCAGGAAGAACAGGAAACGATAGGTGTTGCGGGAAAGAAAAGAAGTATCCAAGCCGGGAATTTTATGCAATGTAAACAAACTGTACAGAGTTTTATGAGTGGGTATTGAAGGAGCACAATCTTTGTTACCTTGATAACAAATTATTGTATGAAAGGAACAGCCATGCTGATAGCGATGCTTGTATCTTTTTTTTCTGCCTTGTCGAATCCAACAGACAGCATTCCCGCCAGCCCCGGGGATATAGCATCTCCTGAAGCCATTGTAAAAGCAGTGTATGATGTGATCTCTGGCCCCGCGGGCGAAAAAAGAAACTGGGGCCGGATGCGTACTCTATTTGTCGTGGATGCCCGCATGATGCCCACCGGTAAAAAAGCCAGTGGAGAAGGGGTACGCAGGGCATTAAGCGTGGAGGATTATATCATCAGCTCAGGACCATTCCTGGAGAAGAACGGCTTCTTTGAAACAGAGATCGGGAGAAAGGCTGAGCAATACGGGAATATTGTGCATGTGTTCAGTACCTATGAAAGCAGAAGGACCAAAGAAGATAAGGAACCTTTTATGCGGGGTATCAACAGTATCCAGCTCTGGAATGATGGTAAAAGATGGTGGATCCTCAGTATTTTATGGGAAAGCGAAACAAAGGAAAATCCAATACCAGCAAAGTATATTGATTAATAGTTATAAAAAAAGGGCGGGAAAAATCCCGCCCTTAAACATACTAAAAGGATCAATCCTGTTTAGTGCATGATGACTGGCCTTTGCAGCAATCCTGCGTTTCTGTCTTAGCCGCATTTGTTTCTTCGGATTTCATCTTCTCCGAATATTTCACATCGGTGCATTTGGATTTATCATCGCAACAGATGGTTTTAGTACACTCGGTTTTGCGGGCAGCCTTTTTGGCTTTTTTCTTACCGCCACCGGCATATACGGACACGCTGGAGACCAGCAGCATCATAGCGATGCATGCAATTACTTTTTTCATTATCGTAATAATTAAAGATTTAAAAATTGGTGTAAAAAGATCAGGAGAGAGATCCTGTTTCGGGAGGTTGCCAGATATCTCCTATGTAGGAAGAAATAATATTTTCATTAAAAGAAGTGGCAACTTTTCGTTGTATAAAAAAGCTGGCGACAACAAGCAGGGACCGCTCCGCCGGAGTATAAGGGCAGCAGGCGCCAAATGGATTGCAGAAATCATAGTCACAGCATTTCCCGGGATCATCTTCGCAAGGAACGACCGGCTTTTCTTGGCTGCATGCGGTTTTGCCTGGCGAGCAGGAGCTTTCAACAGCATCCTGTTCTTCCGGGAGCGCATTGCTTGCAGACAAAACGGGTTCCTGGGCTGTCATAAACAGCATGAGTGCAGCGAGTATGGCGGCGGCAACTTTCATTAACAATAAAAGCAATATAGGAAAAATCAGTCGGTGACAACGGCTAATTGTGACAGAAGGTCTTTTACCTTTTCCTTTACCAGGTCCCGCACTTTGTTGAAATCCTCTTCGTTCATCTCCCGGGGATCGGGTATTTCCCAATCAACAAATTGTTTGGCCGGCATCCAGGGACAGGCATCGCCGCAACCCATGGTGACCACCACATCAAAAGGAGCAAATTCTCTTACCTGTTCCAATGATTTGGAACGGTGCTTTT
The DNA here is from genome assembly GCA_031406595.1 of Chitinophagaceae bacterium. Lineage (GTDB taxonomy): Bacteria > Bacteroidota > Bacteroidia > Chitinophagales > Chitinophagaceae > JJ008. The sequence continues at coordinate 3,558 of JANOHQ010000055.1, forward strand.
TCAGGTCATAACCCACTTCCTTCATTGCCACTATGGCTTTTTGGTTGATCCTGCCCGAAGGCTGGGAGCCAGCGCTGAAGGCCTTTACACCAGATCCGCCAAGCATTTTGGCAAAAGCCTGGCTCATCTGGGAGCGGTTGCTGTTCTCTACACAAACAAAAAGGATCTTCTTCGGCATTGTCGTAAAGGTAAAGAGTCCCGGCGTGGCGGGACTCTTTTTGTTTTTAGCAACACCCGGTTCCGCCGTCGTTACCGCAGCAGGCACTGCCGGGTTCGCAACAGTTGGGGTCTTTCTGAATTGTTGTGTTCATGGCTTTACTTTTTATGATGAAAGAATAGAGAACAGTTTAGCAACAGGCGCTTCCCGGCTCACAGCAATTGCGTTCATCTTTGGCCGGTTTTTCCGCGTAAACGGTAATGCTGGTTATACGGGTCTTCGTTTTTTTAAAGTTGGCGATCTCATCATCGCCGAAATAATTTTTAAGGACCCCATCGGGGATGCTGATAGTTTTATCTTTTTGCACGGTATAGTTTTTAAAACCTGCCTCAACGATGATCGCGAGGTAGGCTGATTTCTGAATAGCGCCGGATACACAGCCGGCATATAGTTCGGCCACATCTTTCCATTTTGCAGGGAGCTCTCCTTCGAGGACGATGTCGGAGATACAGAAATGACCACCCGGTTTCAGTACGCGGTAAATCTCGCTGAATACTTTATGTTTATTCGGAACAAGATTGAGCACACAATTGCTGACGATCACATCGGCCTTATCCGATGTTACAGGAATGTCTTCGATATCTCCCAGCCTGAATTCTACATTGTTGAGACCGAGCTTGTCTGCATTTTCCCTGGCTTTGTGGATCATGGCTTCCGTAAAGTCAACGCCGATCACCTGCCCTCTTTCCCCGGTAATCTTTCTTGCGATAAATGCATCGTTGCCGGCGCCGCTACCGAGATCGATCACAGTGTCGCCTTCCTTTATTTTAGCAAATTCGGTGGGCAGTCCACAACCCAGTCCCAGGTCGGCATCGGGATTATAACCTTCCAGCCCGGAATAGTCATCTGACATAATGTTGTAGACATCATTGTTGTCACAACACCCTGTGGCACCGCAACAGGAGCTGGCATTTGTTTCCTTGGACTGTGCGGCTATTTCGCCGTACTTGTCTTTGACGAGTTGTTTGATTGTTGAATCGTTGTTCATGGCTTTTGTTTTATTGTTTAGTACTATACTTTTGATTTATGGGAGACCAGGCATCCAGCGCCCGGGCTGCGACTGCGCCTGTCCAAACCCGGTGTTCTGTATTGGCCAGGATAACAATAGAATCCCCTTTGCAAAGCCGGTGTACCACGGAGCCCGCTTCAAAGAAAAGCTCTCCTTCCAATACATAGGTGATCTGTTCAGCGGCGTGACAGTGTTTTTCAAATTCTGTATGAGGCGGAATTTCAAAGGATGTGAGCTGCAGATTCGCTCCCTGTATGGACCAATAGGCGGAACCGCTTTGTTGATCTGTATAGGAACGCTGCGTATCCCGGTAATAGCCAAGGGCCTTTTTCCTAAGATCAGCCATCATATACGCGGAAGAAGAAGGACAAAGCGATGAGAACTCCGATGTCGTACTGATAGCACCCGGGGCCTGGGTTCTCTCCGTGGTCATAAATCCACGACGTTTAAAATATTCTTCCGCGGTGGTGGTCAGCAGGTGTAATGACTGGATCCCGGATTGAGCAGCATGAGAAAGGAGGCGGTTGAATAGTTCACCACCAATTTGATGGTTACGGCAGGCAGGAGATACAGCAAATGACCGGAGCAACCCTTCGGTGTCAAATGGCTCGACCCCTATACAACCAATTATTTTATTTGCAGCATCAATGGCTACTATAAAGTCGATCTTTCCCGGTTCGATATCCGAAAAAGGCAACTTGTTTTCTTTTAACAGCGAAAGGATCTCTGGCATATCTCCTTCTTGTGATATCCTGTACTGTATGTTTGAATGAGTACTCATTTTAACAACAGGCTTTCTCATTTTTAACCTTGAGGTTGGCAAATAGAAAATTGAACTCCGAGTTGAATTTTTCAAATGCCTTCCAGTTGATGCAATAGCAGCTACGGGGACCGTCGATCGACCCGGTGATCAAACCCGCGGTCTTCAGCTCTTTCAAATGCTGCGATACCGTAGATTGCGCCAGGGGCAGCAGGTCTACGATCTCGCCACAGATACACTCATTCCGCTGGGCCAGCACTTTTAGTATCGCAATACGGGCAGGGTGTGCCATCGCTTTGGCGAAATTGGCCAGGTCCTGCTCCTTTTGGGTGAACTCTTCTTTTTTGTTGAATGCCATTTGTAAATCTTATATCGCAAATATACGATAAGGCTATTCAAACGGCCAAATATTTTTTACGAACAGAAAATTCAGACAGCAGAATCCTTTCTTTTTACCAGGGAAATAATAACCCCGCTGAGGATAATACAAAGGATACCAGACAGTGACACGATGTCGGGGAACGCATCACCCAGGGCCATTCCGATAAAGACCGAGAAAACAATATTGGCATAGCCGATGGCAGAAACGATCCCCGCTTTATCGGCACCATAAGCTTTTGTTACAAAGTATTGTCCAAAGAGGGCCGCCAATCCCAGCCATAGCACATAGAGCCATTCTTTGCCAACAGGCCAGCGCCAGTCGATAAAGAAAACATCGTCGGGAGGTATATTAAAGCAATAGCGGATCAGCATAAAAACAGTGGGGACCAGCACACCCGTTCCGATAAAAGAAAGTACGATAACCCTGGAATCATAATGCCCGGCGAGCCGGTTAACCGTAATGTAGGCCAAGGCAGAAGTGATTCCCGAGATCAACCCGGCCATATGATAATACCAGGGATAATGCATCGCGGGTTTATAGATCAGTAACATGCCGGTAAACCCGAGTAATACGGCGAGAAGTACAATACGGCCATGATATTCCCTGAATAAAAGGAATGAAAAAACAGCAATGAATAAAGCCGAAGTGAGATTGTACGTCATGGCTGTTCCCAGCGGAATATGGAGTATACAATACAACAATGTATAGAGCGCTGTTGTACCCATCATACCCCGGAACAGTAATAAATGAAATTTACCGCCCTTGTTCACAGGGGGCTTAATGATGAATCCGGCTATCAATACAATTAGTCCAACAGCGTTTCTCCAGAAGACCAGCTGGCCGGCACCAAAACTTCCTTTCAGCATTTTGGCGGCACCACCCATAAGGGAGAAGCCCAATGCGGCAAGCAACATGAACAGGATTCCTCTATATCGGGAGTCAATTGACATTAAACCTTTGCAAGTTTTTCAACGGCGGCTTCCAGGGTCTCCATCTTCTTTGAAAAACAAAAACGCAATACCTTATCATCTTTTCCATTTTGGTAAAAGGCAGATACGGGAATTGTTGCCACACCATACTCTTTGGTCATCCGGATCGCCAGGCCTTTATCCGCCTCATCGCTGATCCTTTCATAGGTACCGCAGATAAAATAACTGCCAAAAGAATCCTGCATCGTAAACCGCGTTTGCCCCATCAATTTTTTGAAATAATCTCTTTTCTCCTGTATCATTGGAGCCAGAGAGAGATACGCCTCTTTATTTTTAAGAAAGGCCGCCAGCGCCACTTGTGAAGGAGTAAAACAGGAAAATGCATTGAACTGGTGAACTTTTCGGAATTCTTTGGTCAAAGCCGCAGGTGCAATACAATAACCCAATTTCCAACCCGTACAGTTATAGGTCTTGCCAAAAGAAAAGCAAACAAAACTTCTCTGCAGCAGGTCGGGATAGCGGAGAATACTCTGGTGCGGGATATTATCAAATATCAAATGTTCGTATACTTCGTCGCTGATGATAAAAATATTTGTTCCCTCTACGATCTTTCTCAGTTCCTGAATATCGTTTTCACCGATCACCGAACCGGTCGGGTTGTGCGGCGAATTGATGATGATGGCTTTTGTTTTTGGGGTGACAGCCTGTTGCACCGCCACCCAGTCAATATGATAATCAGGATAAACCAGGTTGATGGCAATAGCTTTGGCACCATTGATCTCGATATTGGGAATATAGCTATCGTAGGCAGGTTCAAAAACGATCACTTCATCGCCCGGTTGCAGGATCGCTGTGAAAGAAGAATAGATCGCATAGGTTCCGCCGGGTGTGATGGTGATCTCCGTATCCGGGTTGATCTTTGTTTGATGCAGGTATTCCACTTTCGCCGCGATCGATTCCCGCAGGGGCATCCAACCCGGCATGGGAGCATACTGGTTGAAATTTTTTTTCATCGCCTCGTTAACAAGGCCTGTCAATTCCTCACTCATCGGGAAATCGGGAAAACCCTGGCCAAGATTTACAGCATTGTATTCGGTGGCCAGCCCGCTCATCACAGTAAAGATGGTGGTACCGGCGTTGGGAAGTTTGGATTGGATATGCAAAAAATAGAATTTTAGTATTGACGGGATTAAAGGTACCGTTTTCTCAAAATGCCGCTACTGTTTTGAGGACTTATTTAATATTTCTAATTTTATTGCTTAATAAATATGCAAACCTGGATTTTAATTTTATTGGTATTGACTTTCTCCGCCTGCGAAAAGGATAAAGAATATTGTTGGCTGCTATACGACCAGTTGGGCAACGAAGGGGGAATCGTATGTAATAAAACAGAGGAGGAGATGGAGGACCAATACGGGGTTTATTTCGACAGGGAGAATGCGACGAGATATTGCTGGAAGATCCAATATGCAACCGGGTCACCCGGCTACCCGGAGAAGGTGACTGAGAAAATGGCCGGCATTTTTTTCCAGGGCGCTGTTACAAAAGAAAAGATCCCCTGTGGGTATTGTCAGAAATGGGCGTCACGGCAGAAAGATCTGTACAAACCTACCGGGGGCTTCAGCTATAGACCAGTGAAGGCGGAAGTGTTATGTGGTGATACCTGTGCTACTTTGTTTGTTGGGCGTATCGTCACAATAAGAGACACTCCGGATTCTTTGATCACGGTAGAGTTCCTTCAAAAATTATAATTCCTTATTTCACCGAGATCCTCGCAAACTTCAACTCCGTTTTCGCCATCAGGTGTTGCCGCCAGGAGGGGACAATGATCTCGTTGTTCAGCACGAAACCATGCCGGGGCATCAGGACTGTTTCTTCATTATTGGGAGTAACAACGATCCTGCGGCTCATTTTCCCGGTAGCAAGATCGACTGATACTCCATAAATATTGCTTCTCTTCCTGAAATTAGACACTGTTTTCACCGGGTCGCCATACTCAGCGTTTATATGATTGCTGGTATGATCATTAAACAACAACACCAGCTTATTGCCATAAAGCAGGCTTTTGTAAGACGAGTAAAAAGGCATCCCACCGGCAGGAGCAAAATAATCGGGTTGAGAAAAGAAGTAATTGAAACCTGTACCGTAACTGTTTTCATTGGTTCTCACTTCTTCGAACTGTGATTTGGGCATATCGTTGATCCAGTTGATATTCCCGTTTTTATCTGCACTGATCAATAGAATATCCCGGGTCACAAACCGGTGGATATAGATCCAGTTATTGGTGAAAGTCCGGGTAAATGAATTGTACCGTTGGTTATAAAAGGAGGAGAACGTAAGCTTCGACACCTCGCTGCTGATAATAATGGAGTTGTCGACGGGATTGATATCGATCGATTTTATGACAAAACTGTTGGGAAATTCTTCTTCTTCATATTCATTCACATCTTTTGAGGGTGCTGCCGCTGCATCGGGCCCATCTGCATCATCCGTATAACTTTTTCCCAGCATGCCGGAATTGATCTCTTTATAAGAGCTGAGAAGCAACTCCCCTTTTTCCGGGTCAACGCGATTGATGAAAAATCCATTCAGGTCGCTTTTCCCGGCAGCATTACTGTAAAAGCCGGCCAGCAGCAGCTCTCCTGTTTGCTGTTCGATCAGTTTCCCGCTGATAACATACCGGCCGTCTGTATCCAGTACAACATCTTTTTCTTTATCACCCTTTGAGTTGTAAATAGACATAGCAAATTGCTTGAAGACAAGAGTTCTTCTTTTCCTTTTCCCGACTTGCACGGCTTCAAATTCTTTACCCAGCAGAATGATCTTATGGTTGCTGGTATATTGTACATCCTGTAACTGGTAAACTGCCGGGTCAAAAGAAAGATTGATAACTGCATTTTCCTTTTTCTCCAGCTCTTTGTTCAACAGGGAAATTCCGATCGAGAACCGGTTTCCTGACGAAATATTGCTGACCAGTAAAAAGGACTGACCCTTCAGAACGGGCGTTACTTTCATATCATACTGATCCCTGTGTGTTTCTAAATCATAACTTCCAAGTTCATCAAAACCTCCAACCAGTTCGCCGTTGTTCTTATCGATCCTTGCGCCGTATACTTTAAAGAGCCTTTCTTTTCGTATATAATCTGTTGTAAACAGGTACAGGTCGTTGCCCATTACCTGGAAACTTTGAAAACGTTGCCCCTTCAATTCTTTTTTATAGTCTTTTTCAAAAACAGGCCGGAAGTTTTTATCCAGTTTGGAAAGCAGGTATGCGGGAGGGGTGCCACCATCTGAAATATCCGCAGCTTTCCGCTCCTGGCTAAAATAAAGACCAGTGTTATCAGCCAGGAGAATATCAAGATCTGCAGTGCCTTTTTTAAGCT
>JANOHQ010000078.1:0-8468 GCA_031406595.1 Chitinophagaceae bacterium
AGATGATCGAAGACGCAGATATCTCCGGTTATGTGCTGAAGAATATCGGGAAGAAAGAGCTGATCACGGCGCTGGAAAAGATCGCCAATGGCGGAATCTATTTCAGTGAAGAAGTGATCGATGAACTGCAACGCACCAGCCAGCGCAAAAAACAAAAAGAAGAAGCGCATCTCACGGTCAGGGAGATCGAGATCATCCGGCTGATCGAGAAGGAATACAATAACAAGCTGATCGCTGAAACACTATTTATCAGCGAGCGCACGGTAGAAACCCATCGTAAGAATATTTTCCGGAAGACGAATACCAATTCGGTGATCGGGTTGGTGAAGTATGCGTATGAGCATAAGTTGATCTGACCGCATATAATTAATTTATTTGTTAGCCAAAATATGAAGTATCTATTGATACTATGCACAACTTGGATATTAAGCCAATCAGGCATGGCACAAGCTGATACTTTGTCTATTACTTTAAAGCCATTCACAAAAAAAGAAGGTCAAACGGAAACACTCTATGTAGCTGTATCTATTAAGTCTAATATCCCCGGTAGTATAGAAATTGACGATTCAAGATCGTGGATGACATGCGTAAATGCCTTTGGAGTAAAACTTGTTACCCAGACTTTGTACGATGGCTGTTTTGAAGAGGCTCGTAAGAGTGACTGCCATCCCCTATATACAACTAGTGGCAACTATTTCGACGAAATAACAAAAAGAATAAAACCAGCGGGCTTCGAAGAACTCTCCTACATCGTGGAAGTTTTAGATGTGCCCAGAGTAGAGGAAAACGGACTTAAGAGGACTTTCAAAAACTTCAACACTTATCGATTCAAACTTGAATTGCCATACAAACACGGAACCAATGGGAAAAGAGCGATAAGCAAAAATTGGGTCTACTACGCCTATCAACGTTAAATCTGCGTGAACACCCTTGTTTTTTTTCTATGCAGGGAACCAAACTTTATTAGTTTTGAGCTATGAGGACAGTCATTTTTTTTTGTTTCCTATTGTCTTTCGCCAGCGCCCATGCGCAACCCACCCCGGAAATGCGCCGGATAGATTCGCTTGTAAACGTCATCAATTCTTCAAACTTACCTGGTACGATAGATTCAATTGTACATGACTACCCCCAAATGGGATTATTTATGCGTATTTACCTCACGACCGTCATAGATGGTAATCAGTTAAAGAAGTTTGTAAACTACATAACAGGGTATCGTATCGACAATGGTATAAAAACAGAGACTACAGGCTCGAACAACTTTTATTTTGACAACAATACATTGATCAAAGTAGAAGAAAACATGGTGGAGAAAAGTCAGGGTAAGGATGAAAAAGCCGGTTCGATGAGCTGGTACTACTCGGGAGATCAGTACTTTTATCCCCACCCGTTCTCTGAAAAAAACGAAGAACGTGCACAATTACTGCTTACCATGGCGAAAGGAATGTTGAAGCAGATTGTGAAAGAGTAAACGGAGAGAAATAAGGAATGAGAAAGTGAATAACATGCCCATTTCTCCATTAATCACAGGGAACTCTTTTTAAAAGACAAACACTCCTCCAGGGCCATAACACTATTACGACCTGGTCAGAGAGGAAATTTCCCTGCGCCTTCCCGCAGATGATATGACCGCATCATTTATCCCGGTTCTTTGTCATCTGCGGGACCAGCGCCTCCTGTTCTGCGAATAACAAGCAGCAACAGCCATGCCCTAAAGTCTATGTGTATTGACTGATTGGAGCTCTGGCGGCACAAACGGCAAAGCTTCGTTTGTGCCTGGCTTTTTGGCTACCTTTTTTCCACAAAAAAGGTAGGGACGAAAAAATACAACAAAAGAATCGATCCCGATCTGTCCCTGTAGCCCCTGGGCTACCGACTATTAAAAAACATTTTGCGTAACCGAAATGTTACATATATTTGTAACCGATTGGTTACATTAAACCGGTCTTACTATCATCCATGAGAAGAGACGTATTCCAGGCCATTGCCGACCCTACCCGCAGGGAGATCATCCACATGATCACCAAACAGTCGCTGAACCTGAATGCTGTGGCGGAGAATTTTGATATCAGCCGCCCGGCGATCTCCAAACATATCAAGATACTCACCGAATGCGGGCTGATCGTGATCAAACAAAAAGGAAGAGAGCGCTTTTGCGAAGCAAAACTGCAAAAACTGAATGAAGTATCCGTTTGGGTGGAACAATACAAAAAGTTCTGGAATGCCAAACTCGATGCGTTGGAGAATTATCTCACCGAATTACAAAATAAAAAACCGGGGCAACATGCACAAAGAAAAAACAAAAAACGCTGACCGGGAACTGGTCATCTCCCGCCTGCTGGATGCTCCCCGTGAACTGGTTTGGAAACTGTGGACGGAACCGGAACATATCAGGAACTGGTGGGACCCTCTGGAAACATATCTAGCTAACAATAAATAATTCATCATTATGGAACAAGCAATTTCAACCCGTTCAGGAAAAGAAGTCACTATCACCCGGCTGCTGAATGCACCACAGGAACTGGTCTTTGAAGCATGGACCAAACCCGAACATCTCGCCCATTGGTGGGGACCCGATGGGTTTACGATCACCAATAAAGAAATGGAGGTAAAACCCGGCGGATCATGGCGCTTTATGATGCACGGACCTGATGGACGTGATTACGGAAACAGGGTTGTTTTTATCGAGGTCATCAAACCGGAAAAGCTGGTATACCGGCATGCCGGGGAAGGTGATATGGAAGATGTGCAATTTCATGTAACGGTCACTTTTGAAAAACAAGGAAATCAGACCCGGCTGACCATGCACTCGGTCTTCTCGTCAGTAGAACAACTGGACAAGTTGATCAGGGAAAATGGCGCTCTCGAGGGTGGAAAGCAAACTGTCAATCGTTTGGCCGGATACTTGTTGAGCATAAGTACTTCTTAACATTAAAACCAACACAATGAAAAGTTTCTTCCTGGGCGAACGCCCCCTGAACACCGACCTGGCCATTTTATTGCTCCGCCTGCTTTTTGGCGGCCTGTTTATCTGGCATGGCTGGATGAAGATCGACATGTACAGCACTTACCAACCCATGATGCAGGATATTATCGGTATCGGGGCCAAACTTTCCTATGACCTGGTGATCTTCGCCGAATTTGGTTGTGGTATTTTAGTCACACTGGGATTCCTGACACGTCTCTCAGTCATCCCCATCGGTTTTACCATGGGTGTCGCCTATTTTATTGCGCATGCGAAGGATGCGTTTATGATGAAAGAACTCGTCTTTGTGTTCCTCGGTCTATCTCTCATCATTTTTATCCTGGGCAGCGGGAAATATTCCCTTGACCATTTATTATTCAAGAACAAATTCAGCAAATATGGTAACGAATAATCCGCCCTTTGTCATCGAAAGAACATTGAATGCTCCGGTTGAAAAAGTATGGAAAGCCATCACCGACAGGGAGGAAATGAAAAAATGGTATTTCGATCCCGATGCCTTTAAACCCGAAGTGGGTTTTAACTTTCAATTCAACGGACAGGGAAATACAGGTGATCAATACATGCATCTCTGCGAGGTAACGGAAGTAGTGCCGCAAAAGAAACTAACCTATAGCTGGCGGTATGAAGGACTGGAAGGTAATTCTTTTGTCAGCTTTGAACTGGAACCCGAAGGAAACAAAACAAAATTGAAACTGACCCATACCGGGTTGGAAACTTTCCCGAAGAACAATGCCGATTTTGCAAAAGAAAGCTTTGCAAAGGGATGGACAGAATTGATCGCGACCTTATTGCCCAAATATCTTGAAAATAATTAACGATAATCTTAGTATGACAAACAAAGAAATTGTCCGCAAGGTAAATGAAGCATTCAATGCCGATGATACGGAAGCAATCCTGTCACATGTGGCCGACGATGTAAAATGGGTGATTGCGGGCTTTTCGGTTGCAGAAGGGAAAGAAGCATTTCGTAAAGAGATCCACAATGAGAATTTTGAAAGTGTTCCGGTCATCACGATCCTCCATAAGATCGCCGAAGACGACTATGTAGCTGTGGAAGGAAAGGTTATTGCAACGATGAAAGGTGGCCAGAAGATACCCTTGTTATTTCATAACAGTTACCGGATGGAGAAAGGCAAGATCAGAGAAATGCACTCTTACGTAGTACCTGAGAAGAATGCACAGGTTACATGAACCAGCTTATTTTATTGAGTCTTTGATCATTTGTCTCATTGATTTCTCCCTCTCCTCAAGGAGAGGGAGGTAGAGGGTGAGGTCTGAACGAAGAATGCTCAATTCACGTAAGCCTGCTTATTATACCTGTTCCTGTATTCGATCGGCGTCAACCCGGTTATCTTCTTAAAAATGGTACGGAAAGCCTTGGTATCGGTATAACCGACATCGAACATCACTTCGTTGATATTCTTGCGGCTGCTTTCAAAACTTCTTTTAGCTGCTTCCATTTTCACCCGCTGGATATATTCGACGACCGTATTATTGGTTGCTTTCTTGAACCGGCGCTCAAAACTTCTCCTGCCCATTGCACACCAGCCGGCTAACTGGTCCACCGTGATCTTATCCTGGAAATTCTTCTCTATAAAATCCTGTGCTTTTTTTATATCATCATCTTCATGTCCCCGCTGCCCGTTGAACATCATAAAAGCTGCCTGGCTCTCCCGGTCGATCTCGATCGCAAAGAATTTGGAGGCGAGGATCGCCGTTGGACGGTCCGTATATTTTTCCACGAGGTATAACAACAGGTTCCAGTAGGAATTGGCCCCGCCACTTGAGTACAATCCATGTTCCTCCGTAATGATACTACCTTCCACCAGTTCTACTTCCGGGAACATTCTCCTGAACTCATTGGCCGAGTTCCAGTGGGTCGAACATTTTTTTCCATTCAGCAAACCGGTCGATGCCAGTAAGAAAGCACCGACACAAAGCGAGGCCACTTCTGCCCCATTTTTATACTGGTCAACGATCCAGGACACAATGGGTTTGTTCAGCTCCAGCGCTTTTTCCATATCACCGCTAAGCGCAGGAATAAAAATCAGGTCGGTTTGTTTTACATCGTCCAGCAATTGATCCGTGTGAACGGAAAATAAGCTGTCATCCAGTTTTACTTCGCGGGTGATCCCGACCAGTTTGACATTGAACAAAGCAGGTTTACCTGCATTCTCCAGGAAATGGTTTACCGCTTTGAACATATAGCGGGGATCAGCAATGGCTTCGATAACGGCTGTTTCCGGAACAAGGATCGATACATTTTTCATCAGATAAATGTAAGCAAGTCTCCTGTCGCAAACAACCCTTTGAATTGTCGTTTTTACCGCCCTTCCATTCTTTTTCCTGTCGCTATGTTTGTGTTGAAAATCGGACAAAATGAAAGAAGGAATTGACAAAAAAATCAACGACACATTCAATGAACTGGGTAATATCCTTTTCTCTTTTAGCGAAGAACAATTAAATCTTGTTCCCTTCAAAGGATCCTGGACCGGAGGGCAGGTGACAGAACATATCATTAAATCATTAACGGGAATGACGGCATTCCTCGGGAGCCCGGTGGAGGAACCCGGGAGAGACCCCGGTGAAAAGATAAAAGCACTGGAAGACCTGTTCTTAAATTTCAATATCAGGATGCAGTCACCGGAATTTATTTTACCCGGATCGACGAATCATAAAAAAGAAGAACTGCTCAGTACGCTGGAGAATTTAAGGGAAGAAATGCTTAGTGTGCTCCGTACCGATCTTTCCTTGCTTTGCACGGCGTTTGAATTTCCAAGTTTTGGTTTCCTTACCAGGCTGGAATGGCTCCATTTCTGGCTGGCACATACACAACGGCATACAAAGCAACTGAAAAATATTTTCCATACTCTTAAACAAACTGTATGACACAGATCAACTCCTACCTGACCTTTAGTGGCAATTGCCGGGAGGCTATGAATTTTTATAAAGATTGCCTGGGTGGTGCATTGACGATGCAAACCATTAGCGAGTCACCGCTTGCTGAAAAAATGCCGCCACAAATGAAAGAGAGCATTTTACACTCTACTCTTACCAATCAAAACCTGGTATTACTGGCATCGGATATGGTGGGAGAAAAGGGGTTGATCAGGGGAACAGCTATGTCCCTGATGTTGAATTGCAGCAGCGAGGAGGAGATCAGGAATTTTTATCAAAAACTATCTGCCGGTGGCGAGACCACGCACCCGTTGGAGATCAGCTTCTGGGGCGCTTTATTCGGCGACCTGACGGATAAGTTCGGGAACCAGTGGATCCTGCATTATGATAAAAATGAAAATACTCAATCATAGTATCTATTAAAGCGGAAATATGGCAACGAATAAAGAATTTCCCGTAAAGCTCTCCCGTCCCGCTCAACGGGCCCTGGCAAACGCCAGTATAAGCACCTTGAAACAGGTTTCAAAATACAGTCCGGGCGAAATTGCAGCCCTGCACGGCATTGGCCCTACTACAATAGTCGCATTGAAAAAAGCCCTGTCAGCAAATGGTCTTTCTTTTTCTCCGGATAAAAAAGCCGGAAAATAATTAGCTTAGTAAGAATTAAAACCAACTACATGAACATTATCATCACCATTCTTTTAGCCATTGGTGGTTTGATCGCTCTCCTGCTGATCATTGCCCTGCTGACCAAAAAAGAATTCAGCATTGAAAGAGAGATCACGATCAACCGTGCAAAAGCTGATGTTTTCAACTATGCCCGGATGCTGAAGAGCCAGGAGAAATACAGTGTATGGGTAATGAAGGATCCCAATGTCCAGATAGTATATACCGGTACCGACGGAACGGTCGGCGCTACATCGGCCTGGAAAAGTGACAATAAGCATGTGGGGGTCGGGGAACAGGAAATAAAAAAGATCCACGAAGGAGAAAGTATAGAAACAGAGGTTCGCTTTAAAAAACCTTTTGAAGACACAAACTATGCGCTGACCACCGTAAAGGATGCTGGTAACGGGCAAACGATCATCAATACCCGCTTTTATGGAATAAATAAATTCCCGAAGAACCTGATGAACCTCGTACTGGATAAAATGCTGGGAAAAGATATGGTACAAAACCTGGTGAATATGAAGAATAATCTTGAAAAATAATACTATGGCGATGAGTGCAATGATCAAAGGCGGAACGATTGATGATCATATCAAAGTGTTTCCTGTAGCAACCCGGCAAAAGCTGGAGCAAATACGATCGCTTATCAGCAAAGCTGCCCCAAAAGCTGAAGAGTGTATCAGTTACGGTATACCCACGTTTAAACTGGAAGGAAATCTTGTTCATTTCAGTGGCTATAAAAATCATATTGGCTTCTATCCCGGCGCAGGCGGTATCGCCACATTCAAAAAAGAATTATCCGTGTACAAAGGAGCTAAGGGTTCGGTACAATTCCCCCTGGACAAGCCTCTTCCTGCGTCACTGATTACAAAAATCGTGAAGTTCAGGGTGAAGCAAAACACAGAAAAAACGGCAATAACGACGAGTAAAAAAGCACCGGCTACGAAACCAGTAAGATCCACTAAATCAACGGACGGAGAACAGGTAAAAAATTATATTGCCAAACTTGATCCCGCAGCAAAAAGCGATATCGAAGCTGTCCGGAAGATTATCCGGTCCGTCTCCCCAAAATTGAACGAGCGGATCAAATGGAATGCTCCGAGTTATTATTATAAGGAAGATATTGTAACGTTTGGACCTTACAAAATACATAAACTCCTGCTGGTCTTTCATCACCCCGCTGTTGTAAAAGTAAGATCAGTCCTTTTGCAGGGAGACTACAAAGACCGCCGCCTGGTCTACTTTAAAGACAAAACTGAAGCCACGAAAAACAAGAGCGAACTTTCCCGTATTATTAAAGAGATCATGACCGCTATTGATAAAAAATAACATTAAAAAAAAACCTCATGGAAAAATTAAAGTTCAGCACTACGATCAATGCCCCAAAAGAAAAAGTATGGAAGTCCTTATGGGAAGATACCAATTACAGAGAATGGACCACTCCTTTTTGTGAAGGATCCTATGCAGAAACCGATAACTGGAAAGTAGGATCAAAAGTACTGTTCCTAGGCCCTGGTGGAAGCGGCGGCATGGTAAGCAAGGTAGCCGCGAACCGTCCCAATGAATATATGTCCTTCGAACACTTGGGTGAAGTAAAAGCGGGTGTGGAAGATACTACCAGTGATGCAGTAAAAGTATGGGCCGGGGCTCACGAGAACTATACTCTTACTGAAAAAAATGGTGCGACCGAGATATTGGTAGAACTAGATATGGCCGAAACTCATAAAGAATATTTTGAAAAAACATGGCCGCTGGCGCTTGAAAAATTAAAAGAGCTGTCTGAAAAGAATTGAGAGACCGGTCCAATTAGATTGGATAAGAAATGATCGATAAGTTCCGATCTTCGGGGCATGAAACAAGAACTGGCTCATGTCGCCCTTGTAGTAAAAGACTATGACGAGGCCATCGCGTTCTA
>JANOHQ010000007.1:0-2072 GCA_031406595.1 Chitinophagaceae bacterium
TCCGCGATCCAGCTAGCCCGGAAGAAAGCAGCCGTAGATGTGGATGTTTTGGTGAGCAACAATGATTTCTGTATCACTTCCACCTGTACCGGTATACCCGATTCTTCGAGTTGTTTAGCGATGAAATTGGCCATATCCGCATAGATCGCAACGGTGAGTAGTTTGATGGTGGGCAAACCCTTTCCTCCCGGAAAACCCGCTTCGGCCAACAATGATTTTGTTTTTGCCGGGTCATAGTGATAACCTTTCACTACCGATGAATCAAAAGAAGGAAGTCCCATAGGAACAAATCCCGACTCCGCCGGTGTGCCGAGTGAATTGCGGAGGTAAAGGATCATCTTCCGGCGGTCGAAACCATAATTGATCGCCTGCCGGATCTTTTTTATCCGCATGGGCGAATTGCGCACCAATTCATTGGTGGAATCGACCAGTATACCCAGGTATTCGATATTGAGGTAAGGATTGGTGCGTAGCACGATCTTATTATCCCATTCACTCCGCAATGTTCCTTTCTTGGTCAGCACTTCATCTTTGAACGAGGCTTCAATATCATTGATAAACTCCAGTTGCTTTTGCCGGAATAACAGGAACTCGGTTGCCTTGCTGTCGAAGAATGAAACTTTTATCCCGTCCACATACGGAAGCCTGTTGCCAGCGCTGTCTGTTTCAAAATAGCGGGGATTCTTTTTTAATACCAGGGCCTGCCCCTCTTCCCAGGCAACAAACTGGAAGGGACCTGTTCCCACGGGGTGACGGCGAAAATCTGTACCATATTTATCAACGGCTTCCTTAGCCACTACCGAGCAATATTGCATGGAGATGATCCCCAGGATAGGAAGATAGGGCCGCAGCAGTTTTAACCGGAAAGTGCTGTCGTCGATCGCTTTAAATGCTTCGAGTGTATCTACTTTACGGTTGAATATCCAGGCGCCGGGGCTGGCGGTTTGTTTATCCATGATCCGGGCGAAACTATACTCTACATCTCTTGCCGTCATCTTCCGCCCTTTTCCGCCGGGGAATGCAGCGTCGTCATGAAAAAAAACATCATCCCTGAGGTGAAAAGTAAAAGTGGTCCTGTCTTCGGAAATACTCCAGCTTTTGGCAAGCGAGGGAACGATATGGAGACTGTCATCGATCTCCACCAGCGTGTTGAACAACTGGTGAGAAGACCACATGATGGACTGGTTTTTGGCAAAGGCCGGGTCAAGGGAGGCGATACCGTTAAATTCATTGTAATGAAATATCCTGCCTTCGCTGTTTTTTTTACTGTAACAGCCGGTAAAAAACAGGCATACTACAGCAAGGGAAGCCCACTTTATGTAATTAGTTTTAACTTTCATCTTATAAACCAGGGCTTAAATTTACATTAACAAAACATAGCATTGTGAAATACGTTACCCGCCTGTCCATTTTATATTTTTCTTTTTTTATTTTTCAGCCCGCCTGTGCCCAACCGCTGAATAAAAAAGGGAAATTCAGCCAGCAGGATTCCCTGCGCGGCAGCATCACCCCGGAAAGGGCCTGGTGGGATGCTTCACATTATAATATTTATGTACAACCTGATTACACAGCAAAGACCATCAAAGGATGGAATCAACTTAGCTTTGACGTTGTGCAGGAGGGTAAGAATAAAAAGATGCAGATTGACCTGCAACAGCCGATGCTTATCGATAGCATTATTTTCAAAGGCAAAAAACTTACCTTCAAAAGAGATGGCAATGTTTATCTGGTTGATTTCGGCGATTTTAATTTCACAGTGGCAAAGACCTTAGTGAAAAAAGAAAAAGCGCTATCGCTTCACTCCATAAAAATATACTACCATGGCAAACCACGCCAGGCGGTGAACCCACCCTGGGATGGTGGCTGGATCTTTGCAAAAGATGCGATGGGCCGTCCCTGGATGACGGTGGCCTGCCAGGGATTAGGTGCCAGCGTATGGTATCCCTGCAAGGATCATCAAAGCGATGAACCTGATAATGGTGCGATGTTGCAGGTACTTGTACCTGATTCGCTTGTGGCGGTTGCTAACGGCAAATTATACGCAAAAGACCAACAGATGGATGGCAATACTT
>JANOHQ010000111.1:0-8764 GCA_031406595.1 Chitinophagaceae bacterium
GAAGCCGCGCGAGTTCACGATTGATGATGCCTCCCTGACCGAAATGGTCCGGACCTATACCCGCAATGCGAACGTAGGACCGAATACCTGGAATTTTGAACTGGCTACATTGACGCCGGGTGTGTACACTTTCATCGTGCAGTCACCCAACCAGTTGGCCAGCGCCATCTTTATAAAATTGTAACGGAAGTTTTTCTTACGTCAGGGCTAACGCAAAAAAGCCGTCTCTTCCTGAGCTAGTCAAAGGATTGAGGCGGCTTTTGCATTTAATATTGATTATTTGTTTCATTGAGTACTCCCTCTCCGTCATTGCGATCCGCCAACCGGCGGAGAAGCAAGAGGGTGAGGTCTACCAGAACATTGTATACAATGCTATCAGTATTGCGCAAACGATCAGCGACCCTACCGCAAATGGTGTATCTACTTTGAACATGGTTTTATCAACTTCCAGTCCATTGGGTTTGATACCCCTGCGGTTATCCCTAATACTGATGAAATACATGCCGATGATACAAAGCAGGAAGATAATCGCCATCCGGTCGAGGAAGGGAATCTCAAAAACGCCTGCTGCATTTGCTTTGGAAAAACCGGTGCTGGCGAGGAAAGAGAGGTCCACCATTTGTGGCAGGAACTTAAAAAACACCGCAAAAATAAATCCACCGATCATGGCGAATAAGGCGGCATTGGATGTTGTCTTCTTCCAGAAAAAGCCCAGGATGAACATGGCGAAGATACCTGGCGAGACAAAGCCTGTATATTCCTGTATGTACTGGAATCCCTGTTTTCCTTCTCCCATCAGTTTTTCACCGATCGCCAGCGACAGCAGAACGGCAATGATCATGGAGATGGCAATAGTGATCTTGCCCACACTTACCAGCTTCTTATCGTCCGCATTCTTATTGATCGCTTTCTTATAAATATCCAGCGAAAAAATGGTGGCAATACTATTGGCCTTGCCTGCAAGCGAGGCAACGATCGCTGCCGTGAGTGCGGCAAAGGACAATCCTTTTAAACCCTCGGGTAATAAATTAAGCAGGGACGGGTAGGCTTTGTTTACGTCCGTAATCCCATTGGAATCGAGCATCTCTGTCTGGAACATTCCTTTTTGATACAGGACATAAGCTGCGATACCCGGTAATACAACGATCACCGGCATGAGTAGTTTTAAAAACGCGGCAAATAACAATCCCTTGCGTGCAGTCGGCAGACTGGCTCCCAGCGCACGTTGTGTAATATACTGGTTGCATCCCCAGTAGTTGAGGTTAGCGATCCACAACCCGCCCAGCAGCACTGAAAGCCCCGGCAAATCCATATAATTACTATTCTCTTTTTTGAATATCATGTGAAAATGATCGTTGGCCTGGGTAGTCAATAAGTTGAATCCATTAACCAATCCTGTTTGCCCTGATTTTTCTGCCACCAAATTCAACGCGATATAGGTAGCCACCAATCCCCCCAATACTAAAAAGAAAACCTGTATCACATCCGTATAGCCAATTACTTTCATACCGCCGAGCGTGATGACGATCGCAAACACGGCCAGGAAGCCAATGCAAAGGGTCAGGTCCAAACCGGAGATACCATGAATGGCCAGTGCCCCCAGGTAGAGGATGGACATAAGATTTACGATCACGTACAACATGAGCCAGAATACAGCCATGATCATGGCCACCGTTCCGTTGTAACGTTTGTTGAGGAACTGTGGCATGGTATATATCTTGTTCTTCAGGTAGACCGGCATGAAAAATATGGCAACGATGATGAGGGTTAATGCCGCCATCCATTCATAAGAAGCAATGGCAAGACCCATTTTAAAACCGCTGCCACTCATCCCGATGAATTGTTCCGCAGAAATATTGGAAGCGATCAGCGAGGCCCCGATGGCCCACCAGGTCAGCGATCCTTCCGCAAGAAAATAATCTTTTGAGCTTGTTTGTAACGATCTCTTCCGTTTGTAAATCCACCATCCATAGGCGGCAACGATAAAGAAATAAGTAAGGAATACAATGTAATCGCTGGTTTGGAGTATGTTATTCATATTGCAGTTACTGGTTTATCAAAGAAGTTCCATTCTCTATTTCAACAGTATATGTTTTCAATTCTTTCTGTAGTGTTGTGTGATACTGCTCACCAGTCTTTTGGGCAACTTCGTTCACCATTTCTTCTTTAATGATATTAATGGTACAACCACCAAAACCCCCTCCCATCATACGGGAGCCGATCACAGCCGGCATAGAGCCGGCCGTTTTCACCAGCAGGTCCAGTTCCCTGCAGCTAACCCCGTACATTTCGCTCAATCCTTTGTGGGAAGCGAACATTTTCTTCCCAAAAGCTTCCAGGTTCCCGTTCAGCAGGTCATTGCACCCGCCGAGTACCCGGTCATTTTCTTCTACAACATATTTACAGCGATTATAAATGATATGGTTGGAGTCGATCGAGTCTTCGATCATCGAAACGGTGGCATCCCGCAAGCTTTTCACTTCCGGATACTGCTCCTGCAACAATTGCACGCCCTGTTCGCATTCCCTTCTCCTTTCATTATAAGCAGTAGATGCCAGGGAATGTTTTACCTGTGAATCAAACAATACAATGGTATACCCCGGTAATTCCAGCGGGAAATATTCAAAGTCAAGAGAGCGGCAATCCAGTTTTATTACATGATCTTTTTTGCCCATCATACTGGCAAACTGGTCCATGATACCGCATTGCACACCAGCAAAAACATGCTCGGCCAACTGGGATATCCGGATCAGCTCCGTTCTGTGGATATGCAGGCTGAATAATTCATTCAAGGCAAAAGCAGTTCCGCATTCAACCGCTGCAGAGGAAGACAATCCTGCTCCCAGGGGAACATCGCCATAGATCCACAATCGAAATCCTGCTATTGCATACTCTCCTTTTTTCAATTGGTCAACTACTCCCAGTACATAGGTTGACCAGTGACCCGGCACCGGCTTTATAGCCTCCAGCTCTACTTCAACCGATTCATTAAAATCAACTGCATGCAGCGAGATCAAATTGCCGGGAGCTCTTTCCGCTACTATATAGATCGCTTTATCAATAGCTGCAGGCAATACAAAGCCATTATTATAATCCGTATGCTCCCCGATCAGGTTGATCCTTCCCGGTGACCGCACTACGATTGCTCCCGGGTTTACAAACTGTTGTAACGGTACGGGTATACTGTTCTCTTTTACCTCCCACATCATTTATCCAGGTATTGATTTTTAAATTCATCGTAAAGGTTCATCAATTCATTCGACTTCCCGTTATTATCAAATACTTTTTCCCAGGTACTTAAAGGCTCCCAGATACAGGTTCCCTTTCCTTTTCCATCCCGGACTCCGAATGCGATCCTGTTCACTTCTTCTTTTTTATGGGAATACTCTACCACGATCACATCTTTTCCATAGCGACGCACCAGGTCGTTCAAATTATCCCGGAGATCATCCAGTGTGCCGTGCCACTTCGGGTAATAGGATTCCCCGATCACATCAAAGTACACACCCCTGGCAATCATATTATCAATAAAGAAAACCGATTCATCATTCTGCCCGCCCAGTGCCACATGCAGCATCATAGTGATGGAAGGGTCCACGGCTTTCGTAGCTGCTGTGCCGGCATTGATCAGTTGCGCCAGTCCATCGAAATTACTGACATTCCCTTCGGGCCAGATGATACCATGGTTGATCTCGTTGCCGACCTGGACCATGTCCGGTGTAGTTCCCTGCTCCTTTAATTGCTGTATCACATCTTTCGTAAAATCATATACCTTCTTTTTCAACTCTTCAAAAGAAGCGCTTCTCCAGGCCGCGGGTTTATATTGCTTCCCGGGATCTGCCCAGTAATCACTGTAGTGGAAATCCAGCAGCAGCTTCATTCCTGCGTCCTTCACCCGCTTTGCCATTTTCTTTGTATTAGCGAGATCACAAAAACCTTTGCCGGGCGAATAGCCGCTATCTCTTGCAGGATCGTTAAAGATCCGGAGCCGTACATAATTAAATCCATGATCCTTTAATATCTGTATCGCATCTTTTTCCACCCCTTTGTCCGAGAATTTCATTCCTCTTGCTTCCAGTTCTGGTAAAAAAGAAATATCGGCACCCAACATTTTATCGACTTCTTTTTTGGCCGGGGGAAAAGACACAGGATATTCCGGATCCACCGTGATCGTTGCCACACTCTCCGGCGAAATGGTTTGAATATCCGTACCACCCGCCCAAAGCCCGGTGGCTTTTGCATCAAATTTGATCATCCCCGGTTTGGTCCCGGATTGAATGATGACCTGGCATTTCCCGTTGAACAAAGTTCTTTGCCATGCACCCGGTACATATTTATCGGGTTCATGACTGCTCGGATCACCATTCCCCACGCCGATTATTTTTCCATCGCCTTCAATAGAAAAGCGGACCAGGTTATCTGCGTCCGGAACTTCCCGTCCTTCACGGTCAACTACGCTTATGTTGATCACGGTTGCATCCTTCCCATCCGACAGTATCGTGGTCTTATACGGCGTTACCACCACTTCGAATGGCATACCCGTTGTCTCGATTTTTTCTACCACTCGTTTTCCTTTTTTATACGCCACCGCTTCCAGTGTGCCGGATTCATAATTGATCGTCCATTTGAGGTGACCGTTTCGCGGCATGTCCTTTTTCCCCTTGCTTTTTTTATTCAGGAACAGTTCTACATTGTCTGCATTGCTGTTCACCCATACATCGATCGAATCACCCACTGGTTTATTCCATCCTGCCTGTTTATCGCGGAAATTCCAATGCGGTGAAATATGCAGCACATCTTTATCGGTCCACCAGCTCTGGTAGTAGTAATAAATATTTTTAGGAAACCCGCACATATCCATAATACCAAAATGCGAATTGATATTCGGCCATTGGTAAGGTGTAGGTTCTCCGCGGTAGTCCATTCCCGTCCAAACAAAACCACCCAACCAGAAATTGTTGACGGCAGCGAGTTTCCACCATTCCTCCGCGCGGCTGGCCCACCAGGGAGCGGTGATATCCTGGTCGGGTACATATCCTTTGACGGTGTCCTTCTGATAAATACCTCTTGTGGTGACCGTGCTTCCCATCTCTGTCCCAATGATAGGCTGATCCGGATGATCGCGATGATAATCAGCTACGGCATACTGCCGGTAATTAAAACTTCGTACGGGTATCACTTCGTTGATCCCGTTAAATACATTCGCCACATCTGCAGCATAGGTACAAGTCCTTGTAGGATCCAATTCAATTTGTTTGGCGATAAAAGTTTGGGCGATCCTTTTACCCACACTGCTGGTGTGTATCCAACCTTCCTCATTGCCGATCGACCACATGAATACTGATGCCCTGCTACGGTCTCTTTTGATCAGTCGTTCGAACTGGCTCATGTATTCGGGGCTGCTATTGAGTAAGCGTTGTTCATCCATGACCAGCATGCCGAGGCTATCACAGGCATCCAATAACTCAGGTGTCGGTGCATTATGACTGGTACGATAAGCATTCACCCCCATGTTCTTTAACAGGCGGATGCGATAGTATTGCAAATAATCCGGTAAGGCGCTGCCTACCCCCGCATGATCCTGGTGGTTATTTACACCCAGGAGTTTCACATGCTTACCGTTCAAAAAAACGCCGTCGGGTTTTATTTCAATATGGCGGATCCCGAAACGATGTTTGACGCTGTCGACTACTCTTCCATTCTGTTTGATGACAGACACCACCCGGTACAGGTAAGGATCTTCCAAAGACCAACGCCTCGGCCCGGCAATGATCATATCCTGTTTGATCCTTGTTGCGCCATTGACATTGAGCGTTACAAGTTGTTCCCTCGACTGGACCAGCTTTTTGCCGGCCCTGTCTGTGATATAGGAATGAACGGTACAGGAAGAAGATTGCAGGTTCTTATTCCTCAATGATGTCTCAATATAAACAGTCGCCACATCTCCTTTGAAGGTAGTATGAGCAAAAACGCCGTCCTGCTCGATATGCAGGTTATTGGTCTTATTCAACCATACATGCCGGTATATCCCGGCACCTTCATAGAACCATCCTTCGTATTGCGAAGCATCGGCCCGCACAACTATCACATTATTCCGGTCGAAGTTGATATAGTCGGTGATATCATAACTCTCCCCCACATACCCGCTTTTATTATTACCAAGATAAAAACCATTGACCCAGATATTCGCATCGCGGAAAATGCCATCGAACTGCAATTGAAAACGGGATCCTGAATCCGCCCGGGCAACAACAAAATGTTTACGGTACCATCCGATGCTTGTCTCCGGGAAAAGACCACCTACGGGCTTGTACCCATGCGCCATCACATCAAAATTGTCGACATTGACAAAGGGCAATTCAACGGCCCAGTCGTGCGGCAGATCCAATGCCCTCCATTTACTGTCATCGAATCGCGGATCGATAGCTGTTTTGACAGCAGCTCCTGATTTGGAAAATATATTGGAGATCGTGTAATTAAAATCTTTCTCCGCGTTGGCGGCATGACCGAAATGGAATTTCCAACTATTGTCAAAACTGATCTTTTGTCTTTGGGCAGTCGCCATTAACGACATGCACAGGAATAACATCCATAAAAGGCCTGTTTGTTTCATGTGAATAATATTATTTAAATTTTTGCCGCATAGAATTCGTCAAAAAAGATATTCATTTACAGCTGGTGTATTAAATGAATATTTTTTGGGGCTCATTTCATACCAGCAAGTTAAATAGTAAGTAAGATAACCGGGCTGATCCTAGTTAAATGCATTCAAAGCGACAGTTGGTTTGCCGTTATTGTCAAATGCACCCAATGTATATCCTTTCCAGTTATTATAGCTTTGTGGTTCCCAGTAGAATAAACCCAATCCTTTGTTGACGGGGAGCGATTTTACTTTGGTAATAAGATCGCTGATGAATGATTGACAGGCGGCGGCCTGGTCCCAGCTCATTCCCACTTCACAGATCATAACGGGTTTATCATAACGTGTGATCATATCGTTCATATTGCCGAGGCATTGTGTATTGAGGGATGACCAGTTGGCAGGAGTTGGATACATCGACATCCCGATAATATCCCATTTACCGCCATTGTTCTTTAACCCGTCAAAAATCCAGCGGAATAAGCTATTATCGAAACCATTGGAGATCTGTACGATCACTTTGATGGAAGCATCCACTGCTTTTACAGCATCGTAGCCTTTGTTGACCAGCGCAGCGAAGTTGGCCATGTTCAGAGAAGCTTTACCTGTCGGCCATAACATGCCGTCATTGGTCTCATTGCCTACCTGCACCCATTCCGGTGTTATGCCATTTGCTTTAAGGGTAGTAAGTACATTGAATGTATGATTGTAGACGGAAGTTTGTAGTGTGGCAAAATCCTGTGCCGCCCATGCGGCGGGTTTGTTTTGCTGACCCGGGTCGGCCCAGGAATCGCTGTAATGAAAGTTGATCATGATCCGCATTCCCAGGTTCTTTGCACGGATGGCTTTGGCGAGAACATCGGCTGTATTGCACCAGCCACCTGCCGGATCCACCCATACCCGTAAACGGATCGAATTGGCTCCCAGGCTTTTTAATAACTGGATACATTCCTGTGCTGTTCCGGCGCTGTTATAGAACAACCTCCCGGCGGCTTCCATTTCGGTAAGCCAGCTGATATCGGCACCCTTGGCAAAAGGAACAGCAGGTGCAGGTGGGGTTACGATGCCTCCGCCGCTACCCGAGCCTGATTTGCCGCAACTGAAAAGAATGCAGAGGAAGAAACCGATCAGTAATTTTTTTTGCATGTTTTGCATTGCGTAATTTTTGCACTAAAACTAAAAAGCGGCTATCATCTTCATGACAGCCGCCTGGTTTTCTTTTATTGATAAACAAAATTAGTTTTTCTTCAGTTTGTAAGAGTAGTTACCCCCGATGCCTATATTGAGGGTGATGGTATAGTTCCCTGCGATCGTAACTGGAATATTATTACCATCGTATTCAGGTTTGCCGTCTGCCGGTGTATTATCACCAAAATTGATCGGCCAGTCGTTGTTTGCCCTGAATTTCATTTCGCCTACGGTCAGGTTATCGGTGATCGACCAGGAACCATTGGAGGCATTGAACGTCATGGCTGTGCTGGCGCCCCAACCTCCCGCTGTAGCATTTCCGATGATACCAAATGTGTTGATCTTATCAAAGCTATATGTCATCGCTACTGGATTAGCACGAAGACGGTATAGTCCCGCGATACCCGCACCACCACTTGGGAGCGTAATATCGCTACCACCGTTTGTTAACACTCCGGCTGCACCACCAAAATCACCGGCACCCCAGTTATTTCCTTTTACTATTTTAAATGCAGGAGTAGCGTTGGTGAAGATGATATAACCTTCATAACCACCATAGCCACCATTACGTGTGTTTGTGATCTGTGGTGCTGTGGGAGGATCCCATCCCTGGAAATTACCTGCTATATTCATTGCGGCAGGATACGTGTAGGCTACGATATCGAGATAGGCTGTCACCGTCATCGTTATCACATTAGAATAGATCGGTGCTACACCTGAACCTACATCTGATTTAACCCTCACCTCGATCCCTGTAGCTACACCATCACCGATGATCTCGAGCATTTTTCCGTTAAACTCTCCGACTGTAAAAGTCTTTGTCAATGCGGCTCCCATGTTCACTGCGGTTGTGGTTGCGGGAGATGCAAAATTTGTTCCTGCTTTTGACAACTGGATGCTGTAAGTGGTCGCTGCATCATACCCGAACGAGGCGGC
>JANOHQ010000124.1:0-6138 GCA_031406595.1 Chitinophagaceae bacterium
TGAATCAATAGCTCCGGTATGTACAAAGCCCAGCAGGCGGGCAAAATGGATAATAGCTTTCTGCCAGGGATAATTTTCCCATTTGAATATATCATTATGAATCTTTAAGTTGGCTGCTTCTTTCCAAAGTTTATTTTCTAACACGTAACGTGAAGGAATAGATGCAAATGCATAAGCAACCTTAAAATTTACAGGTGAGACTTCCTTAATGGTTTTTAAATAATCCCATTGTTCCCTGGCAAGGTCATTCTCTCCTTTTTGCAGGTGTGCATAAACAAGATAATCAAGGGCGTGCAGTTCTTCATCCCAATGGCCTTTGATACCCGCTTCTTCTGCATAACATTGTGCAGAAGAAACAGAAGCCCGGTTTGAATTAATACAATCATCCCAAAGTCCCAGCCTTGTAAAAATGTGTGAAGGCATATGCAGGGCATGTGCTGATGAAGGGGCTACCGATGCATACTTTCTCGCAGCCGGTAAACCCAGCTCTGCCAGTTCCGGCGAATCATAGGTGTGAATAATATAATGTACCACACCGGGATGATCGGGTTGACCGGGATAAAGAGCATTTAAAATAGCACCTGCTTTTTTTTGTTTTTCGAACGTTTTATCGGCAGGGTCAGCTGCTGCGGTCAGTGCCAGTGCATAAAAGATCGCTGTTTCTTTATCATCGGGATATTTTGTATTCAGTTTCTCCATTGCTTTCTCATAGACCAGGCAGCGGCTGCGGTGATCGGTTCTTTCCCAGTTTTTATAAAACGCATCGATCGCATCGATATAAGCGGATTCTCTTTCCGTTTTGGAGCTGATAGTTTTCGCAATTCCGATCGCCCGGGAACCTTTTTTTAATTCCGGTTCGGTGGGAGGAGCCCACAAAGGGTGAAAATTACTCATCGCTACTCCCCAATAGGCCATGGCACAATCGGGATATTTATCAATGACGCCGGCAAATACTTTTTCGGACTCCTCGTATTCAAATGAATGGAGCAGCTTGATGCCCAGGCTGAAATTCTCTTTGTCCCCGCAGGAACTGGCGAAATCAATGGAACCTAATTTTGTACCGGGAGGGCCACAGGAAATAAGTTCACCGCGACGAAGATCCATTTCGCTGATCTTGCCCCTGGAAGGAGAGCTGTTTTTTTGTTTACAGGCAGTTAGTAAAATTATACTGATGAAGACCAGGCATGTTTTGAGGGAAGAGAGGGTCATTGGTTACTGGGTTTAATAGTTAATGTCTGCCCGGTGGTGCGACTATTAAAATTAGAGTTTTATTTTAGTACGTAGACCCTTACATGAGAATACGGACTGCACAGGCACCGGTTAAACGGATGTTGATACCGCTAACACAGTATTGAAAGCCGTTAATGCGAAATGACAGGCGGAAAAAATCACTAACCCGGTTGAATTCCTTTGCCACTACTGGTCAGCCGCGTAGATCCAGGCTTCTTTCCCCGATCCGAGTATCACTTTGACTCTTGTATAACCGGGAGGTTCGTATCGGTCCGCAATAAGCAGTTCTTCCATACTGACGGAAAGCGCAGTTCCTTTGATCATATCATTTTTGTCGACAGAAGGGGATACAATACGTTGGACGGGGTTTTCGCCACGTGCTAAAAAAGTTTCATCGGTGATCTCTACTTCCCGGATGGTATAACCGGGCAAATGATCGGGGGAGACCTGCAAAACTCTGCCAAATAATTCCAGCTGTGTTTTTTCTGCCTGGAGTGTACCATAAGAAAAAAGGTATTCGGTCATTGAATATAACTGGTTAAATAATTGCGGACTTTAGCGGTTATATTTTTTCATCACTTCTTTTAAACGGTCATGTGGCAGGGCGAATATCTTGTTGCCATTGATCCCTTCCATATCTTCCGCGGCGATCAATACATTGATGATGGCTTCTTCGGTGGCTTCCACGGTTGCTTTGAAAACAGGATCCAGCAACCATTTGGGGATCACGTTCCATTCTTCCCTTGTCCCTTTATCATTATACCCGGGTGTTGCTGTACTCAAAGCAAGAAAGATCTCGCCGGAACCGTCATGCGAATAAGTTCCTGTCCTGGCTATTCCATGCGTTATTCTTTTGGCTACCAGTTCCAGTTGACCGGGCAGCAGGGGTGCATCCGTGACCACGATAACGATAATAGAACCGTCTTTCTTTTGCGGGGTGGTATTATAGATCGATTTTTTCTCGGTGATCTCTTTCCCAACAGGTACACCGGTTATAACAAATTCCTTTCTGCCGCCGAAATTGGCCTGTACAAATACACCCAATGTGTACTGAACAGAATCGATCATAAAAACTCTGGAAGCCGTCCCGCTGCCCCCTTTAAAACCATAGAGACCCATCCCGGTACCACCACCTACATTGCCTTCTTTTATTTTCCCGCCCGCCGCGCTGTCCAGTGCCTGCCAGACATGTTCTTTCTTTACATGAAACCCGTTGATATCATTGATCATCCCGTCGAAGGTCTCGCCTACAATGGGTAGTCCAAATGAAAAATCAATGAACTCGCCTTTGGAGAATTTCTTAAAACACCATTCGCCGATCGCATCTCTTACTACGCCCACACTATAGGTATTGGTGATCCCGATCGGTCCGGAGCCGGTACCATAGTCCTGTACATAAGGAAGACCGGTCATTTCCCCATCACCATTGAGTGAGAACCAGGCGGCAGGGTAAGCGTTATTGCTCTTGCCTTTGGGTAATATCACGGTTACGCCTGTACGTACAGGTCCTTTGCCATAGACTAATTTCCCGGAACCACTGACCAGGGTTTTATAACCTACTTCCACCCCCGGCACATCGGTGATCGAATTATTTTTCCCCGTCGTGCCATCAAAAGTGATCCCCAGGTCACGTGCCCTTGGTTTCTCCTGGCTGGTTGCGGAGAATGTGGTCAAACAAAAAACCACGAGGGGCAGTATAGTAGAAATGATACGAATCATACGTTGTTGCTGTGGTGAAATATTGGCAGCTTTAAAAAATTACGGGTAATTCGAAATCCACCAATTTTTCCCCACTTTCTATTTCACGGCCTTTCAGGCTCATATAGGTCTTCCCGTTCTTTTCCAGCCTTCCGATAGTAAAAGTATATTGTTTGTAGTCTAAATGTTCAAGATCATTCAGGTCTTCCAATTGGAGCCCTTTGGGTTCTTCCATTTTCCAGGTATAACCTTTCCATTTACTTCTTAAACCATTTTTGTCATTGGTGATGTTGGAACTATCAGAGAAGGGCAGCCTGTATTGCCCAAGTATCACCGTATTGGTTTTCAAATCGATCTTCAGGGAATCAAAATCGCTTAATTTCCCATGGGACTTAAAAGAGATGATATCGTCTTTTATTGTACAGGTGATCACTTCTTTCCCGGTTGAGATGACCTCGATATTATTCATATACCCCATTAATTCTTCATATTCTGTTTTGGTGACACCGAGTTTTTCATGCCAGGGTATGGGTTCACCATCGGGAACGGTTTTCATATAATCGAGAAACCAGTCATAGTTTTTCTGAACCGCATCCTGGAATTTTTTTGTCAGGGAAACCTGTCGTGGTGTTTGCATGACCCCATCCATAATATCAGCCGTATGATCGCCGGCGGTGATCAGGCTTTTCAAATCAGCCCGGATATCACCCGTGAAAAGTTTGTTGTTAGTAGTGGGTTGGGAGTTGCTGCAACCCGCCAGGCTAAGGATGATCCAAAGTAATAAAAGCAGTTTTTTCATTTTTTATCAGGTATACAGTAAGAAGTGATTGTTTGGAGTTGATTCCTGTCATTGAATTCATATACATCACAGGCGGAAATAAAAGCCACTTTTTTATTATCCCGCAGGAACTCGGCGGTTCCGCTGATCGCTACCAAATTTTTATCAGTAATGATATGGATCGTTTTGAAATTCGTGGTTACTGACCTGAAATAAGCCGAGGTTTGTTCACAGTTCTCCATCACCGCTTTTTTGCCGTCAAAATAATTCTCGCCGACAACGGTCCATTGGATATTTTCTGCCAGGAAAGGGTAGGCTGGTTCAAACTGGCCGTTGGAGAAGGCTTTGGCTATTTGTTGAATGGTCATGGGTTGTCTGATGTTGGATGAGTAAATTTAATCCATCCCGGCCAAATTGATCACTTTCGAATAATCAGTAGTGTTTCACCCGATAGTCCTGAGTATAGTCGAAGGATCGGGTGAGACAGTACCGAATAATCGATCTTCATTGCCAGGGAACTATTAATCGTAATGAAAACAGCACTGGATAATAAAACATTTTTGTGTTCACCTGTAATTCGTCTTGACGCAAACCCTTTTTAATCTTATTTAAGCAAAAATTCATTTTTTAGACTTATCTGTAAAATTGAATTTTTTAGTCTTCCCGTCTTTAAGTTGATGGAGGGATTCTTGTAATCTTAACCTGTTGGCGTTTGTAGATAGTAAATGGCCTGTCTCATTCAGCGAATTATATTCCTTGAGGGACATGATAACGACAGCATCATCATCGCTTGTCCGGGGAATTATAATAACGTCGGCCGAGTTGCTGACATCGTCCAGGTATTTTTTAAAATTCGATCGTAGTTGAGATACTGATACAGCTTGCATTCGTCGTTATTTTGTACAAATAAAGGTGCGAAATATTGTACTAAAATGTGGGAAATCATGTTAAAACTGGTAAAATATGACAAATCACGTAAAACTGTGAGGTTGGTGTCACTGGCTGGTTGAAATTATATTCTTTTTACCAGATTTTGGACCCCATTATTACCATCAATTCCCGGCAGCGTTATAGGATGCTGTCTTTAGTTCGATAACCAGCAAGCAAATGATCACGATGAGTTCGGCCAAAAAGTAACTCAACCCCAAAATGGTGGTACTCGGGTAATAGGCGAATACAAATCCAATCGTAAGACAACAATAAGCCAGGTTGGCAAACGCAATGGCTTTCATATAAGGCCGCCAATTTTGACCAATAAAAAAATAGCAGCAAATCGAGTAAGTAGCATAAGTGAAAGCAATTGCCGATAAAATGGTAAGCACTTTTGGGGGCATTCCAAAAAGGTCCTGGAATTTTGTAAGAATTACACCGTTAAGAAATGCTGTCAGCAATGCGCCCAAACTGTCAAGGAGGAAAAGACGCCTGGGATTCAACGAAAATTTACCAATAATTAATCGAAACCTGTTTGTCATTTTGGTGATCAATTTGGTTTTGTTGGTAAAGCTTTAGGGCGGTTGACTGCGATAATTATTTGAGTTAATCTACTATCAAAACAATTTTAATTGGCGGTTTTATTCCAACCAAGCCGGTGGTTTTATTCCAACAAGGCGAATATAAACAGTGGTTTGTCCGCGATGATGCGTTTGATGATCAAAAGCTTTCAGCAACCAGGCAAATCTTGTTAATTCTAAAGCCCGGTCTTTGACTTTCTCTTCCAGCTTCGATGCATCTAATTTTTTTATGGCGCTAATGGCAAAATCATAACTGGCATTTACATAATAGAACACAGAGTCCTTTACCTGGGCGCTTGGGCTTTTCTCGAGACGTCTTAGTGGTGAGAAAATCCGGTCGGCTCCCGTGCCATTGGATATCATCGCATTAGTGACCTGCGCCAGATGCAGCATCTGCTGTGCAAAACTGCGTATACTATCCTGGGCTTTGAAACTGTACTTATCGGCAGGCATTGCGTTCAGGTATTCATTGGTCATGACTTTCGCCATTTCCCACTCTTTGACCAATTGAGCCTTAAGAGCGTCGCCCAGAATACACTGCGAGTTTGATATCTGAGCAACTAAAATAAATAATGAAAGTAAAAGTAAACGTTTCATATTTTAAGATTTTAAAAGTTAGCGATAGTTTTATATCAGCACTCCCATATTCATTCGTAGTTGACAGGTGCAGTATATGCCAGGCTATAGTACCTGAGTCAACTATTTTGCCGCAACTGTCTCTATCTCCAGTTTCCATTTTTTCTCCAATAACTGGCAACAAAATACAGTACGGGCTGGAGCATGATTACCTAAGTACTTCATAAGTATTTGAACATTCGCTTCATCGTAGGACGGGTCTGCTAAATAAAAGCGAAGAGAAATAATGTTTTGATAAGTCATGCCTGCCGAATTAAGTATTGTCCCGATATGTTTCCAGATAAG
>JANOHQ010000145.1:0-4126 GCA_031406595.1 Chitinophagaceae bacterium
ACCGGTATGGAAGCACAGGCGGCTGGTTCGTATAAAAAGGATCGCCCGGTTTGTTGCTGGAGGGTGAGTAATTCCTGCAAATGCTCCGCGATCATTTTTTTACTCGCGCTGACCACATCCTTGCCATTATTCAGTGCTGTACACACGATCGCAAATGCTGCATCGGCATCATCGATCACTTCCACGATGACATTGATGTCATGGTCATTCAGCAATTCATCCTTGTCCGTGGTGAAAAGAGAGGCGGGTGCATTTCGTTTCTTCCCGAAATGTTTGATACAGACTTTCTTGATCGTCGCTTTTAGTGATGGAGTTTGTTGCAATACTTTGTAAAGCCCTTCGCCGACCACGCCAAAACCAAAAAGCCCGATCGTTAATTGTTTATGTGTTTCCATCAGGAGTTGACTGTTTCAGTTTTCAATTTTGTTTCGGACACACGGACAAACGCATTCTCCAGGTCGGCGACAAGGTCATTGGCTTCTTCCAGGCCTACTGATAAACGGATCAGGCTGTCGGCTACTCCGGCTGCTCTTCTTTTTTCAGACGGAATGGATTTATGAGTCATTTGGGCGGGATGACAGAGCAGGCTCTTTACACCACCCAGGCTTTCCGCCAGTTTGAAATACTGTGTGGATGTGACAAAAGCTGTCGCAGCTTCTTCCGTATCGTTCTTTAATGTGAAGGAAACGATACCGCCATATCCTGTTGATTGTTTTGTGGCAACGGCATGGTTCACATGTGATTTCAAACCGGGGTAGTACACTTTATCAACAGCCGGGTGTGTTGTTAAAAATTCTGCAACCACTTGTGCATTTGCACAATGTTGTTTGATACGTAGATTCAGTGTTTCAATACCACGTATCACCAGCCAGCTGTCAAAAGGAGAGAGGATGGCACCGCTGGCGTTCTGGATGAATTTGATCTTATCACCCCATTCCTTTTGCCTCGTAACAACCAACCCTGCTATCAGGTCGCTGTGTCCACCCAGGTATTTGGTGGCTGAATGAACTACAATATCAGCTCCCAGTAAAAGAGGTTGTTGTAAGGCGGGTGAAGCAAAAGTATTATCCACGCAAAGTAAACACCCACTGGCTTTTGCAATTTTAGCGATCGCTTCGATATCGGATATTTTCAACGTTGGATTCGTAGGCGTCTCAATCCAGATCAGTTTTGTTTTCGGGGTTACTGCATTGAAAATGTTTTCGGCATTGGTGGTGTCCACATAATTCACCGTGATACCGAACTTCTCATAAATATGTGTGAATAACCGGAAAGCTCCTCCGTAGATATCGTCCACCGCCAGTATCTCATCACCTGTTTTTAGGAGTTTCAGAACAGCATCAATTGCGGCAAGACCGCTTCCGAATGCGATACCGGTACTACCTTTCTCCAGCTTTGCAATGATATCTTCCAGCGTGGCTCTTGTGGGATTACCCGTGCGGGCATAATCATATCCCTTGTTTACACCCGGTGCTTCCTGTACAAAGGTGGATGTCTGGTAGATCGGAACAGCCAAAGCTCCTGTCAAAGGGTCTACGGGAATGCTGTGGATCAGTTGTGTTGCGTTGTTACTCATCTTTCTTGTTTTAATACTTTGTTCTTTGAACAAAGACAGTGATTAAGATTGTTAAGAACCTTATACACTTGTCAAGAAAGACTATCGGGAAGCACCTCACCCCGGCCCTCTCCTTAAGGAGAGGGTGAAATGAAAAAAGCTCACCCGATAAATCAGATGAGCTTTCAATATATTGTGTCGAAGATGTTGAAGCTTTTAATCTGACTTATCTGTCCCTCGTTTCAAACGAGAGATGGAATTGGCACCTTTCCCTCACTACCGTTCGGGATGACAAATTCTTTTTTTGTCATCCTGAGCGAAGCGAAGGGAGGTTGTCAAGGCTTCATCGGGCCATTACCCTCTGCCTTTCTTGATAAGTGTTATAAAGAACTGGAACAAAGATAGGGGACAGTCTTTCAAATTTCCAAATCAAAAATGATAAATTTTTTGCGAACAGCTGTTTGGAAAACCCTGTAATGCAGGTTGCTAAAGGTTATCCGGCCGGTAAATTTTTTTCGATCCAGTCCTTTTGCGAACGGGCGGATTGTTCAACGCTGACCTTTTTCTCTATTTTTTCCTGCGCATTACGGATGGCCTTGCTGATCATATTGTGCTCGATCACCTCGTCTTCCTTCATCCCCAGTTGTTTCATCAATTGGATGATCTTGTCGCCGCCGAAATGTTTGAATAGGGGTTCGTTCAGGGAGGAAAAGACTACGACCGATCCCAGGTCCAGCCTTTCATAGAGTTCCATTTCCTTACTTAACAAAGGATGATGCTCGCCAAATACCGCTGTTTGCCCTGCCAGCCGGTGAGAACCAGCTTCCCTTGCAGTAAGCAACGGGATATTGCCGGTTGCCTGCCCGGCAAAAAAAATTTCTGCCTGGCGAATCGTCTCCTCAAACCAGAAAATAAAGACCGTGTTCTTATCAGTCTGCCAGTATGCCTGCATGGCTTGAAGTTTCGCCCTTTCACTGATAACGATCTTTTCAGTGATCTTTATCTCGCCTACTTTCTTTTTAAACAGACTGAACATGGGGATGGTTTATCCTGCTAAGTTAAGAAGCTGTTTGAATTCAAGCACGGATTTCACAGATAAGGTTTCTGCCACCGGCAGGGATGTACACGGATTTAAATTCTGTAAACAGAATTCATCCGTGTTCATCCCTCCCCTCCGGTTATCGGTGTTCCTGTATTTTTCTATTATCAGTCAAGCTTTTAAAAGGAGAGCCCCGGAATTTCCGGGGCTCTTGTTGTTACTGTAATGAACCGTCCCAATTGATATATCTTAGTTGGCCACTGTTTCAGTTGCCACTTTTGTTCCTGTATACACCCATGTTTTTTTCACGGGCACTGTTTTTTTCTTAGTTTTTACTTTGCCATCTTTCACTTTGGTTTCTTCCTTGGGAAGAGGTGTAGGATCACCGATCGCAGGAACCGCAAATGCGGCAGCAGGATCAGCGGCATTGTATTCTTTACCGATAGCGATACTTAAGGTATTCGTCTCTTTATCAAAGATCAATGTTCCTTCTTCTACCGCTTTATCATCGGCTGTTTTTTGAGCAGGGATCTTATAGGTTCCCGGAGATTTTCTTAGCATCGCTTTGATCCTTCCCTGGGGTAGGCCATCGATCCACACGATACCCTTGTTTGTTTCATCAAGTGCAATGGTAACATTGGCTGCGTCAGGATTAGTAGCAGATTCGTATTTGCCGATCACCGGGAAAATATCAGCAGAAGTAATAGCTGCTTTCGGTGCAATATACTGCCCTGTATATTTCGACTGGATAGAATCAACTGTAGGATTGCTCTTTGCTTCCCATGTTTTTACGACAGGTTGCGCAGGCTGCGTGGGTTGTACGGGAGTTTCCTGGGCACTGGCGGATACGGTCAGTAAAGACAAAACGGCTCCACCCATTATAACAATGGCATTTTTCATAAGTAAATATTTTTAATGAATGAATTGATACTCGGGACCCTACTTCAAAATACTGTGCCAAAACAATTTTTTGTGGATAACTTCGAAATTTGGGTACAACCAAACCCAATACCAGCAAGTCTCCGGGGGCACAACAATTTCATTCTTAGGTTGTTCTTATCTTCGCAGACACTATATGGCTAAAAAAAGTAATAATGGAATTGTCACCCCCCCCGTAAACAAAGAATTCATTGAAGTATTTGGTGCAAGGGTGCACAATCTGAAAAATATTGATATTTCCATCCCCAAGAACAAGCTGGTAGTCATCACGGGTATCAGTGGTAGTGGCAAATCTTCACTGGCATTTGATACCATCTATTCCGAAGGTCAGCGGCGGTATATGGAAACATTCGGTGCTTATGCGCGCCAGTTCATCGGCGATATGGAGCGCCCCGATGTTGATAAGATCACGGGTTTGTCCCCGGTCATTTCGATCGAACAAAAGACCACCAACAAGAATCCCCGTTCTACCGTAGGAACGGTCACCGAGATCTATGATTTTCTCCGCTTATTGTTTGCCCGCACAGGAGAAGCCTATTCCTATAATACAGGCAAGAAGATGGTAAAATGGAGTGAGGAAGAGATCGTGGCGA
>JANOHQ010000160.1:0-5191 GCA_031406595.1 Chitinophagaceae bacterium
AACCAGTCTTTTCACAGAAATGGTAATTGTGCTGCCTGATCCGACAGTTGCTTCCGTAGTCTCAAGGCTTGCACCCGATACTACCAGGACGTCACCTGTCTTAGCCAAAATGCGGAATTGGCCGGTGTTATCGGCAGAAACACCTGTTCTACTACCTTTAATAGTAACAGATGCGCCGGGCAAAGCGTCGCCCTTTTCATCGGTCACAGTACCGGAAATCGTCCGGTTCTGACCAAATGCCAATGCAGAAAAGAGCATTAGCATCGTAAACAGTGATGCGATTTTTCTCATGTTAACGTTAATTTTTAAATTTTAAAAGCATTGATTATCAAGGGAAACCGTCAATTCTCAAGGGTAAGGGTGATATTAAAGACACAAATGCCTTTAAAAATGCTGCCGCAAGGTAATTTTTTTTTTAACAAATACTTAATCAGGTCAAAAAAAAATAAAAATCTGCAAATCAAAGCCTAAAACAGGCTATAATAGCCATCTCACCTGTGCCTTCACTTCGGTTTTGCGGTTCCGGGGAATCTCATCCAGCCCGGAGCCTACCGTATTCTTATCCCGGTAAATGGTTTGGGCCCAGCGGAGCCAGAAACTTACCTTTTTCGAAAGATCGTAGTTCAGGTTCAGGTAATAGCGAAACCCTTTATCGGAAAAAGCCGGGATGGAGTAACTATATAATACGTCATTCTCATAGGCATAGATCCTGGAGTTATAGCCATCCGTTTCAAAATATTGCAGGCGCATTACCCCCGAGAAGGGTTTCAAAAGCGGCTTATATATAATATCAGCAAAACTGAGGAACCCATTTTCTTTATTTACCCCGTTATGATCATACCATAATAACTCAAAGCGGTTCCTGAGCGTAATGGAAGAACTGATCTTGTAACTGACCTGTGTCCTCCAGCTTTGTTTGGGAATGCTGACCAAAAAATTAGTGACTGTGCTGTTATCAGACTGGTTGGATTGTTTGGTCTCATTCCGGAACCGGGTATATATTTCTGCTTGCCGGTTAGGCGTATACGTTAGTTGCACTAAATAATCCCGTCCATGACTCGGTGCATCCACCAGGTATTTCAGCCAGGGAAATTTATAGATATCGCCATAGAGATCAACCCGCCAGCCCATAGCAGGGCGGATCGCGATACCGGTATAGAAACCGGTCTCGTTCGTCGGGTAGGTATTCTCCGTAAAAGCATTCCCGTTGATGGACTGGTAAGCTTTGTGTATCGTGCGTTGCACAAAAGAGATATCCACTCTCGGGTCAACACTCAGTAATAAACCATTTACAAATGCCTTGTTGAAATGCCTGTCGGCTGCTGCTTCACCAAAGAAATGAAGATTCTTATACGTATAGCTATAATCAACGCTGAAGTTGTACCAGTTGTCGCCACTGATCGCATACAGGTTATATGGTTCGCTCCTTTTTTCTACCGGCAGCGAAAATTTATAATAGATCCCATTCAGCCCGATATGCCAGCTGTTACCACGGTAAATAATATTACCGCCGAAGGCAGTTTGCGAAAGATTGTTGCGGTCGGCTATCTCGCTGGGCGTACGATGATAACCGGATGTTAAAAAAGACGAGACAAAGTCCTCGTTGTTCACCGTATCGGCCACAAAATTTCCACCGAATTTCCGAAAGGATGCAAATGCTGTTGACTCGATCTTTCCTTTCCGGATCGTGATACCGGCACCGCGGTGAAAATAAAATTCACCGGCCGAGCTGTAAGGACGGAGCACGGCCGATTGCCGCTTTACGCCCATCACATCCACACTTTTCTTAAAAGCCAGGCCCTGCCATTGGATCAGGCCCTGCCCCAGATTCACCGAAAAATCGCCCAATGCCAGCGATTGTATGATCCCGATCTTCCGGGCAAACAGGTGAAAGGAATAAAAGTCAAACCCCTTGTTCTGCGCTCCCTTTAAGAATTGTTCACCGGCATCCTTATCCCCCACCAATCCAAACTGCAATAGATTTTTATACGTGTACCGGTACCGGAAAAAAATTCGTTGCGGACTGCCCAG
This sequence comes from Chitinophagaceae bacterium, assembly GCA_031406595.1. GTDB lineage: Bacteria > Bacteroidota > Bacteroidia > Chitinophagales > Chitinophagaceae > JJ008. Next base: position 2,032 of record JANOHQ010000160.1, read on the forward strand.
GTATTTTGTACCGGTCGTTGATTTATCAAACCCATCCGAACGTTCCAGCACCTGTGTCACCCGGAGCAACAGGCTGTGCTCGCCCTCCCGGAATCTTTTACCCGTTTCTTCTTTCAGTGAAACAGGTATGTCCGTTGTAACAAAGGGCAACAATTTTCTGATCGTATTGACATCCCAGGCGGGTACCGCTTGTAATTCATAAATACTGATCAGCTTACCAAACAGGTTGCGGTAAGCTATCAGATTGGCGATCTGCAGATCGGTCACAATCCTTAGTTGTTTTAATTCCTCTGCTTCGGCTGCATTCAGGTTGATGGGGTTTTTCCGGAAATGGTCCAGCTCCTGCAAATAGGTATCATCTTCTGTTTCTCCCTGGTCGGCATCGGTCTGGTTCTCCAGCTGCTGTTCGGTGCTTAGGGGAATTTCCTGACCCCATCCCCTAAAGGGGTGAAAACAAAGAATCCAACAAAAAACAAATAATATAACCTGTGGTTTTTTCACATTTTACCTTGTTATCCATTTCTACATTAATCCCCTTTAGGGGTTGGGGGTTTAAAATTAAACAGCAACAATAGCCCGGGTGTAATTCCCAGTTGCGGATGATACCCCGTTGTTATATCCACACGCAATGACTTCACCGTTAATCCCAATCCCAGCCATGCAGAAGAAGTAGCCGAAGACATGCCTGCTCTTAGCAGTAACTGTGGAATGAATTTGTATTGAAACCCTGCATTGACATTCACGGGCTGGTCTTCTTCTTTTTCCACCGCCAGGCTCACCAGTAATTTTTCGGACGCATCATATCCTGCCCCGAGTGAATAAACGGCCGATAATTTTTCCTGCTGGTCCTTCCCGAATTTCCCCCCCACCGGGTTATTCACCTGTATACCGGCGTGTAATTTTTCCGTGATATGAAAAATAGTTCCCAGTTCGAAACTGATAGCAGAGGCATTGCCATATCCATTGGAGATCCGGATGGAATTATAATTGACCTGCGCGCCGATATCTAGTTTGTTCCCCAGTCTTCTTCCGTAAGCCAGGCCGAGTTGTGTTTCATTATAATCGCTGAACCCCGAGTAATTGGCTTTTACGCCAAAATTCCCCGAAGATGTCTTTACACCGATAACCGCCGTATAATTATTCAATTCGCTGAGTAAAAATCTTCGCTCACCGTATGCCCCGGCGGCACTGTTCTTCAACTGTGCCAGGGATGCCTGGTTGGCGGTAAAGGAAAAGACATCAACATGATTTAAACTATAGGCGCCGAAGCCGGTATAAGCGGCGGCAAGGGGTCTGCGGAGTATCTGTGCCTGTAAAAATAAATTCGACAGCACCAGGGCAGATAATAAAATAAGTTGTCTTGGCACGCAGTCAGGATTTGTCATGAAAGTTAGCAAGATGCGATTGGGTTTCAAAATAAAGATTGACCCACACCGGGCTGGGGCAATACCAGTTTCGTACTACTTGTCTGACGGTCTCCGTCAGACAAGTAGTACATTTGCGGCATGGAAATTTTAGATGGAAAAAAAGCCGCCCAGGCCATCCGGGATGAGCTCAGGATCAATGTTGCTTCCCTTGCCGCGGAGGGGAAAAAAGTACCGCACCTCGTGGCTATCCTCGTGGGGAATGACGGGGCCAGTGAAACCTATGTGGCTGCCAAAGTAAAAGCCTGTGAAGAGGTAGGTTTTAAATCAACCCAGCTCCGGTTTGAGGCTGATATATCGGAAATGAAATTGCTGGATACGATCAGTGAATTAAATGAGAACCCCGATATAGATGGCATCCTCGTGCAGCTTCCGTTACCGAAACATATACCGGATGAGAACGTGATCAATACGATCCGCCCGGATAAAGATGTGGATGGTTTTCACCCGGTGAACGCGGGAAAAATGTTACAGGGTCTTCCGGGTTTTATTCCTGCCACACCACATGGTATTATGTTGTTGCTGGCATATTATAAAGTAGAGACACAGGGAAAACATGCGGTGGTGATTGGCCGGAGCAATATTGTTGGGCGCCCTATGAGTGTGTTGCTGAGCAATAATACCAATCCCGGCAATTGCACGGTTACGGTCTGTCATTCCCGCACCACGAACATAAAAGACTTTTGCCTGCAGGCAGATATCATTGTGGCTGCATTGGGCAAACCCGAATTTTTAACGGCCGATATGGTAAAAGAAGGAGCCGTTGTTATTGATGTGGGTATCACCCGCGTTCCTGATGATTCACGAAAAACAAAATTCCGTTTAAAGGGTGATGTGGCATTCGATTCGGTGGCCCCGAAATGTTCCTGGATCACACCGGTGCCGGGCGGTGTAGGTCCCATGACCATTGCCGCGTTGATGAAGAATACATATCAATCCTGTATACTGAAGAATTAACGTGAGATGATCGCCGAAAAAAAAATAACGGTCCCGCTTCCCGTAATGGAACATTTTTATACGCTGCAGGGAGAAGGCTATCACCAGGGCAAAGCCGCTTATTTTATACGCCTGGGTGGTTGTGATGTGGGCTGTGTGTGGTGTGATGTAAAAGAAAGCTGGGATGCCAGCAAACATCCTAAAAGAGAGATCAGTGATCTTATCGCGGAAATAAAAAAAACAGCCGCAAGGATCGTCGTGATCACCGGCGGAGAACCGCTGATGCATAATTTGGATGACCTTACCGAAGAATTGCGTGACGCGGGATTGCAACTCCATATCGAAACATCCGGCGCACATCCGCTGAGTGGTCTGTGGGACTGGATCTGTCTTTCACCCAAGAAATTCAAAGCACCGCTATCACCTGTTCTCCCACTGGCACATGAATTAAAAGTGGTGATCTTTAACAGGTCTGATTTTGACTGGGCAGAGAAATACGCTGCACTCGTTGCACCGCATTGCCGCCTCTACCTGCAACCCGAATGGGATAAAGCCGCGGAGGTGACACCGATGATCATCGAGTATATCAAAGCCAACCCGCAATGGGAATTGTCGTTGCAGCTTCATAAATATATTAATGTTCCGTAGAACTCCGTGGGAAGGTGACACCTTTTAAAAAGGTGTCACCTTCCCACGGAGTTCTACGGAACATTAATATATTTATGTAGCTGCAACGACAATTCCCATTGCGGGTTGGCTTTGATATACTCGATGATCATCGGTGTCACCTCTGCGGCTTT